>MGTI01000111.1:0-8113 GCA_001799365.1 Desulfobacterales bacterium GWB2_56_26 | reverse complement strand
TGCTCGCGGGGGCCACGGAGGATCCCTATCCGCCCATCAGCGTACCGGGGCCGGGCGGCGGATCTTCCGGATTTTTCGGGGGGCTCGGCGGCGTGTCCTTTTCCATCAAGGTAGGCGGCGTCAGCTTCCGCTACGGGTCCTTCTCCGGCCGATAACCCAACAGGTCAGCATGGAGAAGTAGACGGTGGACTTCTTTCGACTGCAATCACTTCAAGTGTTTGAGGATATCGTCCTTGCCTCTCAAATAATAAAACCCTGCTCCTCCAGATACAGCAAAATCTCCTGCACCGCTTCCATTGGCGTGATTTTGGAGGTGTCGATGGTCAACTCGGGATTCGTGGGGGGAATATATGGATCGTTCACCCCGGTCACGCCCTTCACTTTCCCGGCTCGAGCCTTGGCGTACAACCCTTTTCTGTCGCGCTGTTCACAGACCTCCAGCGGGGTCGATACATATACCTCGATATAGCCGCCGTAGCGCGAAATAAGCTCCCTGTTGGCCTGGCGCGATTCGCCGTAAGGGGCAATCGGGGCACAGAGCGCTATCCCTCCGTTCTTGGTGATTTCACTTGCGACAAAACCAATGCGGGTAATATTGAGATTACGGTGCTCTCGTGAAAAACTCAGCTCCGAGGAGAGATTCCGACGCACGATATCCCCATCGAGAAGTGTCACCGGCCTGTCGCACATCTCCATGAACTTGACCAGTAAAACCTTGGCAATGGTCGACTTGCCGGAACCGGATAGACCGGTCATGAAGATGGTGAAGCCCTGTTTCGAACGCGGAGGGAAGGAGCACTGCAACTGATCGACTACCTCCGGATAGCAAAACCATACCGGAATATCCTCACCGCATACCAGCCGGCGCCGGAGTTCCCTGGAGGAGATTGTTTCAACTTTTTCATGGGAAAACTGTTCGAGTTTGACGTACTTCCTCAATTCCTGATGGTACCCCATCTCCCGTTGGGGAACCATGGCTATGCCGGTCTCTGTGGAATATTCGGCGACCATTTGCTGGGCCGCACCACGCGGATAAAACACCCTCTCCCCTTCGCCACCCGCAAAGGGATCTGCATGGTCCTCTGCAACCATGAAATGGCTGCAACCAAAATTCTTCCGAATGATCGCCTGCCAGAGCGCTTCCCTCGGCCCGGCTTTCCGGCTGGCATACGGCGTCAGGCCAAGCTTGATCATGTTTGCCGGAAACTTTTCCGTAAAGACCTGATAGCATCGAATCTGGGTGTAGTAGTTGCGATTGCCGGGATGGCTGAGATCGGCAACCGGTTGCATGAAAATGGCCGATCCGGTCTCGCGCGCTGCAGCTATGACCATCTCACGATGGCCGCAGTGCAAATATCCATCGGTATGAAAACCGAGGACCCGCCTCCAGCCGTTCACGGTAAAAGCCCGGACCGTTTCCGACGGACTCAGCCGCAGATGCTGAAAATCATAGTGGATAGGCAGCATCACACCTTCAAGCCTGCCGCCGATATACCAGTTCCCTGCCCGATCATACAGATGCATCACTTCCGGGTGAGCCGCGGGATCGTCGGTGCCATACACGGCAAGTGACTCTTCCGCTTTGTCGGGTTTCCAGATTTCCTCAACTGTCAGGATCGCCAGCAGGAAACCCTCCTGATCGTTCAGCGCCACCCTTTCTCCCGGGATGAATCTACCGGCTTCCGCCTCGGTCACATCGAGACAGATGGGTATCGGCCAGACAGTGCCGTCCGCCAGCCGCATCCGTGCCAGCACCGATTCATAATCGGTTTGCCCCATATAACCGGACAAGGGATAGAGTCCACGGTTCATCAGCAACTCCAGGTCACAGAGCTGCCGGGCATTCAGATCGATTGCCTTGCATTCCAGCGCCTCGGCCCGCAAGGCCTCGACCCGCCGAAAATGGACCAACAGGCTTTCCGAATAATCGTGTCGCATGATATTCTCCCACTTCCGCCAAGCTGCCTCAAGATTTCCGACCCTGCTCTTTCCGAAAAGCCGACCCGGCGGCCCTGGCGCCGGGTTCGCCGCGCTCCTGCCTCGCCGCCGCTGCCTCAGGGCGGCGAAACCTGTCGAGGGAACAGGCGTCCCGTATTATTCCGGCAAGTATCCGGGCATTATGCGCGAGAGAATAGCGTTCCCTGAAAACCGCCAGGGCATTCTCGCCCATTTTTGTTCGTGCGGCTCGGTCCCGGACCAGCATCTCCAGCTTCTCGACCCAGGCCTCCTCGGTATCCGCATGGTATCCCGTCTGCCCGTCCCGGACGATCTCGGCATTGGCGCCCACCGGCGAGCAGACCGAAGGAATACCCAGGGCCATGTACTGAATCAGTTTGAAGCCGCACTTGCCTTGCGCCCATAAGTCCTGGGTGAGTGGCATGAGGCCGATGTCGATCTCCGAGAGCTGAGCAATCTCCTGCTTCATGTTCCAGCGACAGAACTCGATATTGGCGATATGACCGAGCGCCGGAACATGGTCGAGATCGCTGATCACCTTGATCTTCACCGCAGGGTTCGAGGAAAGCCGTTCGAGGGCCGGCGCGATCCGAACGAGATACTTCAAGTTGGAGGACGTGCCTGTCCAACCAAGGCAGACGGTGTCCGAGTCGGTTTTCAGCACCCGCCTGTACCTGGATTCATCAACGGTCGTCGGCAGCACCGCTATCTTGTTCCCCGCATGCGACAGCTCCTCAGCCAGGCTTTTGTTGCCGACGATCACGCAACTGCAGAGAGTCACCACCTGGTCGATATACTTTCTCTGCATTGCCGATTTGGCGTAGACCGCATCGTCCAGGTCGAAGATGATGCGGTGTCCGCGCCTGCTCAGGAACTGCTCCAGAACCGGCAAGGGAGGCCATCTCATCAGGGGCTTCTGCACAAAGATCGCGTCATACCGCATCCGGTCGATCCTTCGCAGCTGGGCAAATCGTGGCGGCAGGTAAAGCAGCAGTTGCGAACCATGCTTGACGAAGTGATAAAGCTTCCAGGGGAAAATCCGGTGGGCGAAACCGCCGGGAGGAAAAGCCGGCGCATAGACCTCGCACTCTATACCATAGTTTTCCAGAGTCGGCAGATACTGGAGGATGCGGAAGCGCGATGACGGGACGACGCTGCCTTGAACGAGAACAGCTAACTTAACGGTCCGCATTGGCTGCACCTTTCGCATAAGGGACGGCTTAGAAGCAGAAAACGGGCTTCGGCAGAATTTTGTTCAGCCATATCCGTTCCTGCCCGTTGAATGCCTTGTTCAGCCATGCACAAACCAGATAAACGCCCGCCCCGAAAACGGCGGTCATGGCCAATGAAACAGGCCCGGTAATGAAGGGCCGCAAAGGCCAGATCACCGCCGCCATGACACAGGCGTTGCCGGCAAGCAAAAACAATGAGCGCCATTGGATTTGCACGCCCGAGTACTTTTTCATGAAATAGAAGGAAAACAGGTTTTTCATCAACACGGCCGAGCAGGTGACGACGACCACTCCCAATACGCCGAAACGCTGGATCACCAGGATTTCGGCAACGACGTTGTAGATGGCGAACACCTTGGAGTACAACCCGATCTCGACTCGTTCGAGGGCCAGCAGCACCAGCCCGGAGGGAGTGGCAAATACGTTGATCACCAGAGATATCAGCAACACCCAGAGGATAGGCTGGCAAGGCAGGTAGTCCGGCTTGAAAATGATGGCGATCATCTTGTCTCCAAGTACGAACATCCCCGCCGCCAGGGGAAAGACCGAAAAGGCCCCGATTTTCAGCAGCAGGTTGAACATGTCGGCCAGGTGCTCTTTTTTTCCACTTTCGGCGTACTTGGTAAAGAAAGTGGGCCGGATCACGTCGATCAGAACAACATGAGGCAGGCAATTGACGAACATTCTGATAACGCGTTCGGCAAATGCATAGAGCGCCACCGCACCCGGACCGAGAAAGGCGGTGATAATGAAGAAATCGGTCGAGACGCCCAGAATGGAACTGCCCACTTCGTTCAGGGAGGAATAGGCCGCATACCTGGCGTAACGGCGAAGGGGGAGAGCCTTTTTTTCCGTCGTCCGGTGCAGTCGGACGAATTTGAGATGATAAAACAGCCACTGCAATCCCGTCGACATCCCCCAGGAGGCCACCTCAGCCCAGAGCACGCCCTTCATTCCCCAGCCCATCTTCAGGAGAAGAAAGACACAGGCGCCGCGAAAGATAGTGTAGAGCGTGCCGGCAATAACCGAATACTTGTGGAGGAAGAGGGAATGCAGGGCGTTGGTCAGAAGGGTTGATTCCAGGCAGAATACAGTGCCGAAGGCAAAGATGGTGTAATAATCGAGGAAGTTGTCGAGCTTGAGGAGGCGGCCTATGGGCCCGTGCAGCGCCAGGATCACTCCCACGGTCAAGGCCGACAGCAGGATTCGCAGGATCAACCCCCGCAGGATCAGGCGCCCGAGCAGGGAATAGAGAACGGTATATATTCCAAATTCCGTCACGCTCAGGCTGCGAATGATGAAGGTTGTGACAACGACGCCGATGGTCATTGAAACGCCCAGGCGGGCAATTACCCAGACACTGCTCTGGCGCACCGGCAAGTACAGCCCGGACGCTGCGTCACCAGATGATGTCGGGGAATTGCTACCCAAACTTTCAGACGTCGTCTTGTGTTCTTTCATGCAGTTTTCTCCTTACCGGGCGCCGTTAATTCCTGTCGCCGAACCGGAACAAACAGATCGCTCCCCTTGATCGAGCTGAACAGTTGCCGCCGGCACCATACCGGCATTCAGCCCCCATGCAGCCCGTATTTCCTCACTCTCAGCCTTTCCCTGAACATCATCGCGGCAAACAGGCAGTTCGTTACCAGATATCTCTTCCACATTCGCCTCGGCTCCTGAATCACCCGATACAGCCATTCCAACCCGGACTTCTGCATCCATACCGGCGCCCGCTTCACTCTGCCGGCCACGACATCGAAGGTGCCGCCAACGCCCATGACGAAATCGACGCCCAGGTCGTCTTTCCAGCGGTTGATAAAATTTTCCTTCTTTGGCGAAGTGATTGCCACAAAGAGCAGTCGTGCTCCCGAGTCATGGATTTTCTGGACCAGGGCTTCTTCATCTTCCCAGAAATACCCGTGGTGATACCCGGCAATCTTCAAGGCTAGATGCCGCTTCCGCAAGGTGTGAACAACCTTCTCGACGACTTCCTCTTTCGCTCCCAATAAAAAGACGGGGTACTCGTTCACTGC
This sequence comes from Desulfobacterales bacterium GWB2_56_26, assembly GCA_001799365.1. Lineage (GTDB taxonomy): Bacteria > Desulfobacterota > Desulfobulbia > Desulfobulbales > Desulfocapsaceae > Desulforhopalus_A. The sequence goes on along the minus strand of MGTI01000111.1, from coordinate 2,892 downwards.
CGCGAGGCGCACAAGTTCCGAGAAGAGATCCACTCCCGAAACCCTTTCCGGGACCTCATGGCCAAGCAGTCGGGCGGCCCAGACCACCCCCATTCCATCGATGTTGACGATATCGCACGACCGCACCGAATCGCTGAGAATGCGATCGCGCCGCATATTGACAATTTTTGCAACATTGACAACGACATGCTGGGTAAACTTCCGTTCTGCAATCCGTGTATCAAGCCAGGCAACCGTCTCGGCCATCGTCGCGGAATGCATCTCTATGCCAAGCATTTCGATCTTTTCCATGTTCACCTCCGGCCTTGCTGTTGAGGTAATATGCCAGGGCGTAGTACGCCCAGGCCTGGGTCCAGCGCATGTAACGGATATTGTTTTTGTACCACCTCGTTATCTGATATCTAAAAGTCCCGGACCGCTCGATGTACATATTGGCGACCGACCACCCGACGACCTTTTCGGCCAGGACACTGTCCTCTTCGGTCCTGCCTACCCCGAGGCAGGTCAAAACCGCCTGGGACGCCACATGCATGTCGAGCGGGTAGATCGAATCGTTGTAGTATTTGGGGGTACCGTCTTCGAGAAAGAAGTTCCGCCGATAGTAGGCCAGGCCCTTTTCCAGGGCGGCGTCGAAATCGCCGGTGCCGAGCGACCTGCGGGCCATATGCAGCGCCTCGAGGTTGTAGCCGGTATGAAAGCTGTCGATGAAACCGTGATGGCTCCTGCCGCCGTAGACCCAGCCACCCTCGGCACTCTGCTCGCGTATCGACTGCATGCAGACCTTGTAGGCCAGATCTTTCATTTCGGCATCGCCGACCCGGCGGCCGATCTCCGCCACCACCGCCGCCCCCCAGAGGCTCGCATTGTGAATAAAGGCGCGTTCACCCGGGATGTAGGCAAAAAACCGTCTGCCGCCATATTCGGTATAGAGCCGGTCGACAATGAATCGCCCGGCATCGCACGCGGCTTCCAGCAGTTCGCCTTGCCCGCCGTGAAGGTGCAGGGCCAGGAGGGCGCGAACCGCATAGCAGGTCGTGATGATGTTGGGGGTGCCGACCGGCACATAGAAGGCCCGGGCTTCCCAGGGAAAATGGTATCCCCAGCAGTGGTTTTTCCACTTGTCAGGCATACAGCGGTTTTGCAGCAGCCAGCGGGCCAGGTCCGCCGCTTCCTCGAGCAGCGCACCCTCCCCCGTTCTCTCGAACTCTTCCATCATCCCCAGGACAACCAGGGCTATGCCCTTGGGATTTCGCTTTTTGGGCACACCGGCTATCCAGCGGAAGTTGACCGGGGATCTCTTGAACAACTGTATCCAGGCCAGACGCACCAGGGGGTACCTGTCCCACCCGGTCGCCCGCAGAAACCGTGAATTCAGGCCATCGAAGACGTCGTGACCGGCATAATCTTCCTGCCGCAGATTGGTGCGCAACCGTTCTATGATCGCTGGAACATTTTTCATGACTCCCAGCCTTAAAAAAGGATTCCGCGCCTGGATCGGCACGGCAGCGTTATCGGACCGCCTGGTAAATCGCCATCAGGCGGTTTTTGACAACAGAGCCCATAAAATGTTTTCTGGCATACTCCCCGTTGAAACGGGCTATTTCCGCCATTTTTTCAGGATTGTCGAGGAGCTGCGCAAGACATTCAGCGACCTCCTCAGGTGTGTTGGTACAAACGACCCTCCCCATCTTCCCGTCTTCGAACATATCGGCCAGGCCGCCCGCATGGCTGGTGACCACGGGCATTGCAAATGCCATAGCCTCAAGCACCGACGTCGGCAACCCCTCGCCATAGGAGGTGGGAAAGCAATAGATATGGTGGTCGCGGAACAACCGCGACTTGTCCTCTCCCCGGACATCCCCGGTAAACATCACCTGCCGGGGCCCCAGGTTCAGGGTTCGCGAGAGGGTTTCCAGTTCCTGACGGACCGGGCCGTCCCCCGCAACGGTAAGGAAGACCGACTGCCCCTGGTCCAGCAGGATTTTCACTGCCTTGACCGTCTCGAGAACTCCCTTGGATCTTTCCAGCCGGGCAAGAAAAAGGATTTTCCTGGTTTTCTCCGCGAAAAATTCCTTCCCTTTCCGTTCGACGAAAAAGCCATCCAGCAATTCTTCTTCGACTGCGGTAGTGCTGCAGAAAACCGGTTTCTCCACCCCCCATTCCCGGAGCTTCCGTTCGAAATCCCGGGCCAGGACAATGAAGGCGTCGGCACGCCCGAATGTCCGCAGAAAGTATCCGCGATATCTGGTTGAGATCTGTCGCTCAAAATCCCTGTTCCAGCCGTGCCAGAAAACAACCAAAGGCCGACAGGATTCCTTTGTTTGCCAGGCAAACAGCCCGTCCCGAACAAGGCATTTGAAGCAGAGGGACGGATTGACAAGAACGAGATCCGGCTCCTTCCTGATGGCATCCCGGAAATGCAGCTGGTCCATCAGCGGACTCAGTACCCCTCTCCCGCCCCCGACCTGCAGCGGCGTGACCAGCCCCGGTTGAAAATGGGGGAGGACGGCGTGGTAAAAGCCCGAGACGCCTCCCTGCTCATGCAGACGGGGTACGGTAATCAGGATATTTCGTATGGCCGCATCATAATTCATTTTTATCACTGTCCCCTCCACTCCGCCAGTACACGGCCTTCATCAGTCTCCGAAAAGCCGATCTTCTCGAGCATTGACCGTTCCAGTTCCCTGGAAATGGTATCCCTGTGGTATTTCAGGGCATTTGCCAGAATGGCGGCGGATTTGTATTTTGCCCTTTCTGCCATGACTTTTTCGAGGCCAAGAAAAAAATCGGCGGATGTATCATCGATCAGCACGCCGTTGCTTTCGTCGATTTCGAGGCCAAGAAAAAAATCGGCGGATGTATCATCGATCAGCACGCCGTTGCTTTCGTCGA
>MGTI01000110.1:10567-12839 GCA_001799365.1 Desulfobacterales bacterium GWB2_56_26 | reverse complement strand
GAGCGGCGACGAAGGATTGGCGAAGCTCTCGATCTGGTCGGCATGACCAGCTTTATAGACTACAACGCGAGAGGCCTTTCAGGCGGAGAGACAAAGCGGGTAGCCCTGGCCCGAGCCCTGGTGCTGCAGCCCGAGGTTTTGCTTTGCGACGAGCCGACCGCCAACGTCGACAATGAAAATCAGGAAATCATCCTCGGGATCATCGAGCGGATCAACAGGGAGCACAGGACCTCGATCATCTTTTCCACCCACTATCTGTCGCAGGGCCAACGGCTTGCCCACCATACCCTGCTGCTCCAGCACGGCACGCTTTCGGATGGTGTGAGCGAAAACATCTTCCGCGCAACCATCACCAGCCGGCGCGGAGACAGCCTCACCTGTCAATTGACCGGGCAGCTCACCTTAACCCTTCCCGCCCCTATCTTTCCGACGGACGTTTCGGTGGTCAAAGTACATTTCGATCCCGCCGCAATCCTGTTGAATCCGGATAAAGGTCGGGCGGACGGCAATTATTTGAGCGGTCACGTCACCGGCCTGGAACAGGACAGCGGCCAGATCCGTCTCACCGTAGACGTCGGAGTGAAGCTGGTGCAGTTTCTGGCTATGGATCGCTATCGTCTGGAACGGCCCTCAATCGGCGAGAAGGTCCGCGTTTTCATCCCGAACAGCGCCATTGACTGCAGCCGGGTCAGTCCGTTTTAACAGACCCGTCAAAGGATATTTTTCATGCGATCCTTAATGACTTGCGATACTTCTCGGACGTATGCATACCGGCAGCGGGCTTTGCAGCGTTGCAGCAGATCGCGGTTCAGGCAGTAGCCAGGGCACTCTTTTGACAACATCTTGATGTCGGTGTAGCGTTTGCCGGCGTAGAGTGAAAGAAAAAACTCCACCTTGACTGCCATGGTCGAGCCGCATCCGGCGGCTTCATGGGTGAAATAAAACAGCCCGTCTTCCGGCAGCCCAAAGTCCGCCTGATATCCGATGAATTCCAGCTCGGGATCGTCCAGAAAACTCTCCCGGTTCTCCCATTTCCTCTCGCACATTGGGCAGGTCTTGAAAATCGGCATCTGGTCGATGTACATTTATAAAGCGGATTTTTTTATCTTGAAAACAATTTGAATTATTAGTTAAATGAAATTGATGACCATGAGACGACCGTTTCATGATCGCTCTCTCGTTCGTCTTCCATGTCATCGACGCGCTCGATCTCCACTCTCCCTGAAGAAGGCAATTCATTTTACTCATCTTACAGGAGGTTCAATGGACGCCGCACAAGAAATCAGTTCTCCCGCTCAAAAAAAGTTTTCGCTAATCGCCGAGATGGATCCTCCAAAAGGGGTCAACTTGCAAGGATTCGTCGACACCGCCCTGCAGGTGAGGGGCAGGGTTGACGCCGTTCGGGTTACCGACTGCGAACATGCCATCATGCGCATGTCGCCGATAGCTCCCTGCCTCGCGCTCCAGGACAAAGGCTATGAGCCGGAGATGATTATAACCGGCCGAGACCGGAACAGGATCTCTTTCCAGGCCGATCTCTTGTCCGCCGCCGCCTTGGGGATTAAAAAGATCGTCATCAAGGAGGGGCACGATCCGGCCGAGGGGGATCAGCCGGTGGCCAGGACCAGCGGCGACCTCGATCTGGAATCGATGCTGCAGTGTGTCGCCGCCCTCAACAGCGGCAGGGACCTGGCCGGGGAGTCCCTCGACGGGGCGACGGATTTTCAGGTGGGAGTGGCCATCGAGCTTTCCGACGACGTCAATCTCAATCGGGAACGGGCGGAATACTTCAAGAAACTTGCGGTGTACGGCGTCCAGTCGGTAACGCTCGGGCCCAGCTACGACATCAATATCATCGAGCAGTTCCTCCCCTTTGCCGAGGAGACAAAGATCAAGCTCTACACCTCGGTGATGTTTCTGAAGTCGGTGACCATGATCCGCTACCTCAACAACCTGCCGGGAGTGCCGTCCATTCCCAACGAATTTTTGAAGAAAATGATGCAGGCGCCGGTAAAAAAGGACGCCGGCATGCAGGTCGCAGCCGATCTCTGCAAGGAACTCGCCCCGATGGGCGACGGCATCGTCCTGCTGGCCATAGGATTAAAGGATAAGCTGCCGGAATTTCTGGATATCATTGGTCGATAGCGAGGTGCTATGACCAACCTCGTCCAGTCGCCGGCAGACAGGAATCTTAGGGAGTCGATGTACAGTGTGGCCCCCAACCAGTATCTCCAGGTCATTCTCCAGGAGACGCCGAATGGAGTGATCGTAG
>MGTI01000110.1:0-10546 GCA_001799365.1 Desulfobacterales bacterium GWB2_56_26 | reverse complement strand
TCCATGCCAATCCTGCGGCCAGCCGGTTCATCGGCGTGCCCTACGGCAGCCTTACCGGCAGCCTGATCAGCGAGATTCTCGGCAAGAGAAACGCCATCCTCTTTGACCGCATCGAAGAGCACTTCCAGACGGAAATTCATCAGAGCGGCTGGAAAATCCGGCACGAAATAGAATTATCCCACAACGACGACCGCTGCATCATGACCGGCATGGTCGTCTATCCTCCCTCCTCTCCCGAATACTATCTGCTGTATCTCATCGATATCACGCAGCAGAAGATTCTCGAAGGAGAATTGAGACGGCGCAACGCCTTCTTCCACAATCTCATCGACAGTTCGGTGGACGGTATCATCGCCTCCGACATGAAAGGCCGGATCATGCTGTTCAATACCGGCGCGCAGAACCTTTTAGGCTATGACGAGGAAGACACCAAAATCCTGCACGTTACGCAATTGTACAACGAGGGCGTGGCCTACGAGATCATCAAGCGGATGCGCAGCAACGATTTCGGCGGCAAGGGTAAGCTCCTGCGCCATAAGCTGATCGTCAAGCATAAAAACGGCACCGACATCCCGGTGAGCTTTTCCGGCGGGATCATCTACGACAACGATAAGGAAATCGCCACCTTCGGACTCTTTACCGATCTGCGGGCCCTGCAGCAGATCGAGGAGGATCTCGAACAGACCCACCAGATGCTCATGCAGTCGGAGAAGATGGCGGGCCTCGGGCGCCTCGCTGCAGGTGTCGCCCACGAGATCAACAACCCGATGTCGGGAATCATGCTCTATGCCAATCTGGTGCAGGAAGAGCTGGGCGAGGATAATCCCCTGCGGGACGATCTGCAAACCATCATCCACGAGGCGGAGCGCTGCAAGGTGATCGTCGCCGACCTCCTGGAGTTCTCGCACCAGAACACCTACGAGATGGAACTGGTCGATCTGAACGATGTGGTACAGAAGACCCTGACAATCCTTCAGCATCAGCCGCTGTTTACCAACATCGCCATCATCCGCCAGCTCGATCCGGACCTGCCACCCATCTACGGCAATTCGATCCGGCTCAACCAGGTGGTGATGAACATCGTCGTCAATGCCGCCCAAGCCATGGAAGGCAGGGGCCGGATACGGATTACCAGCAGGACCCGCGCCAACAAGGACATAAACGAAGTGGCCATCGAGGACACCGGACCGGGGATCCCGGACGAACTGCTCGAAAAGATCTTCGATCCCTTTTTCACCACCAAGGCGACGGGAGATGGGACCGGTCTTGGTTTATCCGTCTCCTATGCCATCGTCAAGGAGCATAAAGGTTCTATCCGCGTGACGTCCTCGTCGCCCGCCGGAACCGTCTTTACCTTACGATTTCCTGTCGTCATGGAAAATTTGACTGGAGAAAACCATGGATAATACCTGCATTTCACCCGATGAGCGAAGCGAGAAATTCCTCAGGAAACTCAAAGACAGGAATATCGATGTGCAGGCCTGCTACCAGTGCGGGCGCTGTTCTTCCGGTTGTCCGGTCGGGGACTTTTTCGACATAAACGTTATGGAGGCGGTGAGGCTCGCTGCCTACGGCCAGGAGGAGAAGCTGCTGAACAGCCACACCATCTGGCTGTGCGCGGCCTGCGAGACCTGCGCCACCAGATGCCCGAACGAAATAGAGATCGCCGGCCTCATGGATGTCCTGCGGGAACTGGCGCTCCGAAGAGGCATTGCTCCCGCCGAGCCGCGCATTCCTCTCTTCCACCAGGCCATGCTCGGGTCGATCCGCAGCTGGGGCCGGGCCTGGGAGATCGGCATGATCGGCAACTATAAAATTCGGTCGGGCGATCTGATGGGCGACATGCGGCTTGGCCTCTCCATGTTCATGAAGGGCAAACTGAAGCTTTTACCCCATTCGATCAAGGCAAAATCGGAAGTAAAAGAAATTTTTGCCGGCAAAGGAAAGGAGTATGACCGATGAAATTATCCTATTACCCCGGTTGTTCCCTCGAAGGAACGGCGCTCGATTATGACCGGTCGGTTCGGGACGTCTGTCGGGCTCTCGATATCGACCTGCTTGAAATTCCTGATTGGAACTGCTGCGGCGCCTCCTCCGCCCATATGACCGATCATGAGATCGGGATGCGTCTGCCTATCCGTAACCTGCTGCTGGCGGCGGAGATCGGCTGCGATATCCTCGTCCCCTGCGCCGCCTGCTATCAGCGGCTGAAGGCGGCGGACAAGGCCCTGCGCACCGATCCCGGTTTCTGGGATGTCGCAAGGTTCAGCGGCGATTTTCAGATCGTTCATATCAGTTCCTTTCTCGCCAGGCCGGAGATCCTCGCGGCCATAGAGGCGAGAGTTATCAGGAACCTCGCCGACCTGCCCATCGCCTGTTACTACGGCTGCCTGTCGCTCCGCAACCCCCGGGTCACCGACGCCCCGCGCTGGGAGATGCCGACCACGCTTGAATCGATCGTCGCGGCCATTGGCGCAAGACCCGTGGCCTGGTCTCATCGCACCGAATGCTGCTCCGGCAGTCTCACCATGGCGAGACCCGATATCTCGGAAAAGCTGGTTGGCGATATCGTCCGGGCGGCCAAGAGGGCGGGGGCCACGGCCATGGTTACCGACTGCCCGATGTGCCAGGCCAACGTCGAGAGCCGGCAGCCGGCCGTGGAAGGCGTTGGCGACATGCCGGTCTTCTTTGTCACCGAGCTGATAGAGGCGGCCATGAGCGGCACCTATCCCTCTAAACAGCAGCGGGCGCATCTCGTCCCGCCGGGAGTGCTCACCGGAATCTTCAGCGCATCGACCATGAAAAAGGAGGGTCCGGCATGAAAGGAAACCTCGACGGATTTTCAGGATCAACAGAGCATCCCACCGCGGCTGTCCTTGTCATCGGCGGCGGGATCAGCGGCATGCAGTCGGCCCTCGATCTGGCCAATGCCGGCATCAAGGTATATCTGGTGGAGAGTTCGCCGGCCATCGGCGGAAAGATGGCCCAGCTGGACAAGACCTTCCCCACCAACGACTGTTCGATGTGTATTGTCTCGCCGAAGCTGGTCGAGGTGGGTCGGCACCGCAATATCGACCTCTTCACCCACAGCGAGGTGAAGGGTCTGACCGGGGAGCCGGGGCATTTCACCGCCACCGTGGTCCGTCATGCCCGCTACGTCGACATCAAGGCCTGCACCGGTTGCGGCCTGTGCGAGATCGTCTGTCCGGTCACCCAGATCTCCCATTTCCCGGCGCTGCCCGCGGAAGGCGAGAAGAAGACCAGGGCTCGGGCCAAGGAGAAGAGCATCATCAAAGGGCCGGGCCTGCCGAGGCCGGTGACGTCGCATAAATGGACTTTCTCCGTCGAAACTACCGCTTGCGGGATGTGCGGCGGCTGCCACAAGGCCTGCCTGCACGGCGCGGTCAGCTGGGAGAAAAAACAGGTGGCGGTGATCGACCAGGAGAAATGTACCGGCTGCGGCGCCTGCTTTCTCGCCTGTCCGGACAAATTCAAAGCGATTGCCATTGCCGACGCGCCGGACCTCGATAAGAGTCTCGGGGCAGCGGTCCAGGCCCGGTCCCAGCTCCTGAAGAAGGAGTTTGCCGGCACCGAGCAAAAGGACTGCATCCGCTGCGGTCTCTGCGCCGTCACCTGCGATAAGGTGATGAACATCGGCGCGCTCAAGATGGTTGAGGAAGGCATCGAGGCGGGGGTCGACATCTGCCAGGTCTGCGGGGCCTGCGCATCGGTCTGTCCGGTGAATTTCCTGTCGATCGACCAGGTCACCAACAAGACGCCGCGGCCGCTCCTCAATAGTTTCAATGAAGGGCTGAACGGCCGCAAACCGATAAATATTCACTATCCCCAGGCGGTGCCGAGGGTGCCGGTGATCGATGAAAAGAGCTGCGTGCGCCTCAATACCGGGGCCTGCGGCATCTGCGGTTCGCTCTGCGGGGTCGGGGCGATTCACTACGACCACCGCGAGGAGGAAACCGAAATCGCCATCGGCTCAGTGATCTTTTCGCCAGGCATCGAGGTCTTCGACGCCGGGCGGCGGGGCGAGTTCGGCTACGGGCTCTACAAAAACGTTGTCACCAGCATCGAGTTTGAGCGGCTGCTGTCCGCTTCCGGGCCGACCTCCGGCACGGTGTCGCGGCCGGGCGACAGCAAGCATCCGAAGAAGATCGCCTGGATTCAGTGCGTCGGCTCCCGCGACCATTCCTGCGACCGCGACTACTGTTCGTCGGTTTGCTGCATGTATGCGACCAAAGAGGCTTTCATCGCCCGCGAGCACGACGCCAGTATCGAGCCGACCATCTTCTATATCGACATGCGTTCCTTCGGCAAGAACTTCGACAATTACGTGACGAGGGCCAAGGACCATAAGGTCCGCTTTATCCGGGCCATGGTCAGCCGGATCTTTGAGGACCCGGTGACGGGCGACTTGGAACTGCGGTATGTCGACGGCTCGGGCGAGCGGCAAGCGGAGACCTTCGATCTGGTCGTACTCTCCGTCGGCATCCAGGTGCCGCAAAAGGCCAAGGAACTGGCCGGCAAACTCGAGATCGATCTCGACCGCTACGGCTTCGTGGTGACCGACGGCTACCAGCCGCTTGCCACCTCCCGGCCAGGGATCTTCGTCAGCGGCGCGGTGAAGGGACCCAAAGACATCCCGGAAACGGTGTGCGAGGCGTCGGCCGCGGCCGAAGCCGCCTCGGCGAGTCTTGCCGCAGCGCGGGGCAGCCTCATCACCGCCGAGGCCCTGCCGCCGGAACGTCAGATCCTGCCGGGGGAGGAATTGCGCATCGGCGTCTTCATCTGCCACTGCGGCACCAACATCGCCTCGGTGGTTGATGTCGAGAAGGTCGTGGAATACGCCAAAACGCTCCCCGGCGTGGCCTACGCCGAGCATCCGCTCTACACCTGTTCGCAGGATTCCCAGGAGCGGATGAGGGAGATCATCACGGAACACCGGTTGAACCGAGTGGTGGTTTCGGCCTGTTCGCCGACCACCCACGAACCGCTCTTCATGTCCACCCTGCGTCAGGCGGGACTGAATAAATACTTCTTCGATATGGCCAACATCCGTGACCAGTGCAGCTGGGTCCATCCCGACGATCCGGGGCTTGCCACCGAGAAGTCCAAGCGTCTCACCCGCATGGCGGTGGCCAACGCCACCGCCGGCGAACCGCTGCAGGAGATGGAATTTACCGTCGACTCGAAGCTCCTCGTGGTCGGCGGTGGGCTGGCCGGCATGACCGCGGCCCTTGAAGCGGCACGCCAGGGCTTCGGCGTCTATCTGGTCGAGCGGGAGCCCCAGCTGGGCGGCCAGCTCCTTCATCTGCAAAGGAGCAACGACGGCCGCAGGTTTGTCGATTTCCTGGCGGATCTCAAGGAAAAGGTCCTGCACAACGACAAGATCAGGGTCTTTACCAGCAGCGAGGTGGTGGAGCAGTCCGGTTTTGTAGGCTCCTTTGAGACCGAGATTGTCATGCCCACCGGCGGCACCAGGACCTTGAAGCACGGGGCGATTTTGGTCGCGACCGGCGCCGAGGAGTACCGGCCGGAGATCCATGGCCTCGGCTGGCTCGATACGGTCATGACCCAGACCGATCTGGAAGCGGAACTGGAAAAAGAGCCGAAGCCGCAATGGCAGAAGCTGCGCGTCGCCATGCTGCAGTGCGCCGGTTCGCGCGATGCCGAACATCTGCCGTATTGCAGCCGGATCTGCTGCAATCAGGCGGTGAAGAACGGCCGGCGGATGAAGACCCTCTATCCCGAGGCGCGGATCGATGTCCTTTACCGCGATATGCGTTGCTACGGGCTCTCCGAGCTGGACTATGCTGCGGCCAGGCGGGAAGGGGTCAATTTCATCAGATATGATCCGGAAGAAAATCCGGTGACGATAACCGCCATGGAGTCGGGCATCGATATCTCCGTGATCGACCCGTCGATCAGGACGGAGGTCAGGCTCAAGCCCGATATTCTTGTGTTATCCACCGGCATGAAACCGAGAGATGCGGAGGAATTGGCCTCGATGCTCCGAGTGCCGCGCAACGATGCCGGCTTCTTTATTGAGGCCCACGCGAAGCTCAGGCCGGTGGATCTGCCGAGCGAGGGGCTCTACATGGCCGGCACCGCCCACGGACCGAAGAGCAGCAGCGAGACCATCGTCCAGGCTCAGGCGGCCGTGGCGCGCGCGGTGACGCTGCTCTCCCGTAAGAGCATGAAGATGTCGGGGGTAGTCTCGGTGGTCGACCCGACCAACTGCGCGGTCTGTCTCACCTGCGTGCGGGCCTGCCCGTACGGAGTGCCCTTTATCAACGACCAGCATTCGGCGGAGATCAACCCGGCACTTTGTCAGGGCTGCGGCATCTGCGTGGCCGAATGTCCTGCCAAGACCATCCATCTCGGCAGGTACGACGACAGAAATATCAGGGCAAAGATCGAATCCTACAGCGGCACCTGAGGAAATGAACGGTAAGGTAACTAGTGTCTGTCCAGAAATGAGATATTTTGTTCTTAATCGAGGCGCTCGATAAATTTAACCGCAGGCATATAATTGATATTCCGAGGATTAAATTTCGAGAGCAACGAAGAGTTAGGACAAAATAGCCATTTATGGACAGACACTAACTAAGGAGGAAGATGATGAATGACTTTTCACCAAGTGTCATAGTCTTTGCCTGTCGCCATTGAGCGTATTCCGCCGCGGACCTGGCAGGTTCGGAAAGACGGAGATACCCCCCGGCGATCAGCATCGTCATGCTGCCCTGCACCGGCCGCATCGACGAATCGCTCTTACTGAAGGCCTTTGAAAACGGGGCGGACGGAGTGATGGTGGTCGGTTGCCTGGAAGGGGATTGTCACTACGTGTCGGGCAACATCCGGGCCCGTGCCCGGGTCAAACGGGTATATGAGATACTTGATAAAATTAAAATCGGACCCGATCGCATCAGAATGTTCAACCTGAGCGCCGGGGAAGGCTCGAAATTCGCCGCCTACGCCAACGAGTTTGTCGGGAAAATCCGTGAACTTGGGCCGAGCCCGATAAATCTTGCGCGTGGCGGACAAGTTCACGCCGCATCACAGAAGGAGACGACATGATTACCGGTACCCCAAAACCCATCGAAGAGATCCTGGAAATGCTTGAGCCATACGACAACATCATCCTAGCTGGTTGTCATGGCTGTGTGACCGTCTGCCGGGTCGGCGGGGAAAAGGAGGTGCAGGTGCTGGCCTCCACCTTGCGCCTGGCCCGCGAGGCGGCCGGCCGCAAGATCGCCATCACCGAGATCAGCCTTGAGCGCCAGTGCGATCCGGAATATGTCGAAAAGCTCAGACCTTACGTGAGCGATCATCAGGCGGTGCTGTCCATTGCCTGCGGAGCGGGGATCCAGTTTCTCGCCGAAAAATACGCGATTACGCCAGTGCTGCCGGGGATCAACACCGGCTTTCTTGGAGTCACCGAGCGCCAGGGCGAGTGGGCGGAACGCTGCCAGGGCTGCGGCGACTGTGTGCTGCACCTGACCGGCGGCATCTGTCCGGTCACCCGTTGCGCCAAGTCGCTGTTCCATGGTCCCTGCGGCGGTTCGTCCCAGGGCATCTGCGAGGTCGGCAAGGATGTCAAATGCGGCTGGCAGCTCATCATCGATCGGCTGAAGGCCTTGAATCAACTGGAGAACTACGGGAAACTGAAACCCTACAAGGGGTGGCACACCTCACGCGACGGCGGGCCGCGCCGGATACTCAGGGAGGACATGATATAATGAAATCGGGAAGCAATCTGGAAAAGGTACTGGCGGCAGGGCACTTTTCAGTTACTGCGGAATGCGGTCCTCCCCGTGGCGCCGACCCGGAAGTCGTCCGGAAGAAGGCGGCCTATGTCAAGGGCAATGTCGACGCCTGCAACGTCACCGACAATCAGACTTCGGTTGTCAGGATGAGCTCTCTTGCCGGGTGTCTCCTTATCAAGGAAGAGGGGATCGAGCCGCTCATCCAGATGGTGGTCCGGGACCGCAATCGGATTGCCCTGCAGTCCGACCTGCTTGGCGCTTCGGCCATGGGGGTGCGCAATATTTTGTGTCTCTCCGGCGATCACCAGAAGTTCGGCGACGATCCGCAGGCTAAAAACGTTTTCGATATCGATTCGATGCAATTCATCCACCTGGTCAAGTCGATGCGCGACGAGGGGACGTTCCCTTCCGGCAAGAAGCTTGACGGGGCGCCGAAATTTTTCATCGGCTGCGCCGTCAATCCCTTTGCCGATCCGTTCGAGATCCGGGTGCCGCGACTCAAGCTGAAGGTTGAGGCGGGCGCCGATTTCGTCCAGACCCAGTGCATCTACAACATGAAAAAATTCAAGGAATACCTTGAGCTGGCAAAAAAACAGGGCTTGCACGAAAAAGTCAAGATTCTCGCCGGCGTGACCCCGCTCAAATCGGCAGGCATGGCGAAATTCATGAAAAAGATGGTAGCGGGGATGGACATTCCCGACGAGGTCATCAACCGGATCGCCGCCGAACCGAAGGAGAAGCAGGCGGAGAAAGGGATCGAGATGTGCATCGAACTGATACAGGAACTAAAGGAAATGGAGGGGATCGCCGGGGTGCACGTCATGGCGATCGAGTGGGAGGAAAAGTTGCACGAAATCATTGGTGGCGCGGGTTTACTCCCTCGACCTGTGGTAGAATAAATGTAAGTACCATAGTTTTGCGGGGTCAAATCTTTATCTTTGACTTTTCCTCCTTGTTTGTAGGAAGTCGATGGATTGAGAAAATGTCAAAGATAAAGATTTGACCTCGCCAGTAGTGACATAAATTTAAATGATGGAGGAGATCCATGGCTGAGAAAAAGAAAGTTCTGCTTGTTGACGATGATCCCGATTTTGTCGAGGCGGTGCGCGTGATCGTGGAAAGCGGCGGCTATGACGTACGGGTGGCATATGATGGTCAGGAGGGACTCGATGCGGTGGCCGAGGAAAAACCTGATCTGATCGTTCTCGATGTCATGATGCCGGTAATGAACGGTCATGCCTGCTGCGCCAAGCTGAAGGCCGATCCTACAACCGCCAAGATCCCGATAATCCTGTTGACCGCAGTGGCCGATCGGGTCACGACCAGCACCTACACCCATCGCGACATGCTGGAAAGCGAAGCGGAGGATTATATGCCGAAACCGGTGGAACCTGCGGAGCTGCTGAATCTGATCAAAAGCTGGCTGCAATAACGAGGCATCCTCCCGTCGCCGCGGCCGAAAAGCGGTGGCAGGAGGGGTCCCGTCTTCTCCACCGTTTCCTTCAGGCTCAGGGATATTGTTATGAAAAATGTACGTATTCTGGTCATAGATGATGAAAAGGTTATCCGGGAAGGGGTGGAGCGCGCTCTGGCGAAAAGGGGGTATGAAATCGCCAAGGCGGAGGACGGCAACAAGGGGCTGGAGTTGCTGAAGACGGTCGATTTCGACATCGTTTTGACCGACCTCATGATGCCCGGTCTCGACGGGTTTGCCGTCCTCGACTGGATCCGCGAGAACCAGCCGCATGTCCAGGTCATCGTCATCACCGGCTTTGCCACAGTGACGAAAGCGGTGACCGCCATGAAGCAGGGCGCCTTCGATTTCGTCGGCAAGCCGTTTACCCCGGACTATATCCGGGTGGTGGTGGATAGGGCCATCGACCGGCTGGCCATGCGGGCGGAGACGGAAAAACTACGGGAAGAGAAGAACCGGGGCCTGGAGGCCATCGATAAATCCCAGAGCCGGCTGAAGACTGTCTTTTCCTGCATGGCCGAGGCGGTGCTGATCACCGATCTTGAGGGCATTGTCGTCCTGCATAACCCTGCGGCGATCAAGATCCTCGAGATCCAGACCGATCCCTTCATCGGTAAGCCGCTGGCGGCCTCGATTCGCGACAGGACCGCAGTCGCCATGGTGAACGAGGCGATGAGCCACGCCAAGGTGGTGACAAGGGAATTTCCGCCCGGTTCCATCTCCCGCAAGTATCTGCGGGCCTACTGCTCGCCGGTCACCAATGAGCAGGGGATGGTGATCGGCTCGGTCACCACTTTTGAGGATATCAGCATTCCCAAACAGATCGACCGGATGAAGTCGGACTTCGTGGCGATGGTTGCCCACGAGCTGAAATCGCCGCTTGCCTCGGTCGAGCAGATGATCTATGCGGTGCAGGTCGGCTGCGAGTATGAGGCGACCAACAACTGCAATGCCCTGCACCATCGGATGACCACCAGGACCAAGGATCTTCTGCGGCTGATCGACAATCTGCTCAATCTGTCGAAACTGGAGAGCGGCACCGTGGTCTTCAACCTCGAACCGGTCCGGGGCGACGACATCATCCGGGATGTGCTGGACATCACCAGGCCCCAGGCTGAAAGCAAGAAAATTTCCCTCGATTACCATCCGTGCGGGGAGGACTGGCTGTTCAACATCGACTACGACCATATGCGGACGGCGATTATGAACATCGTCTCGAACAGCGTGAAGTATACTCCCGACGGCGGCAGGGTGCTGCTCAGCACCGAGGTGGTCGGCGGCTTTGTCAACATCA
>MGTI01000109.1:7439-9893 GCA_001799365.1 Desulfobacterales bacterium GWB2_56_26 | reverse complement strand
TTCCCTCCCGGGTTTCCTTTCGCAGCTGGACCACGGCGTACGGATCGCGTCCGGTTCGCGGGTCGGCAAGACCCACCGGTTTCATCGGCCCGAACCGCAGGGTTTCGTCGCCCCGGGAGCGGATAACCTCGACGGGCAGGCATCCTTCGAAGTATTTCACTTCCTCGAATTCCTTCAGCGGCATGCACTCGCCGTTCGCCAGTTCGGCAATGAAGCGCAGATAGCAATCCTTGTCCATCGGGCAGTTGAGATAATCGCCGGGGCCGTCGTCGTAGCGCGATTTTTGGTAGACGACGTTCATGTCGAGGGAGTCGGCGTAGACGATGGGCGCGATGGCATCGTAAAAGGCGAGACGATCCCTGCCGGTGAATTCGGCAAGAGAGTCGGCCAGGGGCTCCGAGGTAAGCGGTCCGGTGGCAAGAATCGTGGGATGATCCGCCGGCGGCGGAATTTCCTGCACTTCTTCGCGGATGATCTCGACCAGCGGATGGTTGGTCAAAATAGTGGTGATCCGGGCGGCGAACATCTCGCGGTCGACGGCCAGCGCCCGGCCGGCCGGTACCTCCGTCTCGTAAGCCTCGCGGATGATGAGGGAATTGCAGCGCCGCATCTCTTCCTTCAAAAGACCGACTGCCGAACCAGGGTCATTTGACCTGAGGGAGTTGCTGCAGACCAGCTCGGCAAGATGTTCGGAATGGTGGGCCGGGCTGAATTTTACAGGTTTCATATCGATGAGGCGTACTTTGCAGCCTCGTTCGGCCACCTGCCAGGCTGCTTCACAGCCTGCCAGGCCGCCGCCGATGATGGTTACTGTCTGGGGTCCTGACATGTTTTCTTTATCCTTGGTGAATAAGTATAGTAAAAAAGTCCTGCCAATTCGAGGAGAAGCAGCAGGCTGAAAGCGGCGTTGAAGCCGGCGGCATTGAGAACTGAGCTGTCTTCGCCGGCCCAGAAACCGATGATCACCCCGATGGCCCACTGGCAACAGAAGGCAGCGACAAAGACCAGCAGGTTAAGGGCGGTGGTGACCCGGCCGGACAGATGCACCGGGAAAGTCTGGGAAAGGGCGGAATAGGCGATGACTCCCGAGGTGCCGAAAAAGCCGAAGGCAAGCCACAGGATCATGGTAAACCCAGGCGGATGAAAAAGCAAAAGCAACTGGACCACCATGAAGATCGTCATGCCGGTCACCGCCGTGGTCGCCACCGACACTCCCCTTTTGCTTAGCCGTTCTGCCATGCTGCCGAGGATGATGAAGCCGGCCACCATGGCGAGGGCCACGGCAAAGAGCGTCTTGGCCACATCCGGACGGGACAGCCCCCCGATATGGGTCAACCACGGTCCGGCCCACAATCCCTGGATCGCCATGAAGGTTGCCTGGGAAATCGTCGTCAGCGGGGCGGTGCGCCAGAAGACCCGGCTGGTGAACACTTCGCGGATGCCGCGCAGCTGGTTGTGCAGGCTTTCGTGACTGCTCTCCCGGGCTTTCTCCGGCACCACAAAAAAAACGCAGCCGGCAATAAAGAGGGTGATGAGGGAGAGGCATAAAAAGACCCCGCGCCAATCGGTAAATCTCAAGGCCGCCTCGACCGGGGAGGTGGCCGCGAGCGCCCCAAGGCCGCCGGCCGCCATTTGCAGGCCGTTGATCATCGGCCACTTTTCCCTCGGGATCCAGATGGTATAAGCCTTGAAGGCGGCCATCAGGCAGGCCGAGACGCCAAAACCGATGAAGGCCCGGCCTATGACGAGACTGGTGAGACTTTCCGCCCTGGCAAAGAGAAACGCGCCCAAGGCGGCAAAGAGCAGTAGGACGCCCTCGACTCTTCGCGGTCCGAACCGGTCGAGCAGCACGCCCAGGGGGAGCTGAAATGAGGCAAAGGAGATGAAGTAAATAGCGGTCAGCATCCCGAGCGCCGATGGCCCGACACCCACATCGGCAATCAGGTTGGGGGCGATTACGGCATTGACCGCCCGATAGAGATAGGAGAGGAAATATCCGGCGGCAAATGGAATAAAGACCCGGAGAAGAAGCTGGGGCTTGACGGTCATATTATTTCGACCTCGGCGGTTGTTGTTCGCGGCAGGGACGGTGAACGCCGCGTTTTTCTAATGGAAAAGTTCTCAGCGATCGATCAGCGGCGATATTCGATGACGACCGGCAGTTTTTTTCTGCCCCATTGCAATGCCTCGCCGTGCGAATCGAAATAGAGATCGATTCGGGTCGGACCCTTGATCTTGCCGCCTCGATCTTCGACCGTTCCCCAGCCGTAGCCGGGGACATGCATGCGGGTGCCGAAGGGATAGTGTTTGGTGTCGGCGGCAATGGTGCCGTCCCGGGGCAGCAGATACCAGGGAAACAGAATGATCCGGATGGGTATCATCCAGGGGCGCTCGACGCTGTCCAGGGAAAAGAGACCTTCTTCCGGACTGTACGGCACGGTGCCGCTGGCGGTC
>MGTI01000109.1:0-7408 GCA_001799365.1 Desulfobacterales bacterium GWB2_56_26 | reverse complement strand
CGGAGCTGACATACCGGTTCCAGAAATCAAGCTTCAGCCAGCGCCAGCTGCCGCGTTCCCAGCTGCAGCAGATCTGGCAGTTGCAGTAGGCGGTCGTTTCCAGGACCTTGGTGACCGGAGGCTTGGCACAACCGCTGCAGAGGAGCAGAAGAATCAGAGGCAAGACTGCTTGCCGCCATTCGGGAAGATGTGCAGAGAGAAAAGACGCGGGAATGGAAAAAGCGAATTGCGGAGCCATGGTAGATGATTGTAATTTCGTGGATGAGATTATTCACCTGAAAATCGGTGCGGGAAAGAATACCATAGACAATGGATTCTATCACCCTCTCATCAAAAGGCGAAGGGATGCGACAACACCATGGCGTGAGCTGCCGCCCCTCTGATTTTTTTCGGAAAGTTGAAAATACCGATCCGCAGGACGCCCCCCTTGCGCCCCTTGGATTGGCAGGCTTTTGGACTACAGTGCTTTTCGATCGAACTGGACGCGGGCCACTTCGATTTTTCGTACATCGTCTT
Source organism: Desulfobacterales bacterium GWB2_56_26 (assembly GCA_001799365.1). Classification (GTDB taxonomy): domain Bacteria; phylum Desulfobacterota; class Desulfobulbia; order Desulfobulbales; family Desulfocapsaceae; genus Desulforhopalus_A. The sequence continues at coordinate 6,892 of MGTI01000109.1, read as the reverse complement.
CCAGGACCATCTCGCCGATAATGTTCACTTCCTTGCCGACAATCATATCGAAGTCGCCGCCGATCAGCGGATATATGGCGGTATCGGTAAACAGCGCGGTAGTTTCGGCGAATGGTTTGACGGTGCCGCGGAGAACGACGGTGTCGGAATCCTTATGAGAATAAATGAGCACGGGAACCGGGTGGTTTCTTGTAGGCGGAGTGGCGATACCGATTGCAGTTTCGGCACTGATCAGGCAAAGAGCGAGAATGGCGGCTGAAAAGATGATTTTCATAAGGTAGTTCTCCTGCGATGAAGTGGTGATATCGGGATACATTGCCGATGATCATCAGGAGAAGCAAACCTTGTGCCAAGTAGTTATGTTGCTGAAATTAAAAGAATAGATCGTGTTGGTGGGGCGGTGCCGGCAGGGCCGGATACCATGATTTTCCCACAGCCGGGCAAATGTTGCGCAGCCTGTGTGCAATGGAGCAAACTTATGTACGGTAGAACCATTTTTTGATCTCTTCCCGGGAAAATTGCTTCATCACCGGTCTGCCGTGGGGGCAGTGGGAAAAGAGGTCGGCCCGAGCCATTTCGGCCAGCAGCCTATCTATTTCAACATCGGTGAGAGAGGTCCCGGCCTTGACGGCAGCCTTGCAGGCCAGGGAGGCCAGAATATTGTCGAGGAAGCCGCCCCGGTCGCTCCGGTGGCCGCTCTCCTCGCTACCGAACTGTTCGAGGATATTCAGGAACAGTTCCCGGGGGTTGGTCGTTCCGGCCAGGGCGGGGATGGCGGCAATAATGTAGGTGTTGCCGCCGAAGTCGCGGATGGAAAAGCCGATTCTGTCGAGCTCCTCGCTGTTCTTTTCAACCAGCCGGGCCTGGAACAGGGAGAGCTCGACGGTCTCAGGAAACAGCAGAGTCTGCCGAGCGACGGTACCGCTCAGATACTGCCGGCGCAGCCGTTCGTAGAGAAGCCGCTCGTGGGCGGCATGCTGGTCGATCACCAGCAACCCTTCGCTGTTTTTGCAAAAGATGTAGAGATCGTCGTACTGACCGATAACCAGGAGATTGTGTTCCGCCGGCTCCCTTTCCCTGGCCACCGGTTCCTGGGGTGGGGCGGAAGGTGGTGTTGGTGCGCTCCCCGATCTCCGTAGAGGTTCGGCGGTCGAAAGCAGCGACTGCGGCGGGCGGTTGATAGCCTTGGGGGGCGCCGGCGTAGGAGTGACGGGCCAGGATGGGGGAATGGCCTGCGCCACAGGTGTAGCTGGCGCCGGTTCAGGGGCAAAATCACCTGCTTCAGGAAGAAACCCAATGTCCGCCTCGTCAGAGCGATCGTTTTCCCAGAAAGACGATACGACGGGCATGGCCGGGATCTCGGCAGCACGATCCTTGCCGAAGAGAGAGACCTTCACGGTCCGCTGATAATCCTGCATGGCCTGCGCCACTGCCTGGCTGAGCAGGGCGTGGATTTCTCGGGAGTTGCGGAAACGCACTTCATGCTTGGCCGGGTGGACGTTGACATCGACCTCGTCCGGCGGCAGAAACAGATGGATCAGTCCGGACGGGTTCTTGCCCTTCATCAGAAAACTGCGCATGCCTTCGGTGACGGCATGCACCATCAGGCGGTCCCTGACCGCCCGGCCGTTGACGAAAAGGCGGAGCCGGGCCGGGCCGACGGTCACCTGTTCCGGCGGCACCAGATAGCCGGTCACCCGTCGCTCCGCAGGATTACTGGCAAATTTCTCAACGGGAATGAACTCCCCATGATAGTGCATGATCCGGCCGAGTCGGTCTGTCAGCGACAGGGTGCTGTCCAGGTTCAGGATATCCCGGCCGTCGACTTTTTCAATAAAGGTGACCGAAGGAGAGCCGAGCGCATAATTCCTGATCACCTCATCGATATGGCCGAGTTCTGTACGAACGGTCCGGAGAAACTTGCGCCTTGCCGGGGTGTTGCCGAACAGGTTGCGTACCTCGCAGGTCGTGCCGTACCGGCAGCCGGTTTCGTGGACCTTGGTCAGCTTGCCGTATTCGAGCTGGACGATGGTACCCAGCTCCGCCTGTCCCGGCCGGGAGGCGATGCTCAGGTGGGATACCGAACCGATCGAAGGAATTGCCTCGCCGCGAAAGCCGAGGGTGGCGATGCCGGCGAGATCCTGAGCGGTCCTGATCTTTGAGGTGCCATGGCGTTCCAGGCAGAGCAGCAGGTCATCTTCGTCCATGCCGTCGCCGTTGTCGATGATCCGGATGAGCCTCGTGCCGCCGCCTTCGATTTCGATCTCGATGCGGGTGGCGTGGGCGTCGAGACTGTTCTCCACAAGTTCCTTGACGACCGAGGCCGGCCGTTCGATGACTTCGCCCGCCGCAATCTGGTTGGCGAGCTGTTCGGGGAGAATTCGGATTTTTGCCATGGTGCCGACTTTCCTGTTGATAGTTCACGGACAGATGTTAGAGTGCTTCAGGCTGCTTACGCCTCCTTCCGCAAAAGTTCGAATACTACCATGAGTGTCCCGACAGTGTCATCTCCAAAACCGACCGCCGTGCCCAAGAGCCCGGCCGGAAAGACCAGGGTCCGCCGTCCTGTCTACAACGAAAAACATATCTGGATTTTTCTTTTTGTCATCTGTCTCTTGCAGACGTTTTTTCTCGGGACGCTGCTCTATATCCTGATCAGCCTGAAGATTCCCGGACTCAGTTCGGTGGCGCGGTATAACCCGCCGCAGTCGACGATCATCTATGACCGTCACGGCCGGATCGTCGATCGCATGTTCACCGAAGACCGCACCGTGGTGCCCCTCAACGCCATGTCGCCATACCTTCCCAAGGCCTTTGTGGCGGCGGAAGACGGGCGCTTCTACGATCACCCGGGGCTTGATTTGCTCTCGGTACTGCGCGCGGCGGTGGTCAACATGCGGGACGGTGAGAGGAGCCAGGGCGGGTCGACCATCACCCAGCAGATCACCAAATCCCTGCTGCTCACGCCGGAGAAGACCTATGTCCGAAAATTCAAGGAAGCCATCCTCGCCTGGCGGATCGACAAGCTGCTCACCAAGGATGAAATCCTTTACATCTATCTCAATCAAATCTATCTCGGGGAAGGGGCCCACGGGGTCGAGGCGGCGGCGCAGACGTATTTCGGCAAAAGCGCTGCCCAACTGAGTCTCTCCGAATCGGCGCTGCTCGCCGGTCTGCCGCAGGCGCCAAGCCGCTATTCTCTTTTCGATCATCAGGACCGGGCGGTCGAGCGGCAGAAATACGTCCTCAACCGGATGACGGCGGAAGGCTATGTCTCGGAGGATGAGGCGAAGGCCGCCTATGAACAAACTATTCTGATGAACGACCGGGCGTTGCAGCCGACCGACGAGAACGGCTACTATCTGGAGGCCGTGAAGAAGCGGGCCCGGGCCATTCTGGGTGTGCCGTTGCAGACGGCCGGTGCGAAAATCTATACCCATCTCGATTCGGGGCTGCAGGAAAACGGCGCAGTCGCCGTCCGAAGGGGGGTGACGGGCTGCCTCTCCCGCCAATTGCTGGCCGGGAAAGAGCCGGGGACGGCGCCGCAGGGAGGTCTGGTCTGTATCGAAACGGCAACCGGCAGGATACGGGCCCTGATCGGCGGCACCTCCTTCACCGATTCCCCCTTCGATCGGGCCACCCAGGCCAGGCGGCCGGCCGGCTCGACCTTTAAGCCCTTCGTCTTTGCCGCTGCCTTGAATCTGGGCTGGTCGCCGGAGTCGCCGATCGAGGACAGCCCGCTCTCCATCGGCCGCTGGAGCCCGCAGAACTACTCGGGTAAATACCACGGCATGACGACGCTGGCAGATGCTTTAGCCTTTTCCCTCAATACCGCAACCGTCAGGATTATACAGAGGATCGGGTACAAAGAGGTACATAAAGTTGCCAGGAATGCCGGCATCAGATCGAATCTGCCGCCGAATCTCTCTCTCGCTCTGGGATCGGCCGACGTGTCGATCCTCGAAATGACCGCCGCCTATACGTCGTTTGCCGGCAACGGCACCTTTGTCGAACCGTCATTTATCGCAGAAATCATAACTGCCGACGGAACGGTGCTGGTCCCGGAAAAGGACCGCAAGCGTCAGGTCGTGTTGAATCACACGGTGCTCGCGCAGATGCGGAGAATGCTGAAAGGGGTGACGAGTCACGGGACCGGCCGTTTGGTGGCCGATGTTCCCGGGGTAGGAGGGGGCAAAACAGGCACATCCGACAATAATCGGGACGCCTGGTTTGTCGGGTACGACGATAAACACACCACAGGGGTCTGGGTCGGCAACGATCACAACCAGCCGATGGGCCGAAGCGAAAGCGGGGGTACCACGGCTGCGCCGATCTGGCGGGACTTCATGCTTGCTGCGCAGGCAATGTAGGAAAGCGTCGGGCTATTTAATATCATCGTCGCCCCGTCTACTCTCCTCGCGCCGACAGTACCAGCCTACCATGGGAATATAGGTGTAGCCGTCGCCTTTGGCTTTGCGACGTTCGGCACTGCGCCGATCCACGGGGGGTTCTGCCGGCCTTTCCCGCTCAGTTTTGATAGGTGGAGTTTTGGTTCTTTTCTGCATACGCCTTCCTCCTCTTCCTCTCAGATTTGTTACATTAATTCTCTGCGGCCGCAAGAATAGTTCTCCAGCTGCCGAGCCAGTGAAAATGGTGCCAAGTCCTTGGAAAATGTGGCTGTAGTATACAGTTAATTATATCGACCTAGCCTCCTTTTTCAAGGGGGAACCACGAAAAAATAAGGATTTGCCAGGGTTTCGTCAGCCGCTTGAGCCAATATGCAAAGGAGCTGAGGATGTTATGGGATGTCTAAAAATGATCCAGGAGCCAGTGAGACGAGTCTCATGCAAGATCGTTAATGATATCGATGAGAGGTTCCGCCGGAAAGGTGATCGGCGAAAAACTCTCCCCCGTGCGGATAAAAAGGCTGGGGCCTTCGCTGTGGGCGCTGTAGATGACATGGTGATTTTTGATATTTCCCACGTGCAGCCAGAAACTGCCGAAGGGATCCATCGGCGTATGGCCGACGATCAGTCGCGTCCTGGGGGGCAGGCTGAGGGATTTGCGCAGCTTCTTGACATCACCTTTGGTATAGCCGTGCAGAAAGTGGGGGCGATGCAGACGGGTCGTGGTCAGCTCGTGGGCTAGGTTGTCGTTTTCCCGGATATTGATAAGATCCTCTTCGCTGACGGCGGGGTGGGGCGGTCCGGCATGGCAGGCGACAAAGGATTCGGAAAGGATGATATAGGGCAGACTGTCATAAAACATCTGCATCTCCCGGACATACTCGCTGCCTCTGACCTTCAGGAGGTATTCTCTGAACAGCTCGCCCTGCAGGATTCCGCCCTTGATGATCTCAGGAGAAAAACTGTCATGATTGCCCCTGAGGTAGAAGACATTTTCGGGGAAGGCGAGTTTCATCCGGAAGATGAGATCCATGATGAGTATCGAGGTCTCGAATTTGGCCAATTCATGTAGCATCTCCGAGTGGACTGCATCGCCCAGGATGATCAGCGTTGCCGTCTTCATCCGCAGACAGTCGAGCAGGCAATTCTCGCTCATAATCTTCAGGAGATTGTTGACCTGCGCATGGAGGTCGCCGACTATAACGGGAGTCGTCGTGTTCGGGATTTCCACGAGGCCGCCCGGTTTGCCCCATTTATCCAAGGGGCGGCAGGGTTCCGCCTGCAGGAGTCTGTTGACGTCTCTGATGCATTGCAGCGCTTTGTCTGGCGGGAAGGGGCCGATGGCCTGACCGTAAATTTCCTTTATCTTCAATAAGGTTTTGTGTCTCCCCCGTTCAAGTTGCTCCCGGTGGTCGAGGTCGTCATGGCGGATGACCCGGGTCGATCGATCGGTAACGAGCGGGGTGATGATCAGATCTCCCTTGCGGTTGGTGACGCTGACATGTCTTTTGGCGACATGTTCGCCGAATTGAAAAAGTTCGCGGAATTCCTTGTGATCCTGACCGATGACGATGGTCTCGCCGACCCGGATCCGGATAAAACCGTTCATGTTCCTGGTGGCACAGCCCTGCTCGGTGTTGACGATCCAGTTCTTCTGAGCGACCTTTTTCTTCACGCCCAGGGGGATCTCGGGCTGGAAGCGGAGCCGGCTTTCGCCGAGCAGCAGCTCAAAGCTTTTGCCGTCGTGGGCGATGCGTCCGGCACGCACGAGGTCCTGCGGTTCACTGCCGAGGGTGATCCACTCGATAGGGTAGCGCCGGTGGAAGAGCCATTTCCAGCCGGCCGCGCTTCTCAGGCTCGGTCGCCGCGGTTTACGGTCCAGGGTCCAGGACGGGACCGTGGCCACGCCTTTTTCGGCGATAACCATCGGCGGTTTGTCGAGGCTTTTGCGGATATAGACATTGACACCCGCCCGGTGCAGATAGAGGGCAACCTCCCGGTAGACTGCGACCTGGTTTCTCACCATCTCAAGGCTTAGATTTTCGTCCACCGGAAAATAACCCTGGCTCTGACGGGCGAGGCGCTGCTCGTAGATGGTGGTGGGGCTGGGAATGAGAAATTCGAAGATGTACCTTTCCCGCCAGTCGGTTTGAAAGAAATATTTCTTGACGGGCGGGATCTTGATCCGCCCACATTCGAGCTCCGGCGGCACGGGACTGTTCAGCCATTCCTTGTCGAAGACGGTGACCGCCTCTTTTACGCCGCGGAAGGGCAGGCCGAGGTGCACCTCCCGGGGGCGAAAGATGAGAGATTGATCCTTCCACCAGCCTTTCTGGGTCAGATCGATATATCCTTCATTGGGATAGCCGCGTATCTGCTCGATATAATGTGATTTGCCCGCCCCCGGCGGCCCTGTGACCACCAGCTGCAAAAATTCAAGTCCGATGGGCAGGTCGATGCCGCGAATGTTCTGCAGCTCTTTGATC
>MGTI01000108.1 GCA_001799365.1 Desulfobacterales bacterium GWB2_56_26 | reverse complement strand
TGTCTTTCGCCTGGACGAGGCCAGAGAGATCGCTCTGTTTATCGAAAAGCGTTTTCTCCGGCAGAAGGGCGAGGCGGAGGTGGCCGCGCTCCTGGTCAACGGCAACAAAATCCCCCTCAAGCATTTTGTCCAGGAAGCCCTCGCCGGCACGGTGCACGGCTTCATCAATACCCTCAAACTGGGCACGGAGATCAAGGAGATCGAGCTGCGGATCAAGATCGATACAGGATGGGAAGGGGACGCCTGAAGGATTCAAGACGCGGTTTCAACGGACGATGAGATTGTGCAGTTCGTCTTTGTCGCTCTTTTCGTAAGGGAAATGGGTTTGCAGGATCTGGCCGATCCGGCGCACCGCCTCGCAGATTGCCTCGCACTTCCGGCCCGATTTAATGCTTTCTGTCAGGTCGGCGACGATACTCTCCCAGGCAGCCGGATCGATCCGGCTGTTGATCCCGGCGTCGGCCAGGATCCAGACCTTATGCTCCAGGACCGAGATGAACAGCAGAATGCCGTTTGCGTCGCGGGTCTTATATAAGCCTTCGCTGTAGAAGGCGGCAAGGGCGGCCTCCCGGACTTCAAAGTCGGCCAGTTTGCGGTTGAGGAAGAGACGTTTAATGGTGTCCGATCGGTATGCAAGGGTGTACAGCACCGGATAACAGATGGCAAAGAACGCCAGAAACAGCCAGAGATTCTGCCGGCCGAGCCAGAGAGACGAGCCGATGAGCATGGTCAGCAGCAGGCAGAGCGGCAGGCCGAAGGCCACTGCGGCGAGTACTGCGGCCATCGGGTAGTCGTGGCTGCGGGAGACGATCATCGGCACGATTTCGCCGGACGTGGTTTTTTCCACCTCCCGGACGACGGCCGTCACCTGGTCCTGTTCCGCCCGCGTCAGGAATTGCTCTGCCGGATTTTTCATGTTCACCATCCTCCCGAGGAACCGCCCCCGCCGAAACCGCCGCCCCCGCCGCTGAAGCCGCCGCCGAATCCTCCGCCGCCGAAACCGCCGCGGTAACCGCCGAAGGAGGAACCGCCGGCGAAGCGCATGCTGCCGAATATCAGGCTGGCCAGAAAACCGGCGATGAGGCCAGCTGGGATGAGGAACAGGATCAGCCAGGATAAGCCGAGAAAAAAGAAGCCGAGAGCCGGGGCGACGACGGACCCGAGGATTGCGGCGGCAAATCGATGCCTGCCTAAGATTCTGCCGAGGATGAAGAAGGCGAAGGCGAAAAAGATCAGCAGTCCGCCGAGATCTGCGCTAACAGCTTGTTGGGACCCCGTTTCGCTCTCCCCGCTGAATTCGCCGCGGACGGCAGCGATCATAGCCCCGACCCCGTCGATCACGCCCTGATCGAAGTTGCCGTTCCGGAACCGGGGGGTGATGACATCGCGAATGATTCGGCCGGAGACCAGGTCGGTGAGCCTTCCTTCCAGTCCGTACCCCACCTCGATGCGCAGTTTCCGATCATTTTTCACGATCAGCAGAAGCGCCCCGTTGTCGCGGCCCTTTTGGCCTAGTCCCCAGGACTCCGCCACCTTGAGCGAATACTCTTCCAGGTTCTCACCTTGCAGAGTGGAGATCGTCACGACGGCCAGCTGGGTCGACTCCTCCCGCTCCAGGTCGGTCAGCACGCTTTCCAGCTGCTGCTCGGTCGCTTTCGCGAGCATATCGGCGTGATCGGTTACCCTCGCGGTAAGGATCGGCACCTCCAGGCCGGCAGCCCGCAGAAATCCCGGCACCACCAGGGTGAGGAGGAGCACTACCAGTAACAGCAGACGTTTGCCGGTCGTCATGGTTGCGTCCGGTTAAAACTCGACTTTCGGGACGGTTTTTGCCTGTTCGTCCGCCTTGAAATATTCCTTCCGGTCCAGATGGAGGAGCACGCTGTTGGTCAGGCTCTGGGGGAATTTGCGGATGGCGCCGTTGAATTCCTCAACGGCCTTGTTGTAGCGTTGCCGGGCAACATTGATTCGGTTCTCGGTTCCTTCGAGCTGGTTCTGGAGATCGAGGAAATTCTGGTTGGCCTTGAGGTCGGGGTATTGCTCGACCACCACCATGAGTTTGCCAAGGGCCGAGGAAAGGCCGCCCTGCGCCGCCTGGAAATTGGCCATGGCCGTCGGATTGCTCAGGTCATCGGGGGAAACTCGCACCGAGGTCGCCTTGGCCCGGGCATTGATGACTGCCTCCAGGGTTTCCGCCTCATGCCGCGCGTAGCCCCGCACCGTTTCCACCAGGTTGGGGATCAGGTCGCTCCGTCGCTGCAGGGTCGACTCGACATCGGCCCAGGCCTTGAACACGGCCTCTTCCTGGACCTGCAGGGAGTTGTAGCCGCAACCGGCAAGCAGCATGAGGGCGAACAACATCGGTGTACATCGAATGAGGCGTTGCATGGTTCCTCCTGAAATCGTTGGGCAAGGGGTACAGCAGGGCCAAGTTTCACGTTTTTCAATGTAGTGATTATTGTTTCTCCTGTCCATAATCAATTTGGCAATTTTTCCAACCTCTTGACAGGTGCGTGGAGAACACATAGTATTTTCACGTGTTAAATATTAAGGAGGCAAGGAATGAGCTCATGTGAAGAATCGTTTTGGCGGATGATCGCTCTCACCGGTCAGGCGATGCGCAGTTTTGCCGATAAGCGGCTGAGGGGCTACGATCTGACGGTTGAACAGCTGCAGCTCCTCAAACAGCTGGCGGTGGACAACGGCCTGACGCAGAGTATTCTCTGCCGGATCTCCGACAAAAGCCCCGCCAATATCACCAGGATTCTCGACCGGCTGGAAAAGAAAAGAAGGATCGTTCGCCGGCCTAATCCTGAAGATCGACGTTCGAGTCTGGTCTTTCTGACCGCGGAAGGAGAGCGGTTGCGGGCGGAGGTCATTAATCTGTTCGAAGGACTGCGGGCGGAGCTGGTGCAGGGCATTCCAGACGACAGGCAGCAGGTGGCTATCGGCGTACTCAGGGCGATAACCGAGAATATCAGCAAAATGGCCGACAAGAAGTTCAAGTGAAATCAAGCTTTGCCGAAGCTCACTTCCTGGGCGGGCAGAAAATTATAACATTTTCCTCATTACTTGCGTCATTTGAAAGGAGCCGATCAGATGAAGTCATGTATGCATTTTTTGGCTTTCCATTCCCTTGATTGTCGCACCCCCGGGCTTCGTATTGCCGCCGGCAGGCGCAACCTGTTGCGGGGGGTGCTCTGTGCAGCGACATTGCTGTGGGCCTCGGCTGGCCATGCCATAAATCTTACCGAAATGCAGGCGCTCGCTCTCAACAACCGGGAGATTGTCCGTCAGTACATGACGACGCTCGAACAGAGCGAACAGGATATTATCCGGGCGAAAGGCGGCTACTATCCTTTCGCCGATGTATCGTACACCGCCAACAGGCTGGATGAGGGCGGTGTCTTTGAAAACCGGGAAAATTATGCTGCCGAGGGTAGAATCGGCTGGAATATTTTTGCCGGATTTCGCGATAAATATACTATTCAGTCGGCCGAAACCCGCAATGAGATCGAGAGGTTCAAGCTTCAGGGAATCGAACAGGATGTGCAGTTGAATGTCGCGCTGGCCTATCTTGAGGTATATGAGCGAAGGGCCAACCTCGAGGTCGCCGAGTCGGCCTACCAGACCCTGGGCAAAGTCTACCGGGACGGGGAAAGCAGATATCAGGTAGGGCTCATCGGCAAAAATGAATTGCTGAAATTCCGGGTCGACTATGACGATGCCGATATCACCGCCAAGGCGGCCGAGGCCGGCCTGAAAAAGAGCATCAATGTCCTTTCCCGCCAGGTTGGTCGCGAGATCGGTCTGGACGACCTCGATTTCGCCGAATTCGGCATCCTCCCCCCGTTGGTTGACAAGGAGGAATACTCCGCCAAAATGCTGGCCGCAAGAAGCGAGATAAAAGCGCTGGAACTGGGAGTCGATGCCGCCGCCGCCCAGGCCGAGGCCGAAAAGGGCGGCTATTACCCTCGGGTGGATGTGGTCGGCAGCTACCGGAAATACTACAATTATTCACTGAGCGACTTCGGCGGCATCGGCGGCGTCGGCGGCGGTGTCGACGATGATGAACTGCGGGCTCAGATGGTCCTGTCGATGAATCTGTTTCAGGGTCATACCACCGAGGCGACGGTGGCGAGAGCCCGGCTGCAGTCACGCGCCCTGCAGTATGAACTTGAGGAACTGAAAAACACCCTGCAGACAGATCTGAACAACCTGCATATCGATTTTCAGGTGAGTCTTGAAAACGTCGAAGTGGCGACCCGCTCCATCGAGCAGGCCCAGGAAAATCTGCGAATCACCCAGCTCAAGTACGACGAGGGGTTGCAGCGGGAATCGGATCTGCTGGATGCAATCACCAGTCTGTCCAGGTCCCGGTACAATCACGTGGCGGTGCTGCGCACCGCTTTTGCCAATAAATTCCGTCTGACTCGAATGATCGACGGTTTTTAGTACCTTGGAATTTTCGTTTCCTGGGTACTTTCCCCCTTGTGGGGGAGCGGAATGAGATTTCTCCGCCCATAGGTCTGAGGCGGAAATGGACTTTTCCCCGGCGAGATGGTAAATAAGGCGGAAAATTGTTGGCGATGTCCCCGCAGGGCCCTTCTTCTACGTGATAACACATGGAAAGATTTCTAGTAATCGTATGCGCAGCAGCCATCGGCGTCGGGTTTTATGCATGGTTTTCCCGGGTGGTGGATAAAAAACCGATGCAGGAGTTTATTTTCTCGCATCTCTGGCTCCTCCACCCCAATGCCATTTGCTACTGGCGGGCGGGGATGGCTCTTTGTGGCTTTTTCCTCTATTTCTTTACGCGGTATCAGTCCCTGGCCATTTTTATCTTCACCTTTGCTGCAATCCTGGACGGCGTTGACGGCGTCGTGGCCCGAAGCTGCAATCTCGGCACGAAATTCGGCGAATGGCTCGATCCGATGTGCGACAAGCTGACCTATCTGCCGCCACTCGTCGGCTTCGCCTATGCGGGGGTAATGTCGACGGAGCTGGTCTGGATTCTGGTGGGGGTCGAACTTGTTGGGCAATTTTTTGCCCGAAGAATCCTCACCCTGCTCAGGTTTTCCGGGGCGGCCAATAATTTCGGTAAGATCAAGGCGATAATCTGCTTTGCCCTGGTTATCTACTGCGCGCTGCTCGACCGGAATCCGGAAGTGATCAATATGGTCGATGAGGTGATGCTGGCGTGTATTGTCCTCGCTTCGGCATCGATCGTCTTCAAATTCATTCCCAACCGGCTCTATGCCGATATCCTGTCGAGCCTCAATTTCTGCTGCGGCGTGGCAAGTCTCATCCTGACTCACCAGCACCATTTTGCCTGGGCCATCTTCGCCATTATCGTCGGCCAGCTATTCGATCTCTTCGACGGCAGAATGGCGATCAAGCACGGCGGGACCAAGTACGGCCCCTACCTGGACGACATAGCAGATTTTGTCAGTTTCGGTCTCTCCCCGGCCTATGTCATCGTCACCAAAGGCGGCTCCTTCGCCACCTTGTTCAGCTATATTTTCTTCCTCGGCGTGGCGTACCGGCTGGTGCGGTTTGTGACCGTCGACAAGAAGAGAATCGATCTGCCGGAGGGCATCTTCAACGGGTTGCCCAGTCCGGCAGGCGCCCTCATCGTCCTTGGCGCCGCCTTATGCGTCCCACCCGACTGGCTGTGGAGTTTTGCGGCACTGTCCGTAGGTCTCATGATCAGCCATATCCGCTTTGCCCATTTCGGCAGGGTAATCCTGAAGCGCATTCCCAAACCGCTCTTCTTCCTGACGAGCGCCTTTATCATCATCTTTATCGCCTTTATCCTCAAGACGAAAAATGCCCAGATGTTCGGCTATCTGATCCTCTTGGCGGTGACATTGTACATGATTGCCGGCAGATGGTTCCAGCCGGGCAGGCGGAGCGCCTGAGTCGTCGGTCGTTCTCTTGGAACGATGGCGGAAAGCCTGCGTCAACGCTGGTCGTTTCGGCTGAATGTCCAGAATTCGGGACAGAGCATGGCGAGGAAGGGGATCAATTCCAGTCTGCCGACGATCATGTCGAGGATGAAAATAGCTTTGGTCAGCGGGTGCAGATTGCCGAAGGTTCCCATCGGGCCGATTTCGCCGAATCCCGGGCCGATATTGCCGATTGTCGCCGCCGTTCCGACAAAACCGATCAATGCATCCTGCTCGATCATGGTCACCACCAGTCCCGAGCCTATCATCAGGCAGATATAAAACAGCAGAAAGCTGAGCATTTGCCGCTGGACATCATCCTGTACGGTTACCCGATCTATTTTAATGGGTAGAATCGCCCGGGGGTGAACGATCTGATCGATCTCCCGTTTGAGAAATTTGAAGGCGAACAATATTCGGACCACCTTGATGCCGCCGCCGGCCGACCCCGCGCATGCGCCGACATACATCATGGCGAAAAGCGTTGTCTGGGCCGCAACCGTCCAAAGGGCAAAATCGACCGAGGAAAAACCGGTGGTGGTGATGATCGAAACGATCTGGAACAAGCCGTCGCGAATGCTGTTGGCAGCGGTGCCGCCTTGCAGGCTGTAGAGAATGATGCTGAGGAACAGCGAGCTGACCACGACTATGCCGAGATAGAACTGAAACTCATCGTTGGTGAACAGTGGCCGGGATTTACCCCTGAGAAAGAGTTTGTACTGCAGGGCAAAGTTGGCACCGGACAAAAACATGAAGATGGTGACAATCCAGGTGATGGCCGAACTCTGGTAGCCCATGATCGACTGGGGATGCGGTGAGAAGCCGCCGGCCGCCATGGTCGAGAAGGAGTTGCAGACGGCATCGAAGAGCGGCATTCCGGCAGCAGTAAGGCAAACGATCTCCAGCAAGGTCAGGAGCAGGTAAATGAGCCAGAGTGCCTTGGCGGTGTGGGCGATGCGCGGGGTGATCTTTTCCTCGGTGGGACCCGGGGCCTCGGCAAAGAAGATCTTCCGGCCGGCGACCCCGAACTGGGGAAGGATGGCGACGAACAACACGATGATCCCCATGCCGCCGAGCCATTGGCTGAGGCTGCGCCAGAAAAAGAACGACTTCGGATAGAGGGAAAAATCGATGAGGATGGTCGCCCCGGTGGTGGTGAAGCCGGAGACCGCCTCGAAGTAGGCATCGAGCGGATTGAGGCCAAAAAAAACATAGGGGATCGCCCCGATGGCGGCGGCGACGATCCAGGTCAACGTGACGATGAGCAACCCTTCGGTGCGTCTCATCGTGTCGAAATTGCGGCAGAAACGGCCGTGCCAGCGGCAGATGAGGCCGAAGGCGAACGAGGTGCAGGAGGCGATAAGAAAGGGTGTCGTCGACCGGTAATCGTGGTCGATAACGGCAACCGCCGCCGGCAGCAGGATAATGCCGCCAAAGGCAAGGAGTATTATGCCGAGCGCACTGGAGATGAACGGGGTCTTCATGCGAAAAAGAAATTTTTGATGGCCTCGGAATCTTCCTTCATCGCGAATATCTGCAGACGATCCTGCGGGAGCAGCAGACTTTCGCCGTTGGGAATAATCACTTTGTACCCCCTGACGATGACCCCGATGATCGCATTGAAGGGCATGTCCAGCTCCTTGATCCTCATTTCCTTGAAGGTCTTCGGCAGGGTCAGGCGCAGGACTTCGCCCTTGCCGCCTTCCAGCAGCGCGACCACGTCGACACTGTGGGTCTGGACCCGGTTGAGGACTTCGGTCAGGGCCGAGGCCTTGGGGGAAACGACGACATCGATGCCCACGTGTTCGAAGAGCCCGTAGTTCTGGATGTTGCCGACCCTGGTGATGATCCGCTTAGTCCCCATCTGTTTGATCAGGAGTGAGCAAAGCAGGTTTTTTTCGTCATTGTCGGTGGTGCAGACGCAGACGTCCGCCGCGGCGATCGATTCGCTTTCGAGGAGTTCGAGGTCGGTGCCGTTGCCCTGCAGGACTAGAGCCTTCTTCAGCGAATCGGCGAGGAAGGCGCAACGCTGAATGTTATGTTCGATGATTTTAACCTTGATGCCGGTCCGTTCGAGCTTTTCGGCGAGCATGAAGCCGACGGCGCCGCCACCGACGATCGAAACGCTCTTCACCTTCCGGTCATGCTTGAAAAAATCGGCGGCCAGGACATCGAGGGCTGCGCCGGAACCGATGAAAAATACCTTGTCGTTCAGTCGGATCGTGGTCGACCCGGAGGGGACAAACAGCTTGCCTTCCCGGGTGATGCCGGGAATGAGGACATTCGCCGGGAAATTGCAGTCCTTGATAGGCTTGTCGACGATCGTCGACTCGGCCTTGATCCGGTATTCAAACAACTTGGCCTTACCGCCGGCAAGATATTCGACGTCGAGGGCCTCGGGAACCGAGATGATCCGGAAGATGTCCTGGGTGAGGAGCTGTTCGGGCCAGATGATCGAGTCGATGTCGTATCTGGTCTGGTAGTGGTTGTGGGTGATGGAGGAGAAATTCTTGTAGAGCGAGGCCTTGCTGATAAAGCAGATGGTTTCTGTGTCGGCAATTTTTTTGACGGTCCAGCAGGCAACGATATTGGCTTCGTCCAGGACCGAGCAGGCGATGAAAAGGTCAGCCTTTCTGGCCTCGATGTTATCCAGGACGGAAATGTCGCTGCCGCTGCCTTCGACGATGCTGACATCGAGATTGTTGAACCTTTCGCTCAACTCACCGCCGTCGTGCAGGATGGTGATGTTGTGCTGCTGGTGCAGGCGCGCTGCCACGAGATAGCTGAATTCAGTTGTTCCGTAAATTATGATATCCATGTCTTTTCGAGTGGATGAAAGAGCATGACGGTCGGTCTTGAGGCTCGTTCTTCGGGTGCGATAATCCGGGAGGGACTATACCATGATACGCCGGGAGTTGCTCGGCCATTGTCTCATCACCCGACTTCGTCGCAAGTCTGCACAGCCGGAAGGCCGTGTGCCCATAACGTATCCGGATCAGGACGCGGGAAACGATTTTGCAGAAGCAAATACGAATTTGTAAGTTCCTCACCAAGAATTACCTTGAAAAAGAAAATAACATGAACTACACTAATTTTACCTAAAGTAGATAGCACATTCTTTTCATGATATCCTTCGCTTTGCATGAGATCCGATACCTTAAAAGTTTTTGCTGATACGATGAGGAAAACCAGCGTGAAACTTTTAACAGGTGATCTCCCCTTCAAAATACCCGAATCTGAACCATCCAGCTTGTCCGACCACGATCATATCCAGTCTGGTGCCGAGTGCAGCTTGCGACGCAGATAATTCTTACCCTATACCGTCAATAGATGACCACAGCTGACACCATATCAACGATGACTTCGACCCGATCGACAGATTCTTTCGCAATTTTTCCCAGGTATAGATCGCATGGCCGCTGCAAACAACGCCGCACGCAGTGCCGGTCCCGGCACGTCGCCACTGGCGCGGGCCATAACCGCTATAGAGATTTAATTTCTAAATATATCGAAAAGGTATGTTTAGCTTTTCACCACGGTTCCCGAACGGAACCAACAACACAACTGTGCGATTAAAACGCATAAATGCAAGAAGGAGTAGTAGAAATGGCTGAAGGAACTGTGAAGTGGTTTAATGATGCTAAGGGTTTCGGATTTATCGAGCAGGACGGCGGCAAGGATGTTTTCGTGCATCACACGGCGATCCAGGCGGACGGCTTCAAATCGCTCAAGGAAGGCGAGCGGGTAAGTTTCGACGTTGTTGACGGAGCCAAAGGCCCGGCCGCAGCGAACGTAAAAAAACGCTAGTAATACCTCGGAATATATATGTCGACCCCTGTGTTCTGCAGGGGTCGACTGCCGTTGATTGCCACGGACGAACCGAATGTGACGGGGATGTCCCGGGGGCATGACAGCAAGGGCGAAAGATTTTTCGCCCCTACACGGCTCCACGACTGATTTTTCTCCTACCGATTCCAAGTCTTTGGCATGGATTCATCAATGGATCACTACGATA
>MGTI01000107.1 GCA_001799365.1 Desulfobacterales bacterium GWB2_56_26 | reverse complement strand
CTACACCTTTGCCTCAACCGGCAGCAAGACGCTCTATGCTTGGGCCAAGGACGCCGCAAACCTCGTCTCGACCTCGATGAGTGCTGCGGTGACCATCACCCTCGACCAGCAGCTTTACTCCATTTGGAACGGCGGCACCGTGCCGAGCCAGGCGGCGGTCTCCGATGGCACTCCCATTGAAATAGGCGTCAAATTTCAGGCCGATGTCGATGGCTTTATCACGGCGCTGCGTTTCTACAAGGGTGCGGCGAACACCGGCACTCATGTCGGCCACCTCTGGACCCGCACCGGCACGCTCATGGCTAGTGTCACCTTCACCGGCGAAACGGCCTCGGGCTGGCAGGAGGTTCAATTGTCTTCTCCTGTGACGATTCAGGCCGGCACAACCTATGTCGCTTCCTATCATTCATCATCCGGCTACTTTGCCATGAATGAAGGCTATTTCACCGCCGACGTCTACAATCCGCCGCTGCGCGCCCTCGCAACCGGCGTGGACGGCGGCAACGGGGTGTACAAAAACGGGGCAAGCGGCTTCCCGACCGAGACTTGGAACGGCAACAACTATTGGGTGGACGTGGTTTTCAACCCGAATACAACGGGGGACACTATCGCGCCCACGGTAGCATCGTTCACCGTGCCGCCCACGGCAACTTCTCTCACCGTGCCGATAACCAGTTTCACAGCGACCGATAACGTCGGAGTTACCGGCTATCTCCTTACCGAATCCTCCGCCTCGCCGTCACCGACCGCCGGCGGATGGACGGCTACGGCCCAGACTTCTTATACATTCGCCACGGAAGGCAGCAAGATGCTCTATGCCTGGGCCAAGGATGCCGCAGGCAACGTCTCGGCCTCAAGGAATGCTGCCGTCACCATCACCCTTGATGGCCAGCTTTACACGATATGGAACAGCAGCACGGCGCCGAGCCAGGCGGCGGTCTCCGACGGCACGCCCATTGAAATCGGCGTCAAATTCCGAGCCGATCTCAACGGATCCATCACGGCTCTGCGTTTTTACAAAGGTACCGCGAATACCGGCACGCATGTCGGTCACCTCTGGACTCGCACCGGCACGCTACTGGCGAGCGCCACCTTCGCCGGCGAAACCGCCTCTGGCTGGCAGGAGGTGCAGCTTCCCGCTCCGGTGGCGATTGAGGCCGGCATGACCTATGTGGCATCCTACCATTCAGCATCCGGTTACTTTGCCATGAGTGAAGGCTATTTCACCGCCGACGTCTATAATCCGCCGCTGCGGGCCCTCGCCACCGGCGTAGACGGCGGCAACGGCGTGTACAAAGAGGGGACAAGCGGCTTTCCAACCCAAACCTGGAACGGCAACAACTATTGGGTGGACGTGGTCTTCAGTCCGGGGGAAGGCGATGCGGTCTCACCGACCGTCACATCGTTCACCGTGCCGGCCACCTCCTCATCCCTGGTTGTGCCGATCACCGCTTTCACAGCCACCGACAACGTCGGGGTGACGGGGTATCTCCTCACCGAAACCTCCGCCGAGCCGTTACCCACCGCCGGCGGCTGGACGGCAACGGCCCCAACTGCCTACACCTTCGCCACGGCCGGCAGCAAAACGCTTTACGCCTGGGCGAAAGACGCCGCAGGCAACGTCTCAGTTTCACTGAGTGCACCGGTGACCGTCACCGTCGACCAGCAGTTTTTCTCCATCTGGAACAACAGCACCGTGCCGAGCCAGCCGGCGGTCTCCGACGGCACGCCCATCGAACTCGGCGTGAAATTCCAGGCCGATGTCGTGGGCTCTATCACTGCTCTGCGCTTTTACAAGGGTGCGGCGAATACCGGCACCCATGTCGGCAACCTCTGGACCCGCACCGGTTCGCTCCTGGCCAGCGCCACCTTCACCGGCGAGACAGCCTCGGGCTGGCAGGAGATACAGTTAACGACCCCTGTGGCGATCCAGGCCGGCACCACCTATGTGGCGTCTTACCATTCTTCCTCCGGTTATTTTGCCTTGGATGAGGCCTATTTCACCACCGATGACTATACGCCGCCGCTGCGAGCCCTCGCCAGAGGCGTGGACGGCGGCAACGGGGTATACAAAGTCGGAGAGAGCGGCTTCCCGACTGCAACCTGGAACGCCAACAACTATTGGGTGGACGTGGTCTTCAGTCCGGCGCCAAACGATGCTGATCCACCCACCGTCACATCGTTCACCGTGCCAGCCACCTCCTCGTCCCTGGTCGTGCCGATCTCCGCTTTCACGGCCACCGATAACGTCGGGGTGACCGGTTACCTCGTCACTGCATCTTCTGCCGCGCCGTCGCCGACGGCAACCGGCTGGTCGACAACGGCCCAGACCGCCTATGCCTTCGCCACGGCCGGCAGCAAGGCCCTCTATGCCTGGGCGAAAGACGCCGCAGGAAACGTCTCGGCCGCCGCCAGTGATTCCGTTACCATAGCCCTGACCGATACGATCCCGCCGACGGTTACGTCCTTCACCGTGCCGGCCACTGCGAGTTCACTCACCGTGCCGATTACGAGTTTTACTGCTACCGACAACATCGGGGTAACCGGTTATCTCGTCAACGAATCCTCGACCGTGCCTTCGCCGATAGAGAGCGGTTGGTCGGCAACGGCCCAGACATCCTACACTTTTGCCTCGGCCGGCAGCAAGACGATGTATGCCTGGGCGAGAGACGCCGCGGGCCACGTTTCGGCCGCCGCCAGCGATTCCGTCACCATCACCCTGACCGGCGATACGATTGCGCCTACAGTAACGTCCTTCACCGTACCGAGCACGGCATTTTCCCTCATTGTGCCGATCACCGCATTTACGGCTACCGATAATGTCGGGGTGACCGGTTATCTGGTCAACGAATCGGCCACCAAGCCTCTACCCACGGCCGTTGGTTGGTCGGCAACGGCCCAGACATCCTACACTTTTGCCTCGGCCGGCAGCAAGACGCTGTACGCCTGGGCAAAGGATGCCGCAAACAACGTCTCGGCCGCCCTGAGTGCTTCCGTCAACATAACCCTCGATCCGACCGCCCCTGTTGTAGCGACGGTGATGCCCCCCGGCAATGCGCTGAGCGTCAGTACCGGAACAACCCTCAGTGTCGTCTTTAGTGAGGCCATGACCGCTGCAACAGTGAATGAAACGACGATCGAATTGTGGACTTCTTCGAATTCTCCTGTGCCGGCCGTCGTGACCTATGAGAGCGCGACCAACACGGCGACCCTGACCCCGAGCAACCTGCTGGCGGTTTCAACCTCCTATACGGCCGTTGTCAAGGGAGGATCCGCCGGTGTTAAGGATGCCAGCGGCATTCCGCTGGCAACCGATTACACCTGGACATTCGCCAGCAGCGCCTCAACACCCTTCGACAATGGCCCCGGCGGTCCCATCCTGGTCATCACCTCGGCGGCCAATCCCTTCAGCCGGTACTTGACGGAAATCCTGGCGGCCGAAGGTCTGAACGCCTATGCCGTCCGGGATATTTCCTCAGTAACGGCGGCCTTGCTGGCGCAGTATGAGGTTGCAATTTTAGGCAATATAGCGATAACCGTAGCCCAGGCAGACATATTTGGCGACTGGGTCATCGCGGGGGGCAACCTGATCGCCATGCGGCCGGACAAAAAGCTGGCCGGCATTCTCGGGCTGGTGGACACCGCGACCACCCTTGCCGAGGGCTACCTTCTGGTAAATACCACATCCGGACCGGGCGCAGGTATAGTCGCGCAAACCATGCAGTACCACGGCACAGCCGACCGCTATACTCTCGGAGACGCGGTAAGTCTGGCAACGCTTTACTTTGACGCCACAACAGCTACTGCCAATCCGGCTGTAACCTTGAGGAGTGTAGGGTCAAACGGCGGCCAAGCTGCTTCATTCACCTTCGACCTTTCCCGTTCGGTCGTCTACACCCGGCAAGGCAACCCGGCTTGGGCGGATGAGGATCGCGACGGCCTGCCCCCGACACGGGCCAACGATCTTTTCTACGGTGCTGCGGCAGGAGACTGGCAACCCGACTGGGTCGATCTGACGAAGGTCGCCATACCGCAGGCTGACGAACAACAGCGGCTGCTGGCCAATCTGATTATCCGGATGAATGCCGACAAAAAGCCGTTGCCCCGATTCTGGTACTTTCCGCATCAGTATGAAGCGGTGGTCATCATGACCGGGGACGATCACGATGGTCTGTACGGCAGTTATGGAACGGAAGGACGCTTTGCATACGAACTGGCCAACAGTTCGGCCGGATGCTCCGTCGACGACTGGGAATGCATCCGCAGTTCCAGTTACTTGATTTCCGACTACCCAGCCGGGCTTATAACGGACGGTGAAGCAGTAGCCTACAATGCCCAGGGGTTTGAGATCGGCGTTCATGTCAACACGAATTGCCAGGCCTACACGGAAGGTTTGCTTGCAACCTTTTTCCGGGAACAGATGAATGAATTGCAGACCTTGTTCCCCAGCATTCCGCCTCCGGTCAGCCATCGTCAGCATTGTATCGCCTGGAGCGGGTTCACGATCCTGCCGGAAGAAGAGGTAAAACACGGCATCCGGTTGGATACGAACTACTATTACTGGCCTGCCGCCTGGGCTGCAAGTCCCGGTTTCTTCACAGGATCGGGGATGCCGATGCGATTCACCGACCACAACGGCACCCTCATTGATGTATATCAGGCAGTCACCCAGCTGACCGACGAGTCCGGGCAGACATATCCTTACACCCTGGATACCCTGCTCGACCGGGCGATCGGCCCCGAAAAGTATTACGGAGCCTTTACCGCCAACATGCATACCGATTATGAGATCTCCAATGATTACAACGCCATGATCTCATCGGCACAGGCGCGAGGCATACCGATTATCTCAGCCAAACAGATGTTGAAATGGCTCGACGGACGCAACGGCTCGAAATTCAGCGGCCTGACGTGGACGGGCAATGTGCTGGACTTCACGATCACCCAGGGCCAGGGGGCAACCGGTCTCCAGGCAATGGTGCCGATTCCGTCCGGCCTCGGAATCACCGGTTTCACGCGCAACGGCAGCGCCGTCAGCTACAACTTCAAGACGATTAAGGGCGTAGACTATGCGTTTTTCTCCGGTCTGACCGGTACCTATTCCGTCTCGATGGCGGCGAATCCATAATATACGTCTCCACACACTTCCATAGATGGATGTCGTGAACACCGCCGGTTCCGGAAACGGGATTGGCGGTGTTCCTGTTGCAGGCCAGGGGAAGTAAAGCAAACGACCTTCAACGTGCACAAATTGATTGTCAGAAAAATGGAAATGGCTCATTATAGTCGAACTATGTATAGGTCAGGTTTATTTTACATGACGTTAAGATTGTCAGGATGTTGCATACAGATATAGGCTGTAATACATCACACCTGTCTCAAAAGAATAACAAGCGACTCTGCAGTTTCGAGGTAAGGGATGAGAAAAAAAATAGTTGTGATCGGTGGAGGCCTCGCCGGTTCACTGTTATGCAACAAGTTGGTGAAAGACGCCGATGTCACACTGCTTGAAATTGGCAGGAAAAACTCCATCCAGTATCCGAAGATCGCTTTCGACAGAAAAAAGCTCGCGGAAGTGGCCACCTTCTGTTACGGCGGCGGAGGGACGACCAATCTATGGCATAACGGCTTGATCCCTTTGAGCCAGGGCGATATCGTCAGCCGTGATTTTGCCGAAGTCGTGGCCGAAGCCCTGCCGTTTACCGATGCGGCGGCCTCCGCTCTATTCTTCAGCAGGGATTCCTATTCCCTGGCCTATACCGGGTTGGTGTCGGAAGTTTCGGGAGTCGCAGCACGGATCGGCATGGTCGCGGACGGTATCGACTGCCTTGTCTACCCGAAAAAATTCAATCGGCTGGAGATCGACAGCAGGGTCGATGAGTTGTATTCCGTGGCCAAAATCGGTTTTGTCTGCGACGGCCAGCGGATCACAACCGTCACCTGCACCGCCGGAGAGAGAGCGTATTCCGTTGACGCCGATGTCGTGATTGTCGCTGCCGGGGCGCTCGGCAGTCCGAAGATTATCAAAGAGCTGCTCACGGTATCCGGCAACTCCTCCGACGGCCTGGGCGCCGGATTCATCGACCATCCTATGGGCTTTGTCGGCAAAGTGCGCTTCAACAAAGAGGTTGCCGGACTGGTCAGGCAACTTTCAATCTACGACAGGGGTGACTATGTCAGCCGCAATGCCATCCGCCTCAGAAGCGCCTGCGGCCGGTACACCTGCTGCGCCTTCTTCCGGCCGGCCCTGACCATGGACAATCGTCTTGACATCTACAAATACAAATCCCTGCTCGGGGCCAGCAGCGGCCTTGCCCGAATCCGGAATGGTTTTTCCTTCAAGATATTCCATCCGGATATCGTCGCGGAGATTGTCGCCCATCTGTTTGGTGTAACCATCCCCAGCCGAACCTTCAACATCCTCTTTATCGCCGAGCAGAAGCGGGGCGGCAATCGCGTCTATTATGACGGGGAAGATCTGAGGGTCGACTGGTCGATCTCGGCCGATGAGCTTGCTGTTTACCGGGCACTCCTGAAAAAACTCGAGGGGGTGTTGCGGCCGGTGGCCGAAGAGGTGAACCTGGTAACGGATATCACTGAAGACTGGCTATGGTCAGCCGCCCATCACTCCTGCACCGTACCCTTAGGCAACAGTCCGGAGGATCTCGTCGACAAGGATCTCAAGCTGAAAATGCTCGAAAATGTCTTTGTC
The DNA here is from genome assembly GCA_001799365.1 of Desulfobacterales bacterium GWB2_56_26. GTDB lineage: Bacteria > Desulfobacterota > Desulfobulbia > Desulfobulbales > Desulfocapsaceae > Desulforhopalus_A. The sequence continues at coordinate 3,268 of MGTI01000107.1, read as the reverse complement.
TGCGACGGTTCCATCATCCAGGAACATTCATATGCCAATACCGGCCTGGCCATCGGCCAGCTGGCTTTCCGCCTGGCCAGGAGGGTGCTCGATGAGAAATAAACTCGTCGGCAAAAGGGTTCTGGTAACCGGCGCAAGCGGCTTTCTGGGCAGCAGGACGGTTGCCGCCCTCGTCGAACACGGCTGCATCGTACATGCCCTGGTCCGGAAGACGTCGCGAACCGACCATCTGACTTTGCCCCATGTCACGATTGTCCCAGGCGATATTGCCGATACCGAGTCATTGAAACCGGCCTTCGCCGGCGTTGAATATGTCCTGCATGCGGCTGCCGACACCCGTGGCGACAAAGAAGCGGGAGAATCGAGTACCGTACAGGGGACCAGGAATGTCCTGGCCCTCTCGGCCCAATTCAAAGTCAGGAAACTGGTTTACATCAGTTCCTGCAGCGTCTATGGGACTGCCGATTATAACGATGGTGAGGTTGTAACCGAAGAATCGATGCTGGAGCGGTTTCCCGAACAGCGGGGGGCATATTCCCATGCCAAGTTCAGGGCCGAGCAATTGGTGATAAATGCCATGGCTGAGGAGAAAATTCCCATTGTCTGCCTGCGACCGGGCACAATCTACGGTCCCGGTAGCGATCTATACTCGCCGATGCTCGGTCTGTCTCTTGGCAACAAGATTTTTGCCGTGATCGGCAACGGCGATTTTATCCTGCCCCTCGTCTATGTCGACAACATGGTCGAGGCGATCCTCGCGGCGACGATTAGTCCGTTCGCAAGCCGAATATACAACGTGATCGATCCGGAGAAAGTGACGAAAAAACAGTACATGGAAGACCTGGTGCAAAAACTGTATCCCGATTCCCGCACGGTCTATGTCCCCTTCAGCCTTTTGCAAGCTCTGGTTTTTTTCCAGGAAAAAGTATGCAGGGCGCTTGGCAGACCACCCGTCCTCACCCTCTATCGCCTGCATTCTTCGCAAAAAGCCGTAGTCTATGAGGCCTTGAAGATAGCCCGCGATCTGGCCTGGCGACCGCCGGTCACGGCGGCAGCTGCCTTCGATACCCTTATTCGATACTCTGCGGGCAGAAACTGATATTTTAGCTCGTTAACTTTACGAGGTATGTGGCATGTGCGGAATTTTTGGCGTAGTCATCGAGAATCCTGATCTCGATTTTCTCAAGCGGGCGACCGACACCCTGAGTCACCGCGGCCCCGATGATGCCGGCTATTATCTGGATGAACATGCCGGCCTTGGCCATCGCCGTCTCAGCATTATCGACGTAGCCGGCGGCCACCAGCCGGTTTTCAACGAAGACCGGACCAAATGTATCGTTTTTAACGGCGAAATATACAATTACACCGAGCTGCGCAACCGTCTCATCGGCCTGGGTCATCGTTTTGCTACGAACGGCGACACGGAAACCATTCTCCATGCCTATGAAGAATGGGGGGAGGCATGTGTCGAACAGCTTCGGGGGATGTTCGCCTTCGCCATCTGGGATGCCACGGAACGGGCACTTTTCCTCAGTCGGGACAGGTTCGGTATTAAACCTCTCTTTTATGGTCAGTATCAGGGCGGTTTCTGCTTTGCCTCGGAGATGAAGGCTATCCTGGTCGACGACCGGTTTCCCCGAGAAATGGATCAACAAGCCCTGGCCGGCTACTTCACTCTTTCGTACATCCCGGGGGAAATGACGATCTTCAGGGATATCAGGAAACTTCTTCCCGGCCACAACCTCACTTGGCGCGATGGCAAATGGACGGTCAGAAAATATTGGGACCTGGTATTTAATCCTGATCGGGGGAAAAGCGAAAAGTATTTCCTGCATGGGGCAATGGAACTCCTGCGGGAATCGGTAGGGATCCATCTGATGAGCGAGGTGCCCCTCGGAGCCTTTCTCAGCGGCGGAGTCGATTCGAGCACTGTCGTCGCCCTCATGAGCGAGTTTTCCGCAACGCCGGTCAACACCATTTGCATGGGATTCGGTGGCGAAGCCGGCGGCTATCTCGATGAAAGGGGATTTGCCAGACAGGTGGCCGAACGCTACAACACCAGGCACCGGGAATACGAGGTGCTGCCGAGCGCGGGAGAGTTAATCGAAACCATCGTCACCGCCTTCGATGAGCCGTTTGCCGACGATTCCGCCATCCCCTCCTACTATGTCTGCAAGATCGCAAGGGAAAATGTGACCGTGGCACTTTCGGGATTGGGCGGCGACGAAGTGTTTACCGGCTACGAGCGGCACCTGGGCTTTTTATTGAGCGGCTTGTTCAGGCGTGTGCCCGCCTTTATCCGAAACGGTTTCATCAGTCCCCTCGTTCAAGGGCTGCCCGAACGGGCGGACGGCCATTATACCATCAATCACATGAAGCGCTTTGTCCGCTCCTCCGGCCTATCGCCGGACGAGTGCTACTTCGGTTTCTTAAGCAGGATGAAGCCGGAACTCAGGAATACCTTCTTTGCCGATCATGAAAATTTGGCGATGCAGCAACAGTGCGTGCGACACCTGTTTCGGGACCATTTCAAAGCCGGCAATATTGCCGGAGGCTCCGATTCGCTCAACCGGGCCCTTTACTGTGACATCAAAACCTATCTTCCCGAGGACATTCTTGCTGTGACGGATCGGATGAGCATGCAGCATGCGCTGGAAGTCCGGGTGCCGTTTCTCGACCACGAGTTTGTCGAATTCTGCGCCACTATCCCGCCCGAAATGAAAATGAAATGGCTGCAGAAAAAATACCTGCTGAAAAAAGCCGTCCGCGACCTCGTCCCCAGGGAGATCATCGATCATCGGAAACAGGGTTTTGTCGGGCCAATGACCATTTGGCTGAAAAACGAATTAAAGCCCTATGTACTGGAAAGTCTTTCCCAATCCCGTTTAAGAAAGCACGACCTTCTCCACGGCCCGACCATACAAAGAATCCTCGACGAACATTTCTCCGGGAAGGAAATCCATGACACCCTCATCTGGTCCCTGGTCATTTTTCAGTCCTGGTACGACCAATATATAATCAACCGGAAACCCGCTTATGCTTGAACTATCATTTTACTTCCTGCTCCTGTTGTGTCTTTACCCCTATCTGCTCTATCCTGTCGTCGTTTTCGCCTGGGCGAAAATAGTCGGCGAGAGCTCCTCCCAGCCGGGTGGCTGCCAGCCGCATATTTCAGTCGTTATTTCCGTCTACAACGAAGAGAGGGTGATCCGTGAAAAAATCGACAACACCCTGCAACTCCTCTACCCCGAGCATCTGCTTGAAATAC
>MGTI01000106.1 GCA_001799365.1 Desulfobacterales bacterium GWB2_56_26 | reverse complement strand
GCGATGTTCTTCAGCATCGGCATTCTCGTTGCCGCCCTTGTGTACGGCAGGAGGTCATCATGAATATAGATCAGATGCTCGGTCTCATTACCGGGATATTGTTCGGCTTCCTGCTGCAGAAAGGCCGCGTTCTGCGCTTCGAGAAACAAGTCGGCGCCATGTTGCTCAGGGACATGACGATAGTCAAGTTCATGCTCTCCGCTATTTTGGTCGGCATGGTCGGGATAGTTCTACTCAATGATGCAGGGATTATCACCTTGAGCCACAAACCGATGAATCTCGGCGCCGTACTTCTCGGAGGGGCCCTGTTCGGAGCTGGATGGGCGGTGATGGGGTACTGTCCGGGCACGTCGATCGGCGCTCTGGGAGAAGGGCGCTGGCATGCCATTTTCGCCGTTGCGGGAATGGTGGCAGGGGCCGCCCTCTACGCGGAGCTCTTTCCCTTCATGAAATCGACGGTTCTCGCGTGGAAAGACTTCGGCAAGATAGGGTTACCGGAAGTCCTTGGAGTCTCACCATGGGTCATAATCGCTTTCTTCTGGGCCGGAACGATCTCCTTGTTCTTCTGGTTTGAGAAAAAGGGTCTCTAAAGCCTCGAAGATATCCGATAATGGGGCAATCTCCAACATCCTGTGGCAGCGACGAGATCCTTCGTACCGTCCGCGCCATGCCGGGGAGCTCGTCACTGCTGACATTTAAGCCAAGTCATAAAAGGAGAACAACATGTTGATCAAATATTCTACCGACAAAACCGTGCCAGAAGTTGTGGCCGCCTTGCAACTTGCCGTTCCTGCCCATCATTTCGGCATCATGCAGGTTCACAACCTCAAAGAAACCATGACGAAGAAGGGTGTCGAGTTTACTCGTGACTGTCTGGTCTTCGAAGTCTGTCAACCGCAGCAGGCCAAGAAGGTTCTCGAACAGGACATGAGCATTTCCACTGCCCTGCCGTGTCGAATCTCCGTTTACGAAGAGGACGGCAAGACTATTCTGGCCACCTTAAAGCCAACCACGCTGCTGGCGATGTTCAATGCACCGCAACTGGCGGGGGCGGCCCAGGACGTGGAAGACACCATTGTTGCAATCATGAAGCAAGCGACATCGGCTTGATTGGCCGGCGGTTGGACGCAAAATTGCCGCTGTGAAAGCAAGTTCTGTGTGACTCGATATAGATTGCCGACCCTTTCATAGAAGTTGCCGAAGGTGTATTGTTACACCTAACAGGAAGGCACATTTTCACCACTGCAACGGTGATATTGAAGAAAAAGATAAGAAGCCTATCAGGTTCCAGTTCTCAAGAACCTGTTCAGCTCTGGTGCTATTTCTTTTGAACGATTTGTTCATGGCGCTTGCGGGTGGAAATGTCGCAGTCGCTCTTATGGACGAGGAACTGTTCGACGCTGAGGAAGGGAGTGCATGGAAGCATCCAATTGTGCTGCATGAGAACCTTAGAAGAGGAATGCAAAAATGTCGTCCGATCCGAAAAACAAAGCACCGGAGAGTCTTTCAGACAAACTTCGTTCTCTGTTTGGCCTGGGGAACGAGAAAAAAGAGAACAACCTGCCTCCGAAGGCGCATTTCAGTATCTGGTATTTCGTGTTGGCCATACTCTTTCTGACTTACCTGCAACCCTTCTTCTTTTCATCAGCCAAGGTGGAAACGATTTCCTACAGTCAATTCAAGCAATACATTGCCGATGGCAAAATTTCGGAATTGACCATCGGGCCTGAAAATATCAAAGGGACGCTGGCAGGAACACCAGCCAAGGAAATTACCACCATTCGGGTGGACGATCCCGGCCTGGTGAAGCAATTGGACGAAGCACAAATCAATTATTCCGGAAAGTACCAGAATAGATTTCTGGCAGCCATTCTCTCCTGGGTTCTCCCGCTCGCCATCTTTTTTCTGATCTGGCGATATGCCATGAGAAAAATGGGGCCGGGGATGGGAGTCATGTCTTTCAGCAAAAGCAAAGCCAAGATTTTTGCCGAGAGCGATATTCAGGTCACTTTTGCCGATGTCGCGGGAATCGACGAGGCGAAAGCAGAGCTCGAGGAGGTGGTTGAATTCTTGAGCACCCCTGAAAAATCCCAGAAACTGGGGGGCAGGATACCCAAGGGGGTCCTTCTGGTCGGCCCGCCGGGGACCGGCAAAACCCTTCTCGCCAGGGCCGTGGCCGGAGAGGCCAAAGTGCCTTTTTTCAGCATCAGCGGCTCCGAGTTTGTGGAGATGTTTGTCGGCGTAGGGGCGGCACGCGTTCGTGACCTTTTTTCTCAGGCCGCGGCACAGGCGCCCTGTATTATCTTCATCGATGAACTGGATGCCCTCGGCAAGGCCCGGGGGATGAGTGCCATGGGGGGACATGACGAAAGAGAACAAACGCTGAATCAACTCCTGGTCGAGATGGATGGATTCGAGACAAATAAAGGGGTTATCATCATGTCAGCCACCAACCGTCCGGAAATACTCGATCCGGCTTTGCTCCGTCCGGGACGGTTTGACCGGCAGGTTCTGGTTGACCGGCCGGATCTCAATGGACGCAGGGCCATCTTGGAAATTCATTCTAAAAATGTGGTACTGGGTCCCGATGTCGATCTCGGCAAAATCGCCGGCCGTACCCCGGGCTTTGTTGGCGCGGACCTGGCCAACATCATCAATGAGGCCGCTTTGCTGGCGGCCCGAAACGATAAAGAAATGGTGGAGTCGGTGGACTTTGACGAAGCCATCGACCGGGTGGTCGCAGGCCTGCAGAAAAAAAACCGGGTAATGAATGCGCAGGAAAAAGAAATCGTCACCTTCCATGAGTCCGGCCATGCGATCGTGGCCGAGTCTGTGAAGCATGCCGATCCGGTACACAAAATCTCCATTATCCCCCGGGGGATTGCCGCCCTCGGCTACACCCAGCAGCAGCCCACGGAAGACCGCTACTTAATGACCCGTTCCGAACTGCTGGACCGGCTGGCCGTTCTTTTGGGCGGCAGGGTCGCGGAAGAGCTGGTGTTCCAGGAAATATCCACCGGAGCCCAGAATGATTTGCAGCGGGCCTCGGACATCGCCAGATCCATGGTCACGGCATATGGCATGAGCGATCGACTGGGACTGGTGAGTTATGAGCGCCCGCGCCAGGCGATGTTTCTGCCGGAAGGTTTTTCTACCGGTAAAAACTACAGCGAAGCGAAAGCTGCGGAGATTGATGAAGAGGTCGCGCGGCTGGTCGAAGAAGCCCACCTGCGTGTGCGGCAAATCCTCACGGAACGGCGGGGTGTCCTGGACGATCTGGCTCAGCTCCTCTCTGAAAAGGAAAGCGTTCAGGGCGAGGAGCTGAGAAAGATGTTATCGGCAGCTTCATCCGGAGAAGAACCATCCACTGCCGGCGAGCCCAAAGTCAACTGATTTAATCATAAAAACATATAATTACGACAAACATGATTCCTTGAACCCCGAACTTTCCACGAGTTCATCAACCATGCCCGTCGATTTCCAAAAATGCTACCGGATCCGGTCAAGATCGGCTTCCAACAGATCAAGCCTGTGCGAAATGTCCGATCTTTCCTCGCGCTCGGTGTATCTGCCTTCATCCGTCATCCGCAGATAATCACGCCGGATGATGTCCAGTCTGGATTGGTATTCAGCCTCTTCTCGCGAAGACACGCGCCGACTGTATCTGAGGTCGTCAATTCTTCTCTGGAGCGCGGCAATTCTGTTGCCGTTCCTGGGTTCCTCCATTCTGCTGGTCCGGGTCATCGCCCGGTCGATCTCGTCTTCCAGCAGATCAAGTCTTCTGTTGAGGTTATCCCACTCATCCCGATAGACCCTTTTGTCTCTCAATACCGTGTAGTCACTTCGAATTCCCTTCAGAGTCGTCAGAAACGCTTGGGCCTGGTCAGGCGTAAGTGCCCCGGTCTTCAGTCCGTCTCCAATCTTTTCCTGGATCACCGCCATCTTGTTCTCGGCGCTCCTTTCGTAATCCGGCCACGTCTTTATCGAAGCGCAGCCGGAAAACAAGCCGAGTCCCAAAACCACCAGAACTGACAACAAAATAGCTTTATTCATGTGCCACCTCCTCCCTCCCCGGGATTTTGTTCTGAGCAGGGCATTGCCCTCGTACGTTTTTTGGCCGGAAAACCCGGCTTCAACACTTTAAAAATGTTCAATTATTGTGCCAGGATTCGAGCTGCTGCAAGATATGGCATATCACTGTGATTTTTTTAGCATAAATAAAAAATAACAGGTGGATAGTTATGCCTGCCACGGATGAAAGAGGGTCATATTTGGCCAGTGGTTATATATGACCTTTACGCTTATCGGTGTTATCGTATGATACTATTTGCCTATCTTAGCCTCACGGTGTTCACTGAAGGTGCCGTTGCCCTGCGAGAGCTTATAGATCCAAAAATAACCCATGAGTATGAGGTTGAACCTGCTGTGACCGAAATCTATTCAGACAACCGGATTACCCTGTTGCACAACGGCGATGCTTATTTTCCGGTGCTTGAAGAGGCCCTGGACCGAGCGGAGCACGGAATATTCCTGGAAACCTATATTTTTGAAAATGACCATACCGGACGGCGCATTGCCGAAGCTCTCAGGCGAGCCGCCTTACGTGGGGTAAAAACGCATCTCTTGATTGATGGATTCGGGTCGAGCGGTTTGCCGAAAACCATGATCGATTATCTGGAAGAGGCTGGTGTCATGGTACTGCTGTACCGGCCCCACATATCGCCTTGGACACTGCGGCGCAGGAGGCTGCGGCGTCTTCACCGAAAAATTGTGGTGGTGGATCTGAGGATGGCATTTGTTGGAGGCATGAACATTATTGATGATATGGAAATCCCTGGTCAGGATTCCCCGCGTTACGACTATGCGGTAAGCGTGGAAGGGCCGTTAGTGAAAGAAATCTATGCTTCAAGCCGTCGGCTATGGGCTCGTGCGGTCTGGTCCCATCGTTTGCGTCTTGTTTGGAACCGCGACCACCAAAGACCCGATCCTCCGCCGGAATCAGCGGGGCATATGCGATCGGCCTTTCTGGTACGGGATAACTTCCGTCATCGCCGTGACATTGAAAATGCTTATCTGCAGGCAATTGATCAGGCGCAAAGCGAAATCATTCTGGCAAATGCCTATTTTTTACCGGGTCTGGATTTTCGCCATGCACTTATGGCTGCAGCCGGGCGTGGAGTCCGGGTGGTTTTGCTGTTGCAGGGAAAAATCGAATACCGATTGGCCCACTATGCCTCGCGTGCTCTCTTCGGCAATTTTCTCGATGCGGGGATCGAGGTCTATGAATACCACCAGAGCATTCTGCATGCCAAGGTCGCGGTGATCGATGAACATTGGGCGACGGTGGGATCCTCAAACCTCGACCCATTCAGTCTGTTGCTTGCCCTTGAGGCAAATATCGTCGTTGATGACCGAAACTTCGCCTTAGCGTTAAAAGACAGCCTTGGTCAGGCTATCAAGGCGGGAGCAAGGCGGATATCCGAGAACAACTGGCGATCGCAGCCTATCATGCTGCGGCTGTTGTGCTGGCTCAGTTACGGGCTGATCCGATTCATGACCGGAATAGCGGGGTATGCCCCGACAAGCCGGCCGAAGACGCCGGGACGTCAATAATGTCAACGTAGTACCGTTTTGCCCTGGGGTATACCCTGCTCGCCTTCGCTGGATCGAGTGGCGTCCATCCTCCCAGAAAATTGCAAATCATCTCGCTTCTGCCTCATCGTTCACCACCGTTCGTTCCTGAACCTCTCGATAACGGTCAGATATGACCATCGGTTGCATATGACCGTTTTGACAGGGTCAACCGCTCCGGCATTTTACTGTTCATTATCCTCGAAAATCATTGCGATGCAAGACATCCTGGCAAGCAAAAGAGTCCTGGCACAGAGCTTGCTAGCTCTTATTGAATACGGTTGCACAGTTAAACAACCAAACAACCTACAATTGAGAGGAGTCTAAAATGACAAAACGATTATTGACAGTATCCGCCTTGGCCATCGCCCTGTCCCTGCACGCCGGGTTCGCGTTGTCGGCCGCCGATCCAGCACCGGTCACAAAAAATGCACAAACACAAGCTCAAGATCAAATCTATGGCAGCCAGCTCATGACGCTGCAGGAACGCACCGAGTTTCGCGCCAGAATGCAAGCTGCAAATACTGTGGAAGAGCAAGAGCGGCTTCGAAACGAACATCACAAAGCCATGCAGGAGCGTGCCGCATCTCGGGGTATAACCCTGCCCGACCAGCCTCCTGCCGGTGGACGCGGTATGGGACCGGGCGGTGGCATGGGGTCGGGTGGTGGTACGGGCCAGGGTGGTGGTATGGGAACCGGGGGTGGCGGCATGGGTTCAGGCGGCGGAGGAATGGGGGCCGGTGGCGGGCGCAGTCAATAGCACAAGCCGCCACCACTTCACCTGTACTTCTGAATACTTGCCGCGTTTGAGCACTATCTCCCCGACACTATACCCTTCTCCAAGGGGCGAGGATACGGATGAGTCAATACAATCTGAACCGCATTTTTAACCCGCGTCATATTGCTGTGGTAGGTGCCAGCGAAAAAGTGGGAACCATCGGCAGCGCGCTGATGAAAAATCTCATTGACGGCGGGTTTTCAGGGACAGTGCTGCCGGTAAATCCCAAGTATAAAACCATCAACGGGCAACCTTGCTTCGCATCGGTTTCCACCCTGGAGCCCGGCGTGGACCTCGCGATCATCGCTACGCCGATGCAGAGCGTTGTCGATATTGTGAGCGAATGCGTCGAAAAAAAGATCGGCGGCGCGGTCATTATTTCGGCGGGAGGCAAGGAGGTCGGTGAAAAGGGCCGGGAGATAGAGGAGAAGATTCGGCGGGTCGCCTATGACGGGCAGCTGCGCATCGTCGGCCCGAATTGCATGGGCATTATTCGTCCCGGAGGAAACCTCAACGCAAGCTTTGCCGCCGAGATGCCCGTAGCCGGGAATCTGGCCTTTGTATCCCAGAGCGGCGCCATTTGTTCGTCAATTCTCGATCTGGCGGCGAAGGAGCGCATCGGTTTCAGCCATTTCGTCAGCATCGGCTCTATGCTGGACATCGATTTTGGCGACATGATCGATTTTCTCGGCAACGATTTCTCGGTGAAAAGCATTCTGTTGTACATCGAAAGCTTGACCAACTTCCGCAAATTCATGAGTGCCGCGCGTTCCGTCTCCCGAGTCAAACCCATCATTGTCCTCAAGTCCGGGAGAAGCGCAGCCGGTGCAAAGGCCGCCGCCTCTCACACGGGCGCAATGGCCGGAGAAGATGCCGTATATGATGCCGCCTTCAAGCGTGCCGGCATCGTCCGGGTGGACACCATCGAAGAACTCTTCGATTGCGCGGAACTGATGGCCAAACAACCACGACCGAGAGGTCCCCGCCTGGCGATTCTCACCAATGGCGGCGGGCCGGGGGTGATGGCGACGGACACGCTTGCCCGGTACGGACAGGAGCCGGCACCCCTCGATGCCGAAACCACGCAAGCGTTCGACGCGTTCCTGCCATCCTTCTGGAGCCGCGCCAACCCCATCGACATCCTTGGGGATGCCTCGGCGGAGCGGTTTGGCCGAGCCCTGGAAGTCTGCTTCAACTCGAAAAACCTCGACGGAGTGCTGGTCATCCTTTCGCCTCAGGCCCTGACCGACTCCTTCGCCATAGCCGAGACGCTGGTCGCCGCCATGCAGGACCGCCTGTATCCGGTCTTCGCCTGCTGGATGGGCGGCAAGATCATTGAACCCGCCGTGAGCATTTTGAATGGTGCGGGAATCCCGACCTACGAGACGCCGGAACGGGCGGTCCGAGCTTTTCTCTATATGGTTCAATATGCCCGGAACCTTGAAATGCTTTTGGAAATTCCCCCGAAGATGACCGGGCACATGGTCTTTGATCAGGAAAAAGCCGGCAAGCTGATCGCCGGCGCACCAGCCCAAGAGTTTATCTCGGAATCGGATTCCAAGGAAATACTCACAGCCTATGGCCTGCCGGTGATCATGACGGAGATCGCCACGACCGAGGCCGAGGCTTCTCGTGTCGGCCGGGAAATGGGCTATCCTCTGGTCATGAAGGTGCAGTCTCCGGACATCACCCATAAAACCGATGCCGGAGGTGTCCGTCTGGACCTGCGTTGCGATGCGGATGTCCGCCAGGCCTACAGTGACATACTCTCCTCGGCCGGCCGCTACAATCCCGATGCCAGGATCGAGGGCGTGACGATTCAGCCGTATTTTGCCAGCCCCGATTACGAAATTCTGTTGGGCGCTAAGCGGGACGCCAATTTCGGTCCGGTGATCCTTTTCGGCATGGGCGGCATCTACACGGAAGTGTTGAAAGACAGGTCCCTGGGGCTCCCGCCCATGAACCGGCTGCTTGCCCTGCGCCTCATGCAGGAGACCAAGGCGTTCTCCCTGTTGCAGGGATACCGGAACCGCCCCGCCGCCGACCTGGAACTCCTCGAGGAAATGATCATCCGCCTCTCCCAACTCCTGATCGACTTCCCGGAAATTGCCGAACTGGACATGAACCCCGTTCTGATCAAGGATGGCAAACCCATCGCGGTCGATGCCCGGATACTCGTTTCACCGCTTTCGGTTCCGTCCTCCCTGCATCTGGTGATCGGGCCGTATCCCGAGGAGGATGAGTCCCACATGGTCGATGTTGACGGGCGCCGTATTTTTATCCGGCCGGTCAAGCCCGAGGACGCGCCACTTTTCACGGCCTTGTTCAAGGTGCTGTCGCCCACCACGATCTACTATCGTTTCTTCGGGCAGCTCAAGGAATTGCAGCCCGAGATGCTGGCCCGGTTCACCCAGATCGACTACGACCGGGAGGTGGCGCTGGTTGCCATCGATGAAGATGCCCAGACCGGCAGCATGCTGGGGGTTGCCAGAATCATCGGCGATCCGGATGGGAAGACGGGGGAATTTGCCGTCCTGGTAGGTGATCCCTGGCAAGGTAAGGGCATTGGCTCCAACCTTCTGGAAAAATGTTTGTTAATTGCCGAAAAACAAGGCTTCAGGACGGTATACGGCATCGTCTTGCGCGAGAACCGGAACATGCTCGCGCTTGGCAAAAAGTTGGGGTTCGAGATACATAAAGAGCCCGGCTCAGAAGACGGCGAATTGGTCATTCACTTCGGAGAAAACCGGAATGGATCGCACGAGCCTTGAGATAAACCAGGTCTCTGTATCACTCTCAACTGCCAGTGATGATGGCGGCCGGAAACCGGAATAAGGCCTGTCTTTTTCGCAAATCTTCCTCGTCATTTCAGCGGAAATGGCCATATGTGACCAGTGGTTGCATATGACCATTTCATGGAGCCGCCCATCATTGCTCTGCAGACGCTCAATATATTGATTTTCATAATAATCAACATATTGAGAGATAGTATTGGAAGTGTCAGGCCAGGCACGAAGATTGCTGCATAAAGAGTGAGTGAAGATCGCGGCACGCCAACCAATCGGATCTCCCACCGTCCCCGCGGAACTCAAGGGGTTGAAAAACGGAGAGCGTCTCGTCAACTATCCACCTCAATCCGGGAGGACTATTCTTGTCTGGTTATTTCGAAATCTTACACGTCGCCTTTGTGGCCATTGCCCGACCATTTCCCTGTTTGCCGCATTCGTTGCAGCTGCCTTTTCGAGTGGTGGGGATCCAGGCAGTAAGTGTAATGAGCGACCCATAAGCGGGGTCTGGTTTTTCCAATCATTTTAAACGGGAGGATGGATTATGTCATTGAGCACAATATTACTCATAATTCTTATTCTGGCGCTTGTGGGAATAATCCCGATCTGGCCGCACAGCCGGTCCTGGGGATACGCTCCGGGCGGGGTGGTCGGCATTATAGTGATTATTCTGCTGGTCCTGCTCCTGATGGGCAGGATCTAGTTGTCGCACGGTCGTACTAACGGTAACGGTAAAACAGGAGGAATATCATGAAATCAAGCAACCAAAATAATGTCGAAGGTAAAATCCATCAAGTGAAAGGCAAGATCAAGGATAACATAGGGAAAATTGTCAACAATCCCGATCTCGAGGCCGAAGGTAAAACCGAAAATTTGAAGGGAAAAATTCAGGAAAAAATCGGCCAGCTCAAGAAAATTATTGAGAAATAGATGAAGTGTCCACGGTGGGACAAAACCTGTGCTATCCCAATGATGTCTGGTGATTGTCTTGCGCCGAAAAGGAGGGAGAAATGTTGAAGAATATAATCAAATTAGGAGGAACAGCCATGATTATCGGAGATTTGGTGAACCGGGTGATCCATGCCCGAAGCGCTCGCGAAAAAGCTATACAACGGAATAAAGCCGGGATGCTGGCACTCGGTGTTTCCATCGGCTGCACTGTCGGAGCGGTGGCCGGGATTCTTTTCGCGCCCCGGGCCGGCAAAGAGACCCGTGAAGATGTCGGCAGGCGCGGCAGCGAGGCCTGGGAAAAAATTAAAGACAATGTCTCAGCAAGTGGCCATCGCCTGGTCCAGGCTGTTGAAAAATGTGAAGATGCGGCCAAAGAGCCACTTCAGGAGCAATCCGGAAAAGTCGAGAAGATGGAGCCGAAAAAGGGTTGATACCGGGGCGCATAGAGATGCCACACGGAGGGATACTGATGGAAGGATATATCACCTACAGTCAATTGGGGCTGCTGCTCATGTTTCTGATAGTGGCCGCGGTCGGCGGCTATGCGATCCTGACAATGAGAAACGTGAATGCCGCGGTGAAGGATATCGGCAGAATTTTGAAAGAAAATCAGGAGTCACTGAACCGGGCTATTCCCAATATCGCCATAGCCTCGGAAAATGTGGCAGTGATTACCCATCATCTCCGGACAGGCTTTAGCGGAACAAGTAAGGCCGTGGAGACAGCCGACCAGATCGCCTCGTATGCCGTGATTATCGGGGAAACGGCCAAAGCCCTCGCCGGCTTCTTTTCGTCCACCAAAAAACTTTAGCCGACCGCCGGCTCCGCTCTGCTCCGGTTTCGACCGCCCGGCACCCGGTTGCTGTCGGCAATCGGTGCCGGCCGCTTGCTGACCGGGACACACCTCTCACATCCAAATTACCGCGAGGGCAGTTCAGGACTTCCTTGCGCCCTTCGAGGTTAACACCGAGGATCCACAACCGGATGTCGACGTCTTGTTGAAAATCGAATAAATGATTAATGAGTTAGGTATGTTTGAACATCCCACTAACAGCCGCTTTAGCGTTCCTCTCAAGGCTCAATCCCAATCAGCACATGACTTCAATGAAAATCTCAGCCTTCATTCGAAATAATATCGAAGCCATTCTTCAGGAGTGGGAAAAATTCGCCGACTTAATCCAGCCCGAAACTGGCGACATGAACAGTGAAGAGCTACGCGATCACGCCAAACGCATGCTGGAAGATCTTGCCGATGATCTTGATTCGCCGGAGGGTAAGCACGAGCAAGTCGAAAAATCGAAAGGCCAAAATCCCAAGTCGGCTTTTGGTAGCGCGGCGGAAGATCATGGCCTGGAGCGCATGCGTTCCGGTTTTGACATTATCGGTGTGATGGGTGAGTATCGGTTTATACGTGCAACTGTTGTTCGTCTTTGGACTGAGAACAACCCTCTGGAATCACTGGATCATTACGATTTAATCCGATTCAATGAAGCCCTGGATAAACTGATCCATGAAGCCGTAGGCAGCTTTTCCGCTGAGTGTGGCAGGCAAGCCCGATTATTCGATACAGTTCTATCGTCAGATCACGGCTATATCTTAGACCCGGATTGTAAGTTTATCTATGCTAATAAACCCATGCTCCAAGCACTCAATATCTCTTTAGATGAATTGGTGGGGAAGTCGCATTTCGACTTCAATTTCTCTGCGGCATCGGAAATACAGAATAATGTAAAGCAGGTTATTCAAAC
>MGTI01000105.1 GCA_001799365.1 Desulfobacterales bacterium GWB2_56_26 | reverse complement strand
AAAGCTTCCCACACCTTCCGAAACGGCCCTGGATGTGATGCGTCTTTGCCAGAGCGAATCGGTGTCCCTGCACGATATCGGCGAAAGAATCCAGACTGATCCAGCATTGTCTGCAGAACTCATCAGGTATGCCAATTCGGCTCTCATGTCCACCGGCATTCAGGTGGCCTCAGTCCAGAAGGCAACCGTAAAACTGGGGATAAAAACGGTTGTCAATCTGGCTCTGGGGTTCTCGCTGATATCTCATAACAAGGAAGGTAAATGCCAGAGTTTCAACTACTCGGATTTCTGGTCGAAGTCTCTTTCCATGGCCTTGGCGGCAAAAACCATCGCCGGCCATGTGAAAGGGAGCAGCCCGGACGAGCTTTTTATCTGCGGCCTGCTCGCCCATACCGGAGAATTGGCGTTTGCCACGCTTTTCCCTAAAGAATATTCGTCTCTTATTGACCAAAATCCATCTTTCTCCCAAATGCAACTGCTGGAAAAAGAGGCTTTCGGTCTGGACAGTGCGGATTTGACTGTCGAGCTTTTTCTGGACTGGGGGCTCCCGGCCCAGTTCGCCCTGGCAGCCGGTTTTCATGGCACGCTGGGTTCAGATGAACTGGGCGAGTCGACAACCAGGGAGATCGCCACGCTGTTGAATCTTGCCGAACTCGTTGCCATCCTCTGCCACAGCAAAAATCCTTCCCGCAATGATCTGCAAACAATAGAAGATATGGCACTCGACTTCAACATTGAGAAAAGAGACTTCAAGGCCATATTCGAGGAGATCATTGCCCTCCGGCATGATTGGAGCACAAGATACAAAATCTCAGCCATTTCCTGCCCATCGTATGACACTATCAAAGGAGCCGGTTGATTTGCCCGTCCATTCGTATCATTGCCAGAATTTTTCATGTTTTTCATCTTGTCCATAACCAGCCGGGTTCCGGTTATTTTTCCGGATCCGGCACCGCAAGCATTCTCCGGCTTCCCCCCGACCTCTCCTGCAGGAATGCAGCAGCGGCAACAGATGCACCGGCCCTCCTCCAGTCCGGCGACAAGACGTTCTTCATTGCCTTTGTTTGACCCACTAATTAAGGAAGCGTATCGTGAAACAGCAAGTAAAATACCGTGATGCAATATTTATCGTCACCGGCGAAAAATCCTGTCCCATTTATAATCTCGGTGAAGAGCTGAAAGTCGTCAACTACAGCCTATCCGTTCCATCCTTCAAACCGAGCTGCCTCTTTCTTACCGCCGAGATATCGAAAATAGTCACGTCACGGGAAAGTTTCAGCACCTTTTCCAGATTCGGCAGCCAAAATGCCCGATTCGACTGCGGTGGCTGCGGCGGCATGATCCACTTTGAATTCAAAAAGGAAAAGGATTTTGCCACGCTGCAGATGAAGTTGCTCAACGAGACGGAAGAACGACGCAAAAGGCAGCACCTCGATAAGTTCTTTGGCGTATTGCGAAATCTCGATATCTTCGAATCCCTGGATGACGACGCCTTGAGCGACCTCACCCTTCTTCTCGAGCTCAAGACCATCCCGGTCGACAAGGTTATTCTCAAAAAAGGCGAACCCGGCAGCCATCTCTACATCGTTCTGTCCGGCCAGGTGGCGGTTATCGCCGATGACCGTTCTCGGCTTGCAGAGATGGGCACGGGAGAGATTTTTGGTGAAATGAGCCTTCTTTCGGGCGAACCGGTGACCAGTTCCATCCACTCCTCTGCCGACACCGAAGTAGCCATCCTGAGTACAAAAAATTTTAAGCATGTTCTAAAAAAATATCCAATCCTCCAGATCTTCCTCTTCAAGCTTCTGGTCAAGCGGGCACAGACCATGAGTCTCCGGTCGGGAAAGATCAGTTCGGGAATGACCGGGGAACTTTCGGAAATTTCCACCGTTGATCTTTTCCAGCTTATCAATTCGTCCCAGAAAACCGGCAGATTTGATCTGATCCTCGAACAGGGCAAGGCCATGGTCTTCTTCAAGGAAGGCGAAATCGTCCACGCCCGTTTTCTCGAACTGCGCAACAAGGAGGCGATATTTGCCCTGGTGGGTGTGAAAAACGGCCATTTCATTTACACCAAAGGGATTCCCAAAGAACTGGACAAAGCCCCGCCTATCGGCGGCTTCATGGGAATCATAATGGAGGGATTGCAGCGTATAGATGAGCACAAAGAAAAGCCTTAATTCCTGCGCCTGAACGACTGATTCCTGCATACGTCGGAAACAAGCTTGGTTGCAAAACGTCAGGATCACCAAGGGGATTTCCCCTGCCTTCAAAAAAGCGCCCTCGCCTCCATCTCCGCTTGCTCAGACCTGAGCCATACGGCCAGGTCTCACGGCTCCATACACCTTCCTTTTCAGCACTGCCGTCGATTTCCCTGGACATTAGATGGATTATATTTTATATCAATCATAACCTTCTTTTGGTGTTGATATTTCGGCTCATCAAGCCGAAGAAAGGCTGGCGCGCCCTCGCCAGCCTTTTTTCTATGACGACCTTCCCCATGATATCAACGACAGCAGCGATCTGACGGGAGCGGAGAAAATGGAGAAAAGAAGATACCAGCGTCTAAGGATAAGCAACCTTTCGGTCGACGCATCCGATGGAGTAGGTTTCCTTCAGGGTGCAGTTGTCGATGCCTCCAGATTCGGAATAGGCGTGAGCGACCTGCAACGGCGAAAAGGCGGGCGGCCGACGAGAATGACCTTTATCGTCAGCGGACGGGGTGAGAATTTCAAAATTACGGTCAGACCCAGATGGTCGATCGTTCAGGGCGCCGGCAAATCCGTCGGCGCCGAGATCATCGATCCGCCGAGGCGCTGGACCGAGTTTATTATGAAATTCGAGCCACCACCTCAAGGATTTTAGTCCCTTAGAAATTTATTTCTTGTTTGGACATGGTGACTCCTGGACCGGCAAAAGTCGATTGACTTTCAGAATCTGATCAGTTCATAGTCCCGGCTACCGAACTGAAGCTCTTCGGCGTAATCGATCTGAAAGCGGTAGGGGATGTCGTAGGCCAGCTGCGCCAGCGTCTTTCCGGCCGTTTTTTCCACGAGCTCAAGAGAGGCGGCATCCAGGGCCACCGGATCCCGCGCCACCAGGATGCCGATATCGGGCGCGACCTTTTCAAAGGCATGGCCCATGCAATCGCAGTCCTTGGAGATTCGCGTCAGCACATTGATGAACAGACTCTTGCCCGGAAACAGCGAGCAGACACCCATGGCGTGCTCAACCACCTTCTTCTGCAGATCTTCATAGGTCGCCCCCCAGTTATACTTCACGGCATCGAAGCGGCACATCGCCAGACACTCTCCGCAGCCGATGCATTTGCCGGCTTCGATCAACGCCGAGTCGTCCTGCAGGGTGATCGCCTCCTGCGGGCACCATTTGACACAGGTGCCGCAAACCGTGCACTTCTTTTTGACGATCTTTGGCTTGGCCGTCGAATGCTGCGCCATTTTTCCCTTGCGGCTGGCACAGCCCATGCCGAGGTTTTTCAGGGATGCCCCGAAGCCGGCGGCCAGATGGCCGGTAAAATGGGACACCACCACCAGAGCGTTGCATTTGGCCAACAGCGAGGCGACCTGAACGGATGAATACGCCTTCCCCCGGATCGGCACGACACATTCCTCGTCGCCGAACAGGCCGTCGGACATGATGATGGGCATGCCCGTCGCATCATAACCAAAGCCCTGACTGTGGGCATGGGCGATATGGCTGATGGCGTCGCTGCGGTTCCCTTTGTACAGCGTCGAGGTCTCGGTGAGAAAGGGTACACCGCCCCGGCTTTTGATCGCATCGCCGAGCATCTTCAGGTACAGCGGCCTGACATAGCCGAGTTTCTTCGACTCGCCGAAATGAGTTTTTACGGCGGTGATATCTCTTTCAGCAATGCCTTCCAGCAGATTTTCCGCCTCGATCAGTTTTTTGAGTTTTTCGCACAGGAGCTCGTCCTGCTCGTTATCGGCCGCTTCAATGTAATATACTTTTTCGCTCATTATCCCTCGCAAGGTTGAATGCTTCTAAAGGGTTATAACTTGTCACAATCCACGACCCGGAACTCCACCCGCCGGTCAATAGCGTCACGGCTGTCGTCAGTGCCGGTACCGACGATATTTTCCTCAAAACCGCGCCCGACTGCAACCGTCTTTTTCGCAATGCCGGCCGAGACTCCGAGGAGTTGCTTCTGGATCTTATGCGCTCGTTTGTCCGACAGCTTCTTGTTGTAGTCGGCACGGCCCGAATTGCTGGCATGGCCGGAAATCTCTACACAGGATTGGGATTCGACAATTTTCCCGGCAATCTGACGAAGCCAGATTTCATACTCCGTGAGTTCTTCCGGCTGACCGAAAAAGCTGGTATCGTTGACCTGAAAGAGAAATTTTACACTGAGTGTGCCGTTTTTTATCCCGATTTCGGCGAGTTTTGCGAAGGCCTCTTCGGCCTCGGCCGGCTGCCCGAGTTTGATATATGCCTGATACAGACCGGCGTAGGTTTTCATGACCTGACCATCCTCACGCACGGCGGCCTTGCCAAACAAATCAACGGCCAGCCGATAATCTCCGCCGTCATACGCCTTGCTTGCCTCTGCCAGCAAGGCATTGGACTCCATTGTCGAAAAATATTCCGTATCGACCGATTCCCCCGTGTTGGCCTGCGCTGTTGCGATCGTCTTTTCCGACCGGTCATCGCGAATAAACATGGGGCTGTCGGAATAGAGGGGCGTAGGTTGCAGCTTCAGATCCTGATTGGCAATCCAGACCTCGGCGTGGGCCTTGACCTGACTGGTCTTCATATCGACCGCGGAGAGATAGAAACGCAGGAGTTTTTTGTCCTGGTTGTTGTACCCTTCCTGCTTGACAATGCCGATGACGACAAAGTCTGCCTGGTTGATGCTGTCCGAAGTCATCTCGACGACCGAATAATTGGGAAAACTATTGGCGGCAGTCGTGGCAATAATCTTGTGCACCTGATTGCTGAGTTCTATTTCTTCACCGGTATCGGCGTTCATAACGGCATCGGTTGCAAAAGTAATCGATTTTTTATTCTCATCCCGGTTTTGTTGATCGCCGATTTTTTCCAACAAGCTCTTTTTTGGAGGTTTTTGCTGGTTGCTGATCTGGGCGAATATGTCAAAAGAGATCATGCGCATGGCAACCTCGAAAGACATCGGAGCGTCGAGGGAAGGACGGGTCAGCGGTTTCGGTTTTTTTGCACACCCAGAAACGATCAGACTCAGCACGATCATGGTGAGAATGACACCGATATATTGGCACCACAAGACAGATCCCCTGCTCCCCGTTCTCCTCATTTTGCACACTCCTTCAAGTATTGTTGCATTACCGATGCATCTCCCAGCTGCCAATTTTTTCTCAGTTCCCGGCAGGCAAGGCTGGAATCGTCAAGCTGCTCTCCTGTTCTCATACTCTCTCTCGACCGGAGGCCGGCGAAGTCTCGCATCTCACTCACCGTCCCGGCATCTTTTTCGGTCAGCGCCTGCCCGTAGTCCGGCCCGGCGGTTGCCGCATACGCCGGTGAACCGGGATCGATCTGCTGCCGATCAACGGCCACAGCGGATGACGCTCCCTTTGCCCTGTCAATTTCGGCCACGCACTTCTGCACCAGCCGCTGCACCATGGAATCCATTGACATCGCGCTGTGTTCGGTTTGACTGATACCCAAGAAGGTAGTGCTGGATCCTCCCACCTCCATCTTATCCTCTACATACCCGGACTTGACGATCGCGCTGCTGGCGGCGTCGAGTATCTTATATCGCAGCCCCACGATCCATACCTTCGCATCCTCACTTCCCCCAACGGAGGAAACAATTCCTCCGGCGGCGCGTCCGCCTATATTATCCCCGGCAAGCGTCGTAATCAGACTGCCCAGAGCCTTGCCGTCAAAGTCCGTCCCGGCTTCCGCCACAGGTTCGGCCTTCAAAACATCGAACTGGATAAACCAGCGGGTGGTGACGAATTTCCCTTTGCGAAATCGCTTCAAGCCGCCGGGATCGCCCATATTGACAGCCAAAGTCACTTCGTCGAGCAACGGGCCGAGATGGGCTCTCTCCAGTACCTTAAAATTAGCTTTTTCCAGTTCTATTTCGGCAAAGTCGGCAATATTGTTGGGAGTAAATTTCTGGGCAAAGACCGAATTAGTAAGCTTGAACTGGCCCGGCAGCACCACAAGCGGCGGACCTTGTTGGGCAGCATTCTCATATATAACGGGCTGAACTGCCGATTTCTCCGCCAGTGCCCTGGCCGTTGCCGCTACGTCGCTCCCGTCGGGAGCAAGGCCCGTCGAAGTCCCGGATTCCGTCACGCAACCGCTGACAATCCCTATGAGGATAGTCAGGCCCAATGTCGTTGCTATAATTTTACGTAGAAGAGGGAAAATCCGGCGGGGACAGGAAACGGTTACCTGAGGGACTGAAAGCATGCCTAATAGAGGGACCAGTTGAATTATCTGGAAAAGATTCCATTTGCAAACGGTACGGCGGTTCAGTCCTGGCAAGAAAAAATATCGCGAAAATCATACTTTGATAGGTGGGCAGTGGCAAGTCTTTTGAGCATTTCTTTATCTACCGGCCATAAAAAACGCTCAGTTGGGCAAAGGCGCAGCGATGACCTCCCGATTGAACCGGGAACGCAACTCCTGCCAGAGGCTCAGACGTTCCGGTCCGCCAACACGTTGCGAGCCCCGTTTTCTGGTCAGCCAGAAGCCCTGGCCGTTAAAGCTGTAGATGGGCAGGAGATCCGTCCGTTTTGAGGCGGGGAGAATCGAATCGGTGAAATTATCCAGAACAAGGGGCTCCATGCCTGGTTCGGCGTAGTAGCCCAGAATCATATGCGGCTGGTTCAGTTTCAGCGACTTGACGTAGATCAGGCGCATCTTCTCATCCGGTATATCCAGCTGGCGCAAGGTAAAATATTTGGCCGTGGCAAAGTCCTCGCAGTCTCCGCCGTTGCTCACCAGCATTTCCTGGGGGGAAGCCCAATAGTCAGCCTTGCCCCAGTGAATCAGATCCTCGGCGAATTCCAGGCGATTGAAGAAAGAATTCACCGCCTCAAGCTTCTGCATTTCCGGCACCTCGCGCTTCTCCCGCATCAGCTCGTGCCAGGACGCTATCCTACTCCGACCGGGATCAAATCCGACCGCATCCTCGACTGGTATTATTTTCTTCGCGCCGCAGCCAGTTAGAGCAAGCAGAATGACCACCGGCAGAACTGCCGATATCAGGAGAGGGAATGATTTCGTTTTGCCCATATTTGCGCCTGCAACCGAGAAATTTCCTGCTTTCCGGGATTCGAGGATGCATTTGTGGAACTTACGAGGATGTAGTAAAAAGTAGCCATTCCCGCCTCTATCGCAACAAAGAGAAGGCCACGACCGCCACCAGCCGTTCCGGCTGATATCGTGCAGCCGGCGTGCTGTTACGGCAACTGGCGGACAGAAACGTAAGCAAGGGGTAAGAGCGAGGCGAGATTATCACTTCAGGATGTTTCTTACGAGCAATCATTTCCTATCCGCTGCATTCAGCAATAATCTACACATAATACAGGGAATGAGGGAAGCCCGCTACATTGAAAACCGCGTTTATTGTACCCTTAAAGCGCTATTTCTGTTGTTTCGGCTGAAAAAGATATTATCGTTGCGTCCATATATTACAAAATGGATAAAATTTCTTCAGGTAAAGACGCTACTGCAGGTTGTTCCAAGAAGTTGAAATCTTAACACCTAATAATTCATCAAGGAAATTAACATGATACAGGCCAAAAAAGGGGATAAGGTGACCGTTCACTATACGGGCAAACTTGCTGACGGCAGCATATTTGATTCAACCGTTGGAGAAGAACCCCTTGTGTTCACTCTCGGCGAAGGCGACATTATCGATGGCTTTGAAGAGGGCGTGCTGAGTATGATTGTGGGTGAAAAAAAGACTATTACCCTCCCGCCCGAAAAAGCCTACGGAGAACGAGACGAAGAGAATGTGATTGAAGTGCCTCTTTCTGAAATGCCGGCAGACTTTGACTTTGAAGTTGGAGATGAACTGGAGCTCACCAACGAAGATGATGAGCCTATGCTCGTTGTTGTGAGCCAGTTGAGTGACGATACTGTCACGCTTGACAGCAATCCGCCGCTTGCCGGACAAACTCTGATTTTTGATCTTGAGCTGGTAAATATCAATTAGTAGTTGACTTCACTTGTTTATCCCGCTGATTGAAAGGGCCTTGACCTGAAAAAAAAGGTCCTTTGAATCACATTGCTCATCTTGCTCGGCACACCCCAGAATTGCCGGCCGACATTCGCGCCTATCCCGGCTTGCGCAGCTTCTCTTTTGTGCACATGCGCTTTAATCCAGAAGAACCTTAAAAATCGAATCCTCTACTCCTGGAAGCTGCCGAACACTTCAAGGCGGTTGACGCTATCTGTCATACTCGTTTGGGCCTGTTGAATCCTGGACACACCAATAAATCATCACTGCCCAGCCGATAAATGGAATCAAGCCAACGAGCTGCCACCAGCCGCTGCGGCCGATATCGTGCAATCTGCGCGCTGTGACGGCAATTGACGGCAGGAGAGTAATAATGGACAGGAGTGAGGCGAGGTTATGGCTGATCATTTGTCCGACCATGGAGAGGAGAAAGACAAACAATGCCCACCACCAGAATTCCGATCGGGTGGCGCGTCCGTTGAATTCAGCGTACTTCTTGAAGCAGGTTTGGATTGATTCGGTGAATGTCATGTTGCTGTCTCTCCTCCATTTTTCCTGTGGATTTTAAGGACGGCCTGGTTTGAAGTCGAAACTGGCCGCCATCGCTTCCAGATCTTTCTCCGCCAGAATCGCCAATTTTGCAAATTGTTCCTTGGAATACAGAACGAACTCACCCTCCGATGATGCACAGAGCCTTCCCTGATCGTCAAACAGCTCGGCTTGGACAATGGCTTTGCGTTCTCCGGCTTTCTCTTTGATGGAACCGACCCCGCACAGCGACGACCCAACGTAAACCGGCCTGAGAAACTGAACCGTCATCTGCTTGGTCAGAATGAACCTTCTGGTGAGAATGATCGCCGCCCAGCTCATCGTCTCGTCGAGAATGGTTGAAATCACCCCTCCGTGTATCAGTTTGCTCCACCCCCGAAACTGTGGAGAGACTGTAAGTCTCGTCCGGATCTGCTGGCCGTTTGTTTCAAAGGTCATACGCAAGCCGGAGTGATTTTCGGAGCCACAGCCAAAGCAATCTTTATCCAAATTTGGCAGCGGCTCCCAGGATTGGTCGTTCTTGGCGTTTTCCATTGTAAATCTTTAACCTCACTTCTCGAGTTCACTTATTTCTCCTTCCGGAAAAACTCTGCATCCGGAGTGTTGGAAGGAAACCGGAGTACTCTGGCTCAGTTTTTATGTATCCTCCTCAAGTCACAATCTTTCTACGTTTATCTCGAACAAAGATCCGCGATTCCCGTCTTTCAACTTCAAAAAGTCCGATAGCGGTTATCAGTTCGCTCAGTTTTGCAAACCCATAATTTCTCGGGTCAAAATCGTTGGCGGTTTTGTTGATGAAGTTGCCGACAGGACCCAGTTGCGCCCATCCTGTTTCATCTGAGCAGGCCTCGATAGCCGAACGCAAGAGACCCACCAAGGCCTTATTGCCCTTTAGCTCTTTTGGACTTTTACGACCGGCCGACGGCTCTTGCTGATCCTCCGCTTTTTTCGTAAAGACCTCTATATAGATGAATCTGTCGCAGGCAGATACGAAAGGTCTGGGGGTTTTCTTCTCGCCAAACCCGTACACGCGCCTGCCGGATTCGCGAATACGGGAAGCAAGACGCGTGAAATCGCTGTCGCTCGAAACCAGGCAGAATCCAGCGAAGTGACCTGCGTAGAGAAGATCCATGGCGTCGATGATCATCGCACTGTCAGTCGCGTTCTTGCCTGTCGTATAGCGAAACTGCTGGATTGGCTGAATAGAGTGCTCAAGCAGCACTTGTTTCCATTGCCCAAGGTTTGGCGTGGTCCAATCGCCATAAATCCGCTTGACGCTCGCCACCCCTAATTTCGCAACTTCTTCGAGCAACGGCTCTATGACGGATGGATTGGCATTATCTGCATCGATGAGGACAGCAAGTGAGGAACTGATATCTTCCGGTGATGCCATGGTGTCTCCGATTATTTTGACCGAGGAAAATAAAAGCCCCGTCCCCCGGGGGTAGTTAGGCGTTACAGGCGGCACTACCTACCCTAGCAGGGGGACTGGCTTTTTTGCAAGCGAAATTAATCAGATGGCGTTACACCGGAGAAAATATAATATCAAATATTTGACTAGGAAGATCCCAGGATGCCAAGAAGACCATGAGCGGCTTCATTTGAGGCACCGGACGAATTCGGCAATGACAGAAGTTGGCTGAGTGGCTGACCTGGAAGCAAATAGAAGGTGACATGGTTTCTTTCGTCCCTTGAGGCCGGAAAATATTTGTCCAGCTTTCCTTCCCATAGTTCGGCCCAATCGGTCCCGAAAGGCAGGAGCGACTCGGGCGAGTCGCGCAGGTATGGAACGGTCGAAACAATTCTATCGAAATCCGCCACAAGCCCACGGTGAATGGCAATTGTATCCCGTTGAAATTTTTCGACAATTTCTATCACATATTTCCCACTTGCATCAATATATGCCGGAATAGCAAGTCTGAGGACTGGTACGGCACTGGTATGGCTTATCGATTCGTACCTCGTGAAAATCCGTTCACCACTGTCGCGTGTTGCCGCGAGCCACATTTTTACCGATGGCGGTGGTTGGTTTTTCAGGAGACGAAGCCAGGCTTCAGTTCGATTTACCGAGTCCTTCAACCGTGGCTTTTCCAGTTCTGCCATGAGGCTTTCCAGCTTGTCCAGGAGATCTACCTCTTCAGTTCCCTTTGCTTCCGGCAAAGAACGAAGCGCAGTGATCTCCTCGTTAAAGAAAGCGAACTGTTCGGAAAACTCCTCATGCAAAGACTCTTCGTCAGCAGCCAGAATTTCCGCCATAGCCACTACTAATCGAGCTCGCCACAAGCTCTGATCCGACGCCTGGCGCTTGATACCAAATTCCTGAAGCAGAGATGATATGACGAGATTTTTCTTATTCTCTGACGGGCCTGTCGTCGCAGAACCCGGTGAAATTATCTTGAGTTGGGCAAGATAGTGTTCTTTTCTTTTTCTTATACCCTCGATCAAGCGCAAAAACTGTTGACGGTCTTCTCCCAGAGGAGCAGGTATATGCGCTTTGCACAAACCCCGTTCCAGGAAAAGACCGGACTCGTTGGCTGAATTGCCTCCGGCTCCTTGCTCTATCAACTGCAGAAAATGGAGTGGAGTAAAAAATAACAGCAGGGGATAGTATTTTTCGTTGAAGATGTCGGTGTCCGGAAAGAATAACGTCTCATAAGCATTCATAATTCCTCCTCAAATGTCCCAAAAGGTGTATCAAGATAATGCCCTTCAAAGGGGTTGCGAGAATAACTTATTAAAATTGCCAGGCTACGACTCGCAGCTCCAGGATGATCGCCACCTTCAGCGATTTTCCGATTCCAATCATTTATCCATGGAGCTGATGCGCAACACATTTCCATCATCATGGTCGGTTAAAAGATAAATCGATCCGTCCGGGGCAATATCAACATCGCGAATCCGCTTCTGTAATGGCAGGCGTTCCTCCTCGATGACAGTGGTGCCGTCCAAAACCAGACGGACGACCTCTCTGGTTGTCAGTCCGCCAATCAATATGTTGTTTTTCCAGTTGGGAAACATACCTCCCTGGTAGAATTTCATTCCGGAGGGAGATATGACCGGGGTCCAATGTTGAGCGGCATCTTTAAATTCAGAACGTGTCGGCGGGTCGGGTATTTTTCTGCCGTTATAATGATCGCCCCAGCTGACCACCGGCCATCCATAGTTGGCACCTATTTCAATTTCGTTCAGTTCGTCCCCGCCTAATGGCCCCATTTCACCGACCCAGAGAGTAGTCGTCCCAGGCTGAAATGCCATCGCTTCAATGTTACGGTGTCCGTATGACCAAATTTCATCCTCTGCATTTTCCCGGCCGACAAAGGGATTATCTTCCGGCGTGCTGCCATCAGGATATATGCGGATTACTTTTCCGAGATGATTGGACAAATCCTGGGCCGGATCGAACTGAAACCGTTCACCAAGTGCAAAGAAAAGGTACTTGCCGTCCGGAGAAAATTCAATGCGGTTGCCAAAATGATTGCCACCTTCGACGGACGGTTTTTGCACAAAAATTTCCTTAAAACCTTCGATACGTCCATCGACCAGAGTTCCTCGTCCAAGTGCCGTGGTCGCCTTGCCGCCTTGATCAGGTTTTGCGTAGGAGAGATAGATCCGGTTATTTTCTTTAAAATCCGGGTCAAGCGTCACATCCATAAGCCCGCCTTGTCCATGAGCCAAGACTTCCGGCACGCCCTTCAAGGGTTGGGACAAGGTGTTGTCGGTTTGCAAAATATACAACCTGCCGGTATTGCGCTCGGTAACCAACAAGCGGCCATCCGGGAGAAACGCCATCCCCCAGGGATGTTTCAGACCGCCCACCAGATTTTCTACCTTGAGAATAGTACCGTCCTTCGTCTGCAGTTTTTCTTGCGCCAGTACTATTGGAGGAGAGGTCATTACAACGAATGCCAGCATCCCGGATAGAACAGTTATGCCTTGTGAATATTTCATAACGCCTCCTGCGTCAACCATAACTGTAACCTCAAAAAGGGAAGGCCCGCCATCTTCTCGGAGCGCCGAGGTAGCGAGCCTTCAAGAACTGAGATGAATCGGCTCTCGACATGATGCTTTACAGATGAGCGGAGAAATGAGAACGTGCCATTGCTTCCACATCATGCTAGGTTCTAACCTTTTTAACCTTAATCACCGTCAGGACATGCTGTCTATGTTAATTTGAGATTTTTCGTCACTTCAATAGTGATAGATAATTTCAGGACGGATCTTATTTTAAGGTCCACCGAACGTTGATGGAACACCCCATCGCCACTCACTGCTCAAGAAGGCCGACATTAGCCTGGCAATCGTCAATAAGGCGATCAGCCACCTGGAGAGCCGGTATCGTAAAGGAGCTGACCACCCAGAAGCGCAACCGCCTGGTCAGCTATGGGGGTTATATCGAGATCATGAGTCGCGGCAATGAACTTCCGAACTTCAACGGCTTTTGGGGCAAGAAACGCAGAAAAATATTACGGTCAATCTTCATTGACAGGCAAATAGACGGTAAAGGTCGAGCCTTCCCCTGGCGCACTCTCAACATATATTTCCCCATGATGACTTTTGACGATCCCATAGCAGATAGACAAACCCAAACCGGTTCCCTTTACCTCGGGCTTTGTAGTGTAGAAAGGTTGAAAGATTAAATCCAGCTTGTCAGGCTGAATGCCGGTGCCGTTGTCCTTGATTGCCACAGCAACTTCGTTTTCCTCCTGCCAGGTCGTTATCGTGATGACGCCGCCGTCCCGACATGCGTACGCTGCGTTATTCAAGAGATTAAGAATGACTTGTTTGATCTGATCTGGAATCGCAAGGATCTGCGGCAACCTTTCAGCATAGTTCAACATTATAAAAATCTTTTTTCTCTGGAAATCGGACTTGCACAACAACAGCACAGAGTCGATCGTCGCGTGCATATCCATAAAAACTTTCTTGCCCGAAGACGGACGGTTAAAATCCTGGAGGCTACGAATCAAATTTTTCATCCGGTTGCCTTCGCTGATAGCCAACTCCAGCAACTCCCTGTCGTCTGTCTCCAATACCAAATACTTGCTGAAGCTTTGAAGTATGGCCAAAACACCTTGGAGGGGGCTGTTGAATTCATGGGCGATAGAGGCCGATAAGCTACCGATTGCCATGAGTTTCTCAGCATGAAGGTATTTTATTTGTGCTTCCTGAAGCTCGCGCGTGCGTCTCTCAACCCGTTGTTCCAGTTCTTCATTGAGGGCGCAAAGCCGTTCTTCAAACTGTTTACGTTCGGTGATATCTTCGGTAAAAATTACGATTCCGCCAACATCTCCCGACAAAAGATTCCAAGGCCGCACTTCCCAACGGATCCATTGGACAGATCCGTCAGGCGATTCACGGTGATCTTCTTCGGCTCCCACAACTTCTCCTGCAAGACCGCGGCGGTGGGCTTCCTTCCAACGTTCCGGTATATCCAGGATCTCATAGTGCGACAGCCCAAACAAATCCCGACCTTCCAAGCTGTGATCGTGCAGCCAGCGACGACTTGCGCTGAGGTAACGCATATCGCGATCAAACATCGCAAGCGCGACCGGAGCATGCTGGATGAATAGTCGCAAGCGCTGCTCGCTCTCATAGAGGGCTTTTTCCACCCGTTTCAGCTCGGTGATATCCTGCACAGCCACGGCGCTTCCGATAATTTTTCCTTCAGTGCTATAAACAGGTGAGGCGCTGTTGAGGATATAGATTTCAGTGCCGTCGAACCGCTCAATCCGCATCATCTGACCGAGTGTGGTCTGTCCCTTCTGCACAGCTTTGGCCGCTGCCCATTCCTCAGGAGCAACAAGTCGATCCGTATCGACCCACCATGCTTTGTAAATTGTGTAATCGTTTACAGATCGAGCCGGAAGCGGCCCCCCCCATATCATTTCAAAGGCTCTATTTGTATGGGTAATGCCCCCTGATTTGTCGGTAATGGCAACGCCTGTCGGCAATGCGTCCATAACAGCCGCAAGAAGGCCCTTTTCATTCCCTAACTGCATATTTGTCGCTTCCAGCTCGGCGGCTTGCCGGATCAGCTGGTTGTTTCGCTGCTGGAGGTCTTCATTAGCTCTATGAAGACGATCCTCGCTCTGCCGTAAAGCCTCTTCTGCTCGCTTGCGGTCGCTGATGTCATGAATGATGGAATAGACGAATGTTTTCCCAGAACTTTCGATCTTGTTGCTGAATACATCCACATCTCGGATCGAGCCGTCCGCTCTCCGGTGGCGAAACTCAAAGTGGCAACTTTCTGATAGTACGACTCGTGTTATTTCAGCTTTTATGGCCTCAGGAGACAGAATGTTAATTTCATCAATGCGCATTTGTTTAAGTTTCTCATGTGGCCATCCATAGAACCGCACCGCCGCTTTATTGGCATCAACGATTTGGCCAGTCTCTGCGTCAAGTATCATTATGACCGCGGAGTGTTGTTCAAAAAGCTTGCGGAATCGGTTCAACCTGATGAAGCGGCCAGGGGGAACGCCCGAAGTATGCATGTTTTTTTCTTCACCCATACGATCTTATCTATAAAAATAATTACTTGCGAAACTGCCAGGGATGTTCTTGCAGAGATCATATTCACAAATGCAAGACTGTTTCACCCCCACTCCTCAATAACAACGCAACTTTAAGACCTTCTTACCGGCTGGTAAAAATTTACCTAACCCTTTAAAGTTTTTTACCACTAATCCAACTGTTCGTCTATGACGATGGAGTCATCCACAATGATCGCCTGGAGACACTGAATCGACGGGATTTCTTATTTTACTCCCCTTAGGTGTTTTTCAAAAAAAGCAAAGCAGTAGCGGCAAATGAAGGCTTCCAAAAGCTATTTCTCTTTGAAACCACCACAATGTATCAATTGACATAGCTCACTTGACTTGAGAGGATAAGAGAAATTATGCGACAGTAAGATAGCAATGCTTCCAATGACCAGACGCAAGGACCATGATAAACTTTCTTGGCAGGACCTTCCTATCCCTTTGCTTTCTCTTGTTGATCAGCTTTTCTTGGCCGGTGCATGCCCTTGAAAAAGGCCCTGTGGGCACAATCCGGGTCGGTATTTTCCCTTTTGAGCCCTTTAACTTCATTGACGAAAATGGTGTTGCACAAGGGCTCAATCCAGACTTGCTCAGGGAAATCGTTCGTGATGAACGGTGGAAAATCGAATTCGTGAAAGGCAGTTGGGCAGAGTGTCTTGATCTGCTGCAACGACAGGAAATCGACCTGCTGGTCTCGGTTGCATATTCTTCAGAGCGAGCCCAGGTAATGGATTTCACCTATGAATCCGTGGTTGAACTCTGGGGTCAGGTTTTTGTCAGACCTGAGGGTAAATCTTTCAATATAAATGATCTCGATGGTCGCAAGGTCGCGGTCATGCGCCGTGATATCAGCGGCATTAATTTTATCAAGACGGCAGAGAAATTCGGTATACGTTGCGAAATCCAGGAAGTGGCCACCCATGCCGATGTTTTTGCTGCAGTGCAGAAGCAGGAAGCTGATGCCGGGGTTGCTCCGCAGCACTACGGCCTTCGCCATGCCAAAGAATACAATCTGGTCGGCAGCACAATTATCTTTAGTCCTTTCTCTATATATTTCGCGAGCAAGAAAGGAACCCAGCATGAACTCTTGAGCCACATTGACGCCCATTTATCCAAGTGGAAAAGAGATAAGGGCTCGTTCTATTACCAGAACCTTGAACACTGGATGGGCAATCTTGCTACTCGACACACCCCTGCATGGCTGACCTACAGCCTCATTGCCGCAATTTCATCAGCCCTCCTCTTTTCCGGTTTCACTCTGCTTTTAAAGATAAAGGTCAAACGAAGAACCAGGGAGTTACAGGAGAGCGAAACCCGATATCGCGAACTGGTGGAGAACGCCAACAGCATTATCCTCCGCATCGATAACCGGGGATGCATTACCTATTTCAATGAATTTGCCCAAAGCTTTTTCGGGTATCAAGCCCAAGAGGTAATCGGCAAGAGTGTCATTGGAACAATAATGCCGGAGACAGATTCGACAGGCGTTGATCTTCGAAACACCTTTATAGATGCTGGGTCACGGCCCCATCACTATAACGAAAATGAGAACATGCTGCGGGATGGGACCCGAGTCTGGATTGCCTGGGCCAATAAACCGCTTTATGACGCAGATGGTGAACTCGAGGAGATTCTGTGCGTCGGCAACAATGTGACCGAGCGCAGGAAAGCAGAAAAGCAACTCGTGGAAAGCCATGAACTGCTCAACAATCTTGCCGAAATGGTGCCGGGTGTCATTTATCAGTATCGACTGTTTCCGGATGGCCGCTCAGCTTTTCCCTATGCAAGTCCAGGCATGAATGACATTTACGAGATTGAGTCCAAAGATGTCCGGGAAGATGCGACCCCGGTTTTTAGTAGATTGCATCCGGATGACCATGACCGTGTAGCCGAGACAATCTTCGAATCGGCACGCACTTTACAGACGTTCTATTGTGAATTCAGAGTAATCCTGCCGAAACAAGGTCTCCGCTGGCGCTGGTCACAGGCACAACCGCAACGAATGGCCGATGGAGGCACTCTCTGGCACGGCATCATATCCGATATCACCAACAGTAAACTCGCCGAAGAGGCTCTCCGGGCAAGCGAAGAAGATTTAAAGGAGTCGCAACGAATCGCTCATGTGGGCACCTGGCGTTTGGATTTAGCAAGCAATCAAGTCGTTTGGTCGGACGAGCTCTACAGAATGTATGGCTTCGATCCGCAACTTCCGCCACCACCATATACCGAGCACAGCAAATTGTTTACTCCGGAGAGTTGGGAAAGGTTATCTACTGCTCTCAACACAACGAGAGATACTGGAATTCCATACGATCTTGAGTTGGAGACTGTGCGAATCGATGGAAGCCATGGATGGATGTGGGTACATGGAATGACGCTTCATGATGCACGGGGAGTAACGATAGGTCTTCGGGGGGTGGCGCAGGATATTACTGAGCTGAAGCGAGCTGAAGAAGAGAAGAAAAAATTGGCCCTTCAACTCCAGCAGGCACAAAAAATGGAAGCAATCGGCACATTGGCTGGAGGAATTGCTCATGATTTCAATAATGTATTGGCTGCAATCCTTGGATATGCCGAACTGGTACGCGCTGAATTGCCGACGGATTCATTAGTGATCGATGATATTGATCAGGTTATTCTGGCCGGATATCGTGCCAGAGATCTGGTCAAACAAATACTTGCCTTCAGCCGCCAGGCTAACAGCGATCCAATCCCCCTGCAACCGGCCGTGATTATCAATGAAACACTGAAACTATTGCGGGCCTCACTTCCGACAACCATTACCATAAATCAGAATGTAGATCCGCAAGCTGGTGTTATTCTGGCAGATCCTACACATATACATCAGATAATGATGAATCTCTGCACAAACGCTTTTCATGCCATGGAAATGGAAGGCGGAACTCTTTCAATTATTTTGAAAAAGGTAATAGTCGACAAGGATAACCTCCCCAACGAACCATGCATGAAGCCCGGGAGATATATAAAATTATCAATCAAAGATACTGGTATAGGTATTTCGCCGGAGATCCGGGAGAAGATATTCGACCCGTATTTCACAACAAAAGAGGTCGGCAAGGGTACCGGTATGGGGCTTGCCGTGGTTCATGGAATTGTTCAGAGTTATGGGGGATCGATCACCTGTGACAGCCGTCCCGGAGAAGGCACCGCATTCCATATTACTTTTCCGACCACAGAAGTTGAAACAAAGGAAAAAATCGAATCTGCAGATAAAAACCTACACGGTGAAGAGCATATTCTTTTAATCGATGACGAAGAAATACTCTTAGAGATGAGCAGGAAAATGTTTGAACGAATGGGTTACCGAGTGACACCCAAAACCAACAGCCTGGAGGCTCTCTCTACTTTTATGAATCAACCGGATTCTTTCGATCTGGTCATAACCGATCAGACCATGCCCATAATGACAGGAATGGATCTCGCCCGGCGCATGCTGCAGGTACGTCCCGAATTGCCAATCATTCTCTGTACCGGCTACAGCAGTCTCATTTCAGAAGAGAAAGCAAAATCCATAGGGATAAAGGGATTTGCCTTTAAACCTATTTCTAAGAAAGACATTGGCAATCTTGTTGAGAAAGTGCTCAATGGCTCATCCAACCCCAGATGAGTTACAACAGAGAATTTTGAGCCAGACATGTAACGCTACTATCTGGCTCTACGGCAACTGAACCGTCTTACCTCACCCACCTCTGAAGCTCTAACCCACTGGAGTCTTGAAGAATTTTGAGAGTTTCCGGTGAATCAAACAGTTTCTTGCATAACTCGCACTTACGATATGTCACGATGTCTCGTGCCTTCATTCCGGCAAACGAGGCGATAGCAGTGACGCCGATGGACCGGATGCAGTTATAGAGAGGGTTGGTTTCGCTTTTACGGAAGAGCAGATCGATGGAATTATCCTTCAAGTTACCGAGG
Organism: Desulfobacterales bacterium GWB2_56_26; assembly: GCA_001799365.1. Classification (GTDB taxonomy): domain Bacteria; phylum Desulfobacterota; class Desulfobulbia; order Desulfobulbales; family Desulfocapsaceae; genus Desulforhopalus_A. The sequence goes on along the minus strand of MGTI01000105.1, from coordinate 1,284 downwards.
AGAAAAAAGTCGGTATTGCTGAAGTGACTGCCCGCATCACAACAGGCGTACATCGAGAGGTCGGGAGCGAGGTAGGGGTTCATTGTACAGCGATTTTCCTGGTAATCCGTAAAGATCTCTTTGCGGGCCAATGACCCTGCCCTCCCGGCATATATGACAGGTTCCGGGAAAAATTTGAGTTTATTGTCCCGAAAAAAGCTTTCATATTCATCGTCTTCTTCTGAAAAATCGGTCACGAAGGATATAAAATAGTCAATCCCAGTCGCTATGCAGCCACGAGCGGCGTTCAGCACATTTTGGCGAGGGACATGCTGCTGATGCCATTTGCTGCAGCTCATTCTCAGTTGAGAAAGCCCGCGCTTTTTCAGCGTGCCAAGCATGTGTTCGGTCTTTTCCGGGGTAGTTGCCCAGAAGCTGTTAGTAACAATCCTGGTGTAAATATTCTTTTCCCGGCAAAGGTCAACCATTTCGAGGAGATCGTCAAAGTAGATAAACGGCTCCCCTGCAGTAAAACTCATGCCGGTGACGCCGGCCATAGCCATATCCCGGATGATTTCTTTCGCCTCGACAATCTCCATCTTTTTAATATCAGCAGTACCCTCAGCTGCTACACAATGTGTACATTTGATATTACAGCGGGTTGAATATCCGAATGCTATGTTCCTCATGTTCCTGATTTACCGATCTTCAATTCAATCTTTTGCTCGGGTCCCTCATGGCCCCTTTTACGAAACCGATGCGTCCTCTCGTCAGATGGCAAGCTTGATGCCATCGGTGTCGATTACGATGAGCCTTTTCTTATAGAGGGCGCCTATTGCTTTTTTGAAGACTTTTTTGCTTACCCCGAACAAGGCATAGACATCTTCAGGCGGACTTTTATCGGTAACCGCGACCATGCCGCCACGTCTCTTGAGAGTTTCAAGAATGGTTTGGGAAATATCATCGACTCCTCGAGAGCCTGTCTGTTGCAACCGCAGGTCAATTTTACCGTCTTCACGTACTTTTTTTATGTAGCCCTGCAGTCGCTGGCCTATGACAAGCTCCTGAAAGACCTCGTTAAAATAAATCATGCCACTATGAGAACTGTTGACAACGGCACTATATCCGAGATCTGTCTCAGCATAGACGATAAGATCAACTTTCTCCCCCTCTTCATATTTCGGAGGCTGCAGATCAAGAAATTTAGCCAGTTTTGAGGAGGCTGTAATGCGGTTACTTTTTCCACTCAGGAAGATAAATACAACATAGTATTTATTTTCCCTCATGTTTTCCTGCTGCTCACTT
>MGTI01000104.1 GCA_001799365.1 Desulfobacterales bacterium GWB2_56_26 | reverse complement strand
GAGAGTAGGTCGCCGCCGATTCTTATAACAAAAGCCCCGTTGAGCTTACGCTCAACGGGGCTTTTGCTTTTGCAGACACTGGGAAGTATGCAAGCCTCGCTGCGAAGACCAAGAGTGGTAAATTGAACGCTATCGAGGTTGATGGCGGGTGGATGCGGCATAAGCCGAAATATTATAAGATTGATCTGTCTTCTGTCCTCTGTCTTCTGCCTTGCAAAGCCTGTCACATTTCTTTAATATAGCATCTTCAGCTGAAATCCTGTCGATGTCATTTCAAAAGCGCACTATTACCCGTTATTCCACATAGCTATAACGAAGAATCCTTATGTCATCTCCGCAACTTTCGGTCATCATTCTTGCCGCCGGCAAGGGCACAAGGATGAAATCCGACAAGGCAAAAGTGCTGCACGAAGTTTTTTTTACCCCAATGATCCGTCATGTGGTGAACGCCGTTCTCCCTCTCAATCCTAAACAGATCGTGACAATTGTCGGTCATCAGCAGGATGCAGTACAACAGGTTCTGCAGGATTTTGACCTCGATTTTGCTGTTCAGGACCAACAGTTGGGCACAGGCCACGCAGTTCTCATCGCCGAAAACATCATCAGGAGAGACATTGATACCGTGATGATACTCTGTGGCGATACACCACTCATCAAGGCCGAAACCCTGGGTCGGATGTACAGGGAGCACAGAGCAGGCAAAGCTGCACTTACCCTCATGACCACCCACTTGGACGATCCGACCAATTACGGCCGCATTCTCACGACGTTGGCTGGAAAAATAGCGGGGATCGTCGAACAAAAGGATGCAACGGCGGAACAACTCCGGATTAACGAAATCAATGCCGGCATATACTGTGTCGACAAGGAGTTCCTTTTCTCGGCACTGAAAAGAGTCGGTACCGATAACAGCCAGAACGAAGTGTATTTGACGGATATCGTGAAACTGGCGGTGGAGAGAGGCCTATCCGTCGAGAAAGTTTCTACGGATAACCCCCTGGAAGTCCTGGGCGTCAATTCTCGCGTCGAACTCGCGGAGGCCCACAAGGCATTGCTTCAGCGCCGAAACATCGATCTCATGATGCAGGGTGTCTCAATGCACCAGCCGGAATCGATAAGTGTCTCGCCGGAAGTCCACATAGGCAGGGACACCCTTCTTGAGCCCTGTGTCAGAATAACCGGGAGCAGCAGAATCGGTGAGTCGTGCCTGATCGGCCAGGGAGCGATTCTGGAAAATTGTCGAATCGGCGATCATGTTGTCATCGGCCCTTACAGTCTGTTGTCAGATACAACAGTGGACGCTGCGAGCGTATTGGCGGCTTTCAGCAGAAACCCTTGATCCAACTGCAACCATCCCCGATCCACGCCGCCTGTGCGGCTCTCCCATAAACCCACAGTAAATAGGTGAAAGAATGAGTGATCTCAAGAAGATGTACTCTCAAATCTTAGGCGACAGCTTCCCGATGGACATGACCATTTCGTTTGACGACCAGAAGCTGGTATATCGCAAAAAGACCTGGAAAATTCCACAGCCGGACGGATCCGTAGATGAACGGGGAGTCCGCTACGGCGAGAATCCGGATCAGGAGGCGGCCTTATATGAATTGGTGGGCGGCAATCTGGTTTTGGGTGGGTGCGAGTTCATTGAACCGGGGAAAGGCCTGGTGTCTTCGATTATGGTGGAAGACATGCTGCAGGTTGGCAAACATCCGGGCAAGATCAATCTTACCGACATCGATAATGGCCTGAATATCATCAAGTACCTGATGGATAAGCCGGCAGCGGTCATCCTCAAGCATAACAACCCATGCGGCGCAGCGTACGGCCCCACCATCGCCGCCGCCTTCAACAGGGCCTTGCGCGCCGACCGTATCGCCGCCTTTGGCGGTGCCGTCGTTCTCAACCGGGCCTGCGACAAAGAAACTGCAGAACTTCTCGCCGGCAACTACCTGGAGGTAGTCTGTGCGCCGGAGTTCGAAAACGGCAGTCTGGATATCCTGCAGAAGTCGAAAAACCTGCGAATCATCAAGATAGCCGGCATCAACCGACTCGCAGCATTTGAAAAGTTTCGTTTCGTCGACTTCAAGAGCCTCATTGACGGGGGCATTATTGTCCAGCAATCCGCGGTAAACTCGATCCGCAGCATTGCCGACCTGAAGCCCGCTATCGCCACCTGGCAGGGCCGGGAATACTCCTGCGAACGGCTACCGACGGCACGGGAGCTCGACGACATGATATTCGGCTGGGCCGTCGAACACGGTGTCACCTCAAATTCCGTTTTGTACGTGAAAGACGGCTGCACCGTAGGCATCGGGACCGGCGAGCAGGACCGGGTAGGAGTTGCGGAAATAGCCGTACACAAGGCCTATATCAAGTATGCCGACATCCTCTGTTTCGATCGTCACGGCATCGGCTACGCCGACCTTGCGCTGGCCATCGTCAAGGGCAAAAGAGCTAAAAGCGAACAAGACGCCATTGATGATCAGGTTGCAAAAGATCGGGCAGGCTTGCCCGGCTCGGTCATGATTTCCGATGCGTTCTTCCCGTTCAGGGATGGCGCCGATGTCGGCATCGCCCAAGGCGTCTCGGCTATCCTCCAGGCCGGCGGGTCATTACGGGACTTTGAAACCATCGAGGCTTGCAACGAAGCCGAGCCGAAAGTTGCCATGATGTTTACCGGACAACGATCTTTTAAACATTGATTCGGGATCGAAAGGAAGGGGCGGGCACAAGGAAGACGAAAGGAATCCAACCCCTTCCTGTCGAGGTAAGGGCTGGATGGTCATCTGACCGCCAGCACCTCCGGTACACCGACATAGTGCACCCTTGCCTGGTACTGCTCGCTGCATATCGCCATCGCATTCACCGTCGCCCGATATGGATGGGCAATGCCGATCGCTCTCCCCTTCTTTTCCGCGATCTCTACAAGCTTTTCAAGCTGATCGCAGATCTTCTGCTCATCCTGAATATTATCAAGAAAGACATTCCTTCTCGCGCTTTTCACAGAGGCTGCCCGGGCAACCTGAAATGCGACACTGGCCGGCGAAGTGACACTGTCGACGAAGATCAGCGATCGGTCCTTGATCTCCTTGATGATGTTGGTCATAGCCCCTTCATCCTCGGTGAAAGACGATCCCATATGATTGTTGACGCCGATGGCATGGGGGACTTCCTGCAGACATTTCTTCAACTTGATTCTCTGCATTTCCGGCGAATCCTGAAGATAGAGGGCTCCCGGCCCCGGGCTGTAGGCAGCTCCTTTCGGCTGCATCGGCAGGTGGAGAAATATGGTCTTACCTGCCGCGTGGGCAAGATTTTCCAGTTTTTGGGTATGCGGCGCGAACGGCAGGAAGGAGTATGTCAACTCGATGGGAAGGCTGAGAAGTTTTCGTCCCGTCGTCTCATCGTGGCCCATGTCGTCGATAATAATGGCTACTTTCGGTAAGTCCGGTGGCCGTGCGGGAACATCTTTCGCAACCGATTCGGTCGACTCACCTCGATCAGCAGGTTCCGTTGACGACTCCACAGGCGCTGTCGGCTCCGTCGCCCGTCCGACGTGCTCCGCAGGGTCTACAGGCTCAAACTGGACGGGAGGATTCGGCTCCTCAAACACAATCGCACTGCGAAGAGCGGGAAGGATCTCCTGGGCAAAAACGGTGCGAAAGAAAATGACATACCCAAGCGTACAAATGGAGACGATCAGCACGAGAAAAAGAACCGCAAAGACAGAGAGCCTCTTGAGGCTGAAATATCCCGGACCTTTCCGCTTTCGCCCTTTTTTACGGGGGCGTTTCTTGTTTTCGTGGGTCATTAAAATAGTTAGGGGAGGCGAGTGGAGTAAGACATTGAGGTTACTGGAAATCTTGCAGACTGCTCATTTTTCCCTTGCCAGTACGTAACCGGCAAGGCCTTCCAGCAACGTCCGCTCATGAAGGACGTCTTGCCCAGTAAACAGAGTCAATGACCGCACTGCATTGGCAACAGCTGTCTCTGCCCGTTTCCTGGCTGCGGCAAAGCCATCATATTTTGCTACAAGCGCACAAACCTCAGGAAAGTGCGCAATCCTTTCCGATTTGTCCGCAAGAATCGACAGCAGCCGAGCCTTATCCCCTTCTCTCGCTGCATTCATGGTCAGGATGAGTGGCAGGGTAATCTTGCCTTCGACCAGGTCGTTACCCGTTGTTTTTCCGGTCTTGACTGGATCGCCCAGATAATCGAGGAGATCGTCCACGATCTGGAAGGCGCAGCCAAGACTTACCCCGTATTCTCTCAAGGCTGCGACCTGTTGCGCGGAACCCCGCCCGTAAACCGCCCCGATTTCACAGGCAGCGGCGATCAACAGGCCAGTCTTCCCCATGATGGCGTCGTTGTAGTCGAGTTCCGAAAGATTATGCCTTTCGGCATTGCGCAGCTGCATAAACTCCCCGTCAACCATGCCTGTGGTCGCATTGCAGAAGATGCGCAGCCCCTCCACGCCGGCCAGCTCACCGACGGTAGCCATGGCCAGGGCGTGAAGAAAATCCCCGGCGAGAATCGCGGCAGTGATGCCGAACTTTTTGAAAACCGATTGCTTTCCCCGGCGGGTTTCCGAGTTGTCGATAATATCATCGTGAAAAAGCGTGGCCGCGTGGAGGTATTCAAAGGCGCAGCCAAGCTTGTAGACCTCTCGGTCGGTATTGCCGCAGAGGCGGGAGGCAAACATTGCGAGCAGGGGGCGGACCCGTTTCCCGCCGTTGAACAGACCGTAATTGAGCACTTCCAGGAGCCGTGCATCCATCGCCGGTTCAAGGCGAGCCAGATCCTCCTGCATATATTGATCAATTGTCCTGGCCTCGGCGCGAAGGCCACCGAGCACCGCATCCATGTTATCGATCATCCTGTTATCAATCCCGCTTTGGCCTTCAATTGTGTTTGCCATAGAATTGTTCGATATCGCTCAAATTCCTCGTCACCGGCGAGGCCGGCAGACTGCCCAGGAACGTACGGCCATAGCCTTTGCTGAAAAGACGGGTATCCATGATAGCTATCACCCCTCTGTCGGTGGCTGAACGCATCAGGCGCCCCACCCCCTGACGCAGGGCCAGTATTGCTCGGGGAACTTGGAACTCAAAGAAGGGCTTTCCTCCCTGCTCCTTAATACTTCCGATCCGCGCCTGAATCACCGGGTCACTGGGCACTTCAAACGGTAATTTATCGATTATCACGCAGCTCAAGGATTCGCCTACCACATCTACCCCTTCCCAAAAACTGGCCACCGCCAGAAGCACCGAATGGGTCTCCTCCCGAAAGCTGTGCAGCAATGAATTGCGCGAGGCCGTTCCCTGGACGAGAAGCGGAAAGTCAACCGCCTCTGCCAGATACGCCGCCAGGGCGTCCATCCCTTTAAAACTTGTACAAAGGATAAGCGCCCTGCCGTCGCTCAGGTTGATTATTTCCGCCACCCGTTTGCAAACACTCTCGGAAAACGCAACCTCCGACGGATCGGGGAAACCATGCTCCGGAACATAGAGCAAGGTTTGCCGCGGATAATCAAAAGGTGATTTGATCTGGAGGAATTCGGCTTCGTCCGAGAGCCCCAGCCTCTCCTTGATATAGGCGAACGAGCCGCCCGAGGTCAGCGTCGCCGAGGTCAGCACGCAGGCCGCAACCGAACCGTACAGGCAGTTTTGCAGCTCGCCGGCGACCGAGAGAGGCGTTGCGGAGATGGTGACGGTTCGCTCTCTTTTTTCATACCAGTACACATATTCACGCCCATTGTGGTCGAAAAAAAAGGCGATGTCACGAAAATTATCGTTCAGTTCCCCTGCCCTTTTCGCCAGATGATGCCATCCTTCACCATAGGCTTCGCAGCTCGTCAATCTGTCGATAAGCCGCGTGATTCCGGTGGAGAGAAGCTCCACTTCCTCGATCCATTTCTCTCTGGTCATCGCATTGAACAGGGTATCGAGATGATATCTGCCGATTGGGCCGGGAAAAATGCCGGCAAACATTTCAAGCCGCTGCAGCAAACCGCCGGTGAGAGCAAGCAAATCGTCATGTGTTTCGGGACTGAGGTCCGACTCAGCCTGCCGTTCGATATCGGCAAGCAGATCGAGCAGCTGATACCCACTGAAACTCTTGCTGAAAAAAGCTGTGGCGGTATTCTCGAGATGATGAGCTTCATCGAATACCACCGCCTCATACCGGGGCAGCAGATCGCCGAAGCCGCCCTTCTTCAAGGCCAGATCGGAAAAGAAGAGGTGGTGATTGACAATTATCAACCTGGCATTCCCGGCCTGCCGCCGCAGCCCGTTGATAAAACAGTCCGGCGATTCGGGACAATCTCCGCCAAGACACTGGTTCGACTGGCAGGATATCTTCGGCCAGAGCCCCGATTTTTCACTCAACCAGTCGAGTTCGGCCCGGTCCCCTGTTGCGGTCTGCTGCAGCCAAACATCTATTTTGTCGAGCCAGGGATCATTATGAAGCAGGTATTGGGGGTTGCTCCGATACTGGTACCAGCGATACAGGCAGAGATAATTCTGGCGCCCCTTGAGGCAAACGGCCGGAATATCCTGACCCACAATTTTAGCCACAAGGGGTATATCTTTGCCCACGATCTGATCCTGCAGATTGAGCGTTGCGGTCGATACCACCACTCTCTTGCCCGACAGGACCGCCGGAATCAGGTAGGCCAAGGTCTTGCCGATTCCCGTCTCTGCTTCAACGACCAGTGTTTTTGCGTTTTCTCCACGGAATTCCGTGTCTTTTCCGGAAGAAAGCGCTACAGCGACGGCTTTTGCCATCTCTATCTGGCCGTCCCTGGCTTCATAGCGCAGAGCGCATTCGGATAATCGCCCGTCCGGTTTGAAAATATCGTCCAAACTTTCCATAATCTCCTCTGGTCATCGATGCTGCCCAAGCGCTCAAGACTATACAACAGTATTGCCGGCCAGGGGAATACGATTTTCATGTCACAAAGCGACTCGACCAAGATAATGATTGAGAATTATTCACTTTGCAGAAGACTTCATTTTTGTTAAAACGAAACATGATCTTTTCTTTTCAGAGTGAGCTTCACACCCGTTTTCCCGGATAACGTATGGTAGAAATTCTCTTACCGGAACAAGCAGCTTCAACACTTTCCTCCTCTGACCTTCTTGGACCCGGGGAAGTCGTTGCGGTTGTCGACGACTCGCCGGAAATCGTTCTGCTTCTATCCCATTACCTCGGCACTCAGGCAATCTCCATCGTCAAGGCCGGCAGCGCCCGGGAACTGCTCTCGCTCCTGGCCACGGAAAAGATTGCGCTGGTCCTTCTGGACATCGGCCTGCCCGACCGTAACGGCAACGAAATACTGAAGGAAATCGTCCCCGCCCATCCCGATCTCGGCATTATTATGGTCACCGGTACCACCGATATCGAGGTGGCGCTCGACTGTCTGCGACACGGTGCCGACGATTACCTGACCAAACCTATAAATATTTCCCAGTTCACCCATACCGTTCAAAACACCTTGAAAAAGCGGCGCCTGGCCATCAGTAGCCGCCAATTTCAACAGGAATTGGAAAAGACCAACGCCAGAATGCGGTTTCTCCATCATCTCAACCTGAAGATGAACACCGCCTATCTGAATACCTTCGAACTTCGGGGTATTCTCCAGGCCATTCTGGTCGGCATAACCTCCGAAGACGGTCTGCGCTTCAACCGAGCCTTCCTGGCACTTTACAACGATAATACCGGTCTTCTCCACGGAACGCTGGCGATCGGCCCTTCTTCACGGGAGGAGGCGGGCCGGGTATGGAGCGCCCTCAAGGAAAAAGGGTTGCAACTGGATGATATCTTGAGCTCGATTCAGGAAAAGGGTCTGAACGAAGATATCGAAGTCAACAAAATCATCCAGACTCTTCGGGTGTCACCGGCTTCCCACGACCATGTTCTCATTCATGCCAGCAGGATCAATAAACCGGTGCATGTGGTGAATGGCAAGGCGCCGAATTGCATCGTTCCCGATGATCTCATCAACCTCCTCGGCGAATCGACCTTTGTAGTGGCGCCGCTCCGCTCCCCGAGTAAATCGTTGGGGGTAATGATTGTCGACAACTTCATTACCGGAGCCCCAATCTCGGATGACGACATTGCCGGTCTTGAGATTTTTGCCAGTCAGGCAAGCCTGGCCATCGAACACAGCCATCTCTATGCCGCAATGGCCGAACAGATCGCCGCGCTGGAACTGGTGACCCACGAACTGGAGAAAAGCAAGAATTTGCTGATCGAGGCTGAACGAACGGCGACAATCGGCCAGATGTCAGCTCAACTTTTACATGCGATCAGAAATCCCCTCACCTCGATCGGCGGCACCGCCCGGTTGCTCACCAAAAAATCGAGCGACCCCTACATGACCAATTTCCTCAATATCATCACACAGGAAAGCAATAAAATAGAGACGATCCTGGAAGATCTCTTCAGTTTTGTCGAAGATAATAAAATCCAGCTTGAGATGCGACAGATTTATACCCTCATCCGCAAGACGGTCATGATCTTCTACATTACCATGAAGCAGAACAATATCGAATATACTCTGGATCTCGACGGACCTGGCCCGACTTTGCCGATCGATGAAAACAAGATCCGCCAGGTCTTCCTCCATCTCATCCGCAATAGCCTTGAGGCAATGCCGACAGGCGGTTCCCTGCGTATTGCAGCCGAAGAAACCGATAAATCCGTGACCATTCACATAATCGATTCGGGACCAGGGATCCCAATGGAAACCCTCCCGCATGTCAAAGATCCCTTTTTTACCACCAAAACGTATGGGAACGGCATGGGCCTGGCATTGGTCGAACAAATCGTCCAGCAGCATGGAGGGACCTTTACCATTCGAGACGCACCGAAAGGGGGCACGCTGGCCACAGTGAACCTCCCAAAACACTCTCCTATTGCCGCTGAACAGAAATAATCCCTCCCAATAGAGCAAGACTTGCCGTCATCAACAAGGTGGTCCGCCAGGCAAGGATAAAGAAACCTTCATCCGCCATCGTATACTCACTGATCAGGCTGCCGCCGCTGAAATAACCAAACCACCAGGCGAAAAGGGCAGCCGCGAGCGTCGCCCCTGTGACCATGCCGAAATTCCTGGCAGTTGCCAATATTCCCGCCGTCACCCCCGAATGCTCCTCATCCACCCTGGAGAGAATAGAGGCACTGTTCGGCGACAGAAAAATGGACTGGCCGGCACCAAGCAGGGCGAGTTTGCCCATCACTTCGACCGTCGAGCTCTCCGGCGACAGATACGCAAGACTTGCCAGGGCAAAGGTGCTGATACCCATCCCTGTTGTCGTCAAAAACCTGGCACCGATTTTGTCGTAGAGTCTTCCCGAGGCAGGGGAAAGAACAATGAGAGTTGCCGGCACCGCCATCATAACCTTGCCAACCTCCTCAATGGGCAAATCAAGGATGTACTCAAGGAAAAAAGGCACCAGAACGAGGACTGAAAACAAAGCTGCAAAGGAAATGACCGCCGTGAATACCGCCACCCAGTAGTATCGGTTACGGAACAGCGAGACGGGGACGATCGGATTTTGAGACTTTCTCTCCAGTCGAATAAAAAGAAATATGAGGACGACAAGGAAAATAAATAGCGCAATATTGGACGGGGCCAGCAAGATATCGACTCTGTGAAAGATCCACACGCACAAAACCGCCATTATTACCCAACAGCTGCTGCCTTGCCAATCGAAGGCGACAACAGCGGAATTATTCGTGGGGATGCGATCCAGAAGATATATCCAACCTGCCAGGAGTACTGCCCCACTGACCGGCAGAGTAACCAGAAAGATCGCCTGCCACGAAAAACTGGCGAGAATGAGCCCGCTGACAAAGGGTCCGGTTAACAATCCGCATGCCGTTGCCACCCCTACCATGCCAAGACTCCGGCCAAGGTATGCGGCTGGAAAGACCATCTTGATAATAGCCGGGCCGGAGGCCATCATCATGCTTGCCCCAAGCGCCTGAACGAATCTGCTGAGTAAGAGGGTATGAAAAGTCGATGAGCCGTAACAGGCGACAGCGCCAAGGGAAAATACCGCCATGCCACCCAGGTAAACCTTGGCTCGCCCCAACCGGTCCCCCAGTTTTCCCCAGAAGACCAAGGTGACGGTGATGGTAAGAAGGTACAGCGAGACGATAAATTCAGCGTGTTCAAGGCTGAGATCGAAAGAACGCATAATCGTCGGCAAGGCCACATTGATCATGCCGCTGTCCATGGTGGAGAGGAATACCCCGCTCATCACCATCGCCAGGACCCGCCAGCGTATGGATGGTTCTGTCATGCTTTTCGTGCGTGCACAAAAAAGATAAAAAAAGCCCGGTGGAGCATGCTCCACCGGGCCGGTTACTGCGTGTTGTCAGCTAAATCGTGTTCGTCCCAGAATTAGAACTTGAGGGATACACGCACACCACCTTCGATCACGTCCTCGTCACCGGTAGCGTCGCCGGAAATGAGGTATGCGAAGATAAACTCAGAGGTCAAGTTTTCCATAATGGTGTAAGTCAACTTGCCATCGAATTCAACGCCCAGCTCGGTGTCGCCAGCAGCATTGTCTTCAGCCAGAGCTGCATACCAGACGTCGGCATCGATTTTCACTTTGTCCATCGGCTTGATGGTCACACCAGCGTTGGCTGCCCAGATGTTGGTGATATCGTCAGCGGGGCTGCCGTTGGATGCTGCATTATCAAACGCACCATAACCCATGATCTCTGACCAGTAGTAAGAACTACCATAACCGGGAGAAAGAACGCTCGTTATATTACCGCCACCCAAGGAAGCCGGGGCAGATACGAAGGCGTCGTTATCACCATCGGTTGGGTCGTCATCGCCAGTGGCGTAGAAAGCCTGGCCATGAACGATACCTGCATTGGCACCAGCGGCAGCCAGGAAGGCTACGTTGTCAGCGCCGTCAACTTCGCCACCATTGAAGATACCGGTAGCCCAGGCACTTACCGCACCAAATTTAGCATCGACGTCAGCACCGAGATAGAAGAGATCAGTGCCATCCGGAGTGTCAACATAATAGTAAACACCGTAGGGGGTGACGGTTAAAGCATCGCTGATCTTGGCAACGACCAAACCACCGGCAATTCTCGCATCTACCGGGGTAAAGGTTGCAGTAGCAGTAAGAACATCTTCTTCCTGAACAGCAGCATAAAAGAGCGGTACGCTGACATTACCGAATTTCATGGTGAGCATTGCACCGGAGAAATCGTCGTCAAAGATGAAACCGCGAGCGATCGTTGCAGCCTGGATACCAAGTTTCACATTGGCAGAGCCAACATTGAAATCGGCGTAGGAGTTTTTGATTCTCCAGATACCCATACCGTCAGCACCGATGTCACCACCGACAGTATCGCCCCATGAGGTGTTGAACTCAAATTTATTGACGAATTTGAAATCATCGTTGAACTTAGCGGTATAGAACAGACGGGTACGGTTGTCGGTTCTCCAGGTATCGTTACCATCCTGTTTGAATTCATCCTGAATGTACGAACGAGTCCGCCAGTAACCACCAAACTGATTTTCTACAGCGGCAGAAGCGGTAGTTGCAGCAATCCCGCCGGCCAGCATAAGACCTACAGCAGAAGCGATAATCTTCTTCATTTTTATTCTCTCCTGAATACATTTTTACCCCTTCTCGGGGATCACTTTCCCTTCATCCGTTTTTTCAGGCTGACCACCAGCTGTAACTTCCTATGAACTCAAGAAGAAAAACGGCGAAGACATTGCGCTGATGCCGTAAGTTATACTTGGCAAGTATCTTTGTCAAGTTTTTTTTACCCTGAAAGTATAATTTTTTATACTCATTCCTGCTATTTTATCATTTTGATTTTTCAACAGAAAACTCCAGCTCGTAAACCGTCAGCTGCGAGTTGTCGGAACCGGGTAACAGCGAAGCAAATGACCCGCTGTTAGGGACTTGACCGACAAAGAGTCTGCCGATAGTTTTCTGCGTGTCCGACACGACAAGCTGGCTGGTCCCTTCTGCCGCCTTGTCCAGCTGGGAGAAGCCGTGATCGGCGATATAACCGCGGAATTTTCCGGTCCGCCAGATCTCGTTCATGACTTCGCCGTTCCAGGTCAGCCCGACTATCATCCCCTCTTTATAGGTCTTCAACCTGCTGAAAAGACTCACCACCGAGGTGTTGAACAAGCCAAGGGAAGGCATGGTATTCTCACTGACAATGACTTCCTCGCGACCATCGCGGTCGACATCGGCCACGATCATCCTGCCCGGGACAAAAATCAGCTCGCGATCGGAATCCTCATCCACCGTCAGGTTTCTGCGATCCTGCTCGTTGACCGCCTCGCCGTAACTCGGGCCCAGATAGACCTTGCTGCCGCCGAAGAACCGCTCGCTGACCCAGAGGAGTTCATTTGCCTGGTTGAAAACCTTCATTTTCTCTCTTTGATCGATGGTAACCGTCTCAGGTTTGCCATCTCCGTCGAGATCCGCATAGACGAAATCGAACAGATTGATCCTTTTGGGCAGAGGCAGACGTTCCCCTTCCTTCAACTTGAACTGAGGGTCGATATCGAGGAGATAGATACCATCCCGGACAAATTGGATCTTCTCCACTCCTCGCTTCTGACCGGCAAGTCGCCAGCCCTTGCCCGGCACATACAGCGGCCGCAGATACCAGCCGATGTTCCGGGAGACGACGACAAAACCATTGGCTTTATCCCATTTGATGATCATCGACGCCACATCCAGGCCTTCCGTCGCACTGAGATAAATCTCCGGCTTGCCGTCACTGTCCAGGTCGGCCGCATTGACTGCATGTCCCAGGACGTTCTTCGGCAGGACGGTGCTCGCCACCTTATCGACACTCTTCCCGTTCAGTTTGTAGAGCTCAAGCTTTGATCCCGCCAGGACAAAAATCTCGCCGATGCCGTCGCCATCAGCATCGGCGACCGCAAGGCCGGTCATCTCGGTGGGGAGGGTGATATTGCGTTTACTGCCCAGGGCGGTGGCCTGCACGACACTGCCCGGCGTGCCGAGTACCGTCCCCGTATACAGGCCTTTTTTGAAAGCCGCCTCGGGATGAACGGTGACAAAGGACTTAGTTTCACCTTCCTCGGTACTTTTCAGCGGAATTGCCGGCTGTGCCGCTTTTTTGCCGATTGCCGCCTGGACTATTTCACCGGCAAGCTGTTCGACATCGGTAATCAGGGTATCGGGCGTGTTGGTTATGATGGAAAAGCGCAAAATCTCCTTGTCGGCCGCCATCGGATAGAGCACGACCTGGACGTTCAAGCCGCTTTTCAAGCCATACAAGGCCCCATCAACCAGGAAATCGGCGATGGGCGGCTGGCCCTCACCTTCGCTTTTGCCTTTTCCGGTTTTCAGCCTGTTCAATTCCTTTTCGCCGACGGCACGATCGACCACCTCAATCCTGTCTTTGGCAGCAAGTCGACTGACCAGCATGCTTTGCACGCCATCCCGAAGGTAGGCATAGTTGCCGGCGGAGCTCACATCGAATGGGGAAAATATCAACCGATATTTCTCTTTGTTCTCCTGGCTGCACAATGCAGCTTTATCCCCCAGCAGAAAGCAGAACAAAAGGACCACAATCACCTTGTTTCTCATAACATCTCCTCATTATGAATAGCCCGCAACCTGCAATGAAAACAGGTCCAAGCCGATAGAACCACCCACGAAATGCTATCTATATAACAATTCGCAAAGACAAGCAAGACGTCTGTCGGGACGGCAAATTTCCACACGATTCTTGTCGTGCAATGTTCCTGCTCCTCCGGGGAGACGCCGAAACGTAAATTTCCTCTTGACTTTTTTCGGTCGAATAGACAAAATACAGGGTACAATTTTTTGAACCCAAGGCCACCAGTGAGTCAGGCCATTACCTCCCGATGTACGCGGGAACACCTCCTCAGCAGAAATGAACAGATCCTTTGTTTGCCTCCTTACTGTTTTTCTTATTCTCAGTCACGGGCTTTCCGGTTATGCCGAGGAAGTTACCACCCACGTCTACAAAGTAACATCCTACAACCTCGGAGCTCTTGTCGATCAGGGAAATCTAGAAAAATCACGCTTCTCGCAAGACTACTCGCCGCTACTCATTACCGGTTCCGCTGCCGACATCTTCAACAGCGAACATAAGGAGACGGTGTCCCTTGGGGAAACGACGAATCCTTCAAGCATCAACGGCTTCGCCCTTTCCGCTTCCTTCGATGCCACGCAGAGGATCTCCCTGCAGGGGGCGTTTGGTCTTACCCGCAATCTCTGGGCCCCCGACTCCATCAATTATGAAAGCGAATCGAGCTGGGAAGCTAATCTCGGCATAATTTACAAACTCCTCGACAATCTTTCCTACGAATTGCACTTCGGGTACATGGATACCGGGGACATCTTTACCGACCGGAGCAGTTATACTGATGTGGAAAACATCATCATGATCAGCAACAAACTGACCATGGGCTTCTAGACGGATCATCCCCGTCCGGAATTTGGCCGCAGAAGCCCGGAGGACCTTGTTCTCCGGGCTTTTTCTTTGCTAGACACGCCGCCGTACTCTTTGACTTTCTTCCCGCTCCTTCCGCACGTCGACTTGACAAGACAACATCCGTTTGCGATAAAGGAATTGTTTTCGATGTGTTGCGAATGACCGGCTCACTTTTTCCTCTCACGACAGGTTATGCCTATGCCTAAGCAACCCGCGGCCTACAACATTCTTATGTATTCCCATGATACCTACGGCTTGGGACATATCCGCCGAACGATGGCGATCGCCAATCATCTCCGGGATTCCAACACCAATGTCCTCATCCTCACCGGATCACCGATTGCCGGACGGTTTCAATTCCCCCAACAGGTCGATTTTGTCAGGATTCCCGGCATGATCAAGAAGACCAACGAGGACTATCAACCGTTGTCGATCCGGATCGAGCAGGAAAAGGCCCTGGCCATCCGTACCAACATCATCCTCGCCACCGCCAAAGCGTTCCAGCCACATCTGTTCATTGTCGACAAGGAACCGCTGGGCCTCAAAAAGGAAGTGCTGCCGACCCTGGAATGGCTCAAGGAACACAGTCCCTCGTCTCTGGCCATCCTCGGCCTGCGCGACATTCTTGACGAAGCCCAGGTGATCCGGCGGGACTGGCTGGAAAGAAATATCTATGATTGTCTTGACCGGTTGTACGACGAAATCTGGGTCTATGGCAACCAGGACATCTATGACCCGATAGAGATGTACAATATCCCGGCCAAGATCCACGACAGGATTCAGTTCACCGGCTATATTCCAAGGAAAAAGCGTAATCCCGAGATCCGCGCCCGGGTCAGGAAGCGCTACCGGATCCTGGAAGAGGACAGTTTTGTTCTCGTCACCACCGGCGGCGGCGGCGACGGCTACGAAGTCATCGACCATTACCTGTCCATGCATGACTACTATCCGACATCCCTGCCTTTTAAAAGCATCATCATCACCGGCCCCTTCATGCCGAAGGCGAAGACCGAGGAACTGGAGAACAGAGCCAGAATGCACGGCATCAAAGCCATGGCCTTCAACCCCCGGCTTGAAGACCTGATCGCAGCCGCAGACATGGTGATTTCCATGGGCGGTTACAACACCATTTGCGAAATCCTTACCCATCAGACGCCGGCCCTGATCATTCCCCGGGAGACGCCCCGCAAGGAGCAGTTGATCAGGGCGACACAACTCAAAGCCGAAGGTTTGCTCGATTATATTCCTTTCGGAGAAGTGACGCCGCAGCTGCTCAGGGAGAGAATCATCTCTCTCTTTGCCGACCGTCAGCAATACCGGGAAAAAATGAAAAACTTTCATCTCTCCGGGCTTGATGCCATGCAGGCCAGGTTGGCCCATTTCAAGGCGGAAAAAAGCAATTCGGAACGAAACCAAACAGGACCGAGATGAAAAGCGGTTTTACCATCTCACGGAGCACGCAATGACAGCGCCCCAGTCGCCGGTTCTTGGCTATGTTTTGAAAGGATATCCCAGAATATCCGAAACCTTTATCTCGAACGAAATTCTCCTCCTGGAGAAGCTGGGCTTTACCATGCGCCTCTTCTCCATGCGCCAGCCCCGGGAATCCTTCTCTCACTCCTCGGTGGGTGAGATCAAAGCCCGGGTGGATTATCTGCCTACTGAGCTGCTGATCGATTTTTCCCGGTTACTGCTACCCACTATCCTTTTTTCCGTGAAACGGCCGAAAGAATTTCTTGCAGCTCTGCGTATGGCGGGCTCCGGCATCGCCGAAGGTCGTGAGTTGGCCACCCTGAAACACCTGATGCAGGCCTGTTATCTCGTTAACAGCCATCTCCTGCAGGACCGCAGGGTCGTCCACCTCCACGGCCATTTCGCCCATTCGCCCACCTCGGTGACCATGTTTGCCGCAGGCCTTGCGGGCATGCCCTTCAGTTTCACCGCCCACGCCAAGGACATCTATACCTCCGACCCTGAAAAACTTCGGCGCAAAATTGCCCGGGCGAAGTTTGTGGTAACCTGCACCGGCCATAATAAAAAATACCTGCAAAATATCGCTGGGGACTGTCCCACGCCAATCTATTGCATCTATCACGGCATCGACCTGGATCTCTTCCGCAATGGCCTTCGCCTGGACCATGCCCCGAAGGACGAATTCCAGCTTCTGACGGTTGCCAGGATTACCGAAAAAAAAGGGCTGCCGACCATCTACCGGGCCCTGGCTCTCTTGCGGGACAAAGGAATCCGTTTCCGGCACACCCTGATCGGCGACGGCGAGGACCGGGAAAAGGTGGCTTCCCTCATAGAATCTCTCGCCCTCGACCGCCATTGCCGCTGCCTGGGCACCCAGACCCATACCGAGGTGCTGCGCCATTTCAAAGAGAGCGATCTTTTTGTCCTGGGCTGCGAAATCGCCAAAAACGGCGACCGCGACGGCATCCCCAATGTGCTGGTAGAGAGTCTCGCCATGGGCGTCCCGGCCCTTTCCACCCACGTCTCGGCTATTTCCGAGCTTCTGATCAACGAGGAAACCGGCCTGACCGTGCCCCCCTCGGAGCCGGCGGCCATGGCCGCGGCGATGGAACGACTGCTGAACGACGACGCCCTGCGGGAACGGCTGCAGGAGGGCGGAAAGAGATACGTGCAGGCCCATTTCGACAGCAGCCGCTCGACCCGGGAACTTGCCGGGATCTTTCGCCGCCACAACCCTCTCTTCACATCACGCCCAAGTGTTGAACCATGACTCCCGCTATGGCCGATACCTTCAACGAGCGGAATAACACTCCAACCCTTTTCGGGCTGTTGCGGCACGGTCAGACCGAGTGGAATACCGAAAAGAGGATTCAGGGCTACGGCGATTCGCCGCTCACCGCCGAAGGGCGTGAACAGACGGCGAAGTGGGTACCGACCCTGCAGGCCTACCGCTGGGACCGGATCTTCGCCAGCGACCTTGGCCGGGTCCGGGAGACGGTGGCCATTATCAACCACCACCTCCAGCTGCCCGTCGACTACGACCCGCGTCTCAGGGAACAGGGCTGGGGTGAATGGGAGGGGTTGACTCTTCCATATATTCAGGCAAACTTTCAGGCGGAGCTCGCCAGGCGGGTGGCCATGGGCTGGAATTTTGCGGCGCCCGGCGGGGAGAGCCGGCAGGCGGTTAAAGATCGGATTTTTTCCGCCCTGCACGAAACGTCCCTGAACTGGCCGGGCCGGCACATTCTGGTCGTCTGCCATCAAGGGGTGATCAAAACCGCCCTCTACCATCTCACCGGCCGGGAATTTCTGCCGGGCGAAGATCCCCTGCTGCACCATAACCGTCTGCATATCATCAGCTTTTCCGGCACCGACTT
>MGTI01000103.1 GCA_001799365.1 Desulfobacterales bacterium GWB2_56_26 | reverse complement strand
CAAGCTTGAGCATCCTGCTTCGCCGGTTCGCGAGATTGTATCCTTCGATCTCTTCTGCTACGACTTCCAGCAGCCTGTCTATACCGGGGTGAGAAAAGAATTCATCAGTTCCGCGCGCCTCGACAACCTGCTCAGCTGTCATGCCGGCATGACAGCGCTGGCAACTGCCAAAAAGACCGGCAATCATCTGTTGTTCTGCGCCAACCACGAAGAAAACGGCTCGACCTCGACTACCGGTGCCAACAGTTCCTTTCTTGAGTCTGTCCTGCAGCGGATCATCCCGGATGCCGTAACAAGTAGAATAGCTATGAGTAATTCTTTTCTCATTTCCATGGATAACGCCCATGCGACGCATCCCAATTTCATGGAAAAGAGCGACCCTGGCCATGAGATACACTTGAACAAGGGGCCGGTTATAAAAAATAACGCCAACCAGCGGTATGCGACCAATTCCATGACTTCGGCTATATACAAGCAGATCTGTAAACAGGCCGGAGTCACGCCACAGGAGTTCGTGATGCGCAGCGACATGCCATGCGGCAGCACCATAGGGCCATTAACCTCTGCCCTTCTTGGACTTCGCACGGTCGATGTCGGTGCCGCCAGCCTAGCCATGCATTCGATCCGCGAGCATACCGGCGCAAACGATCCTTACCTGCTGTACCAAACAATCGAACAGTTTCTGAAAAGCGATATACATAAACAATTGACACGATAGATGAGACTTCGGAGAGTACTGACGGCCCATTTTTTGTTGTTGATCCCGCTTGTTCTCCTGTCGGCGACGGAGAGCTGCGCAACTCTCTACAGTTCGGTCAGCAAGTACAAGAATAGCCGCGTCCAGCTGCAGGATATCGAGAAACTGAAAGAGTATGATCATCTCATTCGATATTTCGCAGGGATTTGCTATTTCCGTCCCAAACATAAAGTAAGTCCGGATTTTGTCCGGGCTCTCATCCTCGCCGAATCGGGGGCGAATTCGAAAGCGATTTCCACCAAGAACGCTCTCGGTCTCGGCCAGATTCTGTATGAAACCGGCGATCGGGCGGCCAAGGAACTTGCCTCTTCCCTCACCTCCTTTCGTTATGTCTCCAAACGAAAACTCAGCAATCTCAAGGAAGAGGACCTGTTCGACCCGGCGATCAATATCCTGCTTACCTGTTATCTGGTGGCCAAATACAATTTCAAATTCGAGGGCAGACTCGACCTGGTGGTTTCAGCCTGGAATGCCGGTGAATACACCGAATCCCTGAGCCGCTTAAGTCATGCGCCCTATCAGGAGACCGAGGACCTCATCGGGAAAGTAAACGCCTATTACGTTTATTTGCTGAGAAACAGGGTCTTCCGATAAATTTACTCTCATCTCCCTTTCCTTTTTGTGAATATTTTTGGTAAGCTGATGGTCTTTTTCCTGATCAAGCGAGCCAAAACAGATTCCCACGTCTTCTTCCCGGACAGCCAAGAAGAACAGTTACAACCGCATACTCTTTAAAATTTTATGAATAAGGATAGACAATGAGCACCGACGACAAAAAGATCATCTATTCGATGATACGGGTCAGCAAATATTATGACAACAAACCCGTTCTGAAGGATATTTCTCTCTCCTATTTTTACGGCGCCAAGATCGGGGTTCTCGGCCTCAACGGTTCCGGCAAAAGTACCCTGCTGAAGATTCTGGCCGGCATCGACAAGGACTTCAACGGCGAAACCCATCTCGCTCCGGGACACAAGGTGGATTACCTTGCCCAGGAACCGGAGCTGGATGGCGACAAGACGGTCAAGGAGATAGTGGAAGAGGGGGTTCAGGAGACGGTGGATCTCCTGAAGGAATTCAACGAGATCAATGAGAAATTTGCCGAGCCGATGACCGACGACGAGATGCAGGCCCTTATCGATCGGCAGGGAATCGTCCAGGATAAGCTCGATCATCTCAACGCCTGGGACCTCGACAGCCGCCTGGAAATGGCCATGGATGCACTGCGGTGTCCCCCATCCCAGACGAAATGCGGCGTACTCTCCGGCGGCGAGAAGAGGCGGGTTGCCCTGTGCCGGATTCTTCTCAAGCAACCCGACATCCTGCTGCTCGACGAGCCCACCAACCATCTCGATGCCGAATCGGTCGCCTGGCTCGAACAGCATCTGCAGTCCTACGCCGGGACCGTTATCGCGGTAACCCACGACCGGTATTTTCTCGACAATGTTGCCGGCTGGATCCTGGAACTCGACCGCGGCGTAGGTATCCCATGGAAAGGCAATTATTCATCCTGGCTGGAACAGAAGGAAAAGAGACTGGCGCTGGAAGAGAAAAAAGAGACCGAACGGCAGCGCACCCTGAGGCGGGAGCTGGAATGGATCAAAATGTCGCCGAAAGGAAGACGAAGCAAATCAAAGGCCCGTATCAGTTCCTATGAAAAATTGATTTCTCAGGAATCGGATCAGCTGGCCAAAGAACTGGAACTGTACATTCCCCCGGGTCCCCGATTGGGTAAGGTGGTGATCGAGGCAGACGATGTGACCAAATGCTTCGGCGATCGGGTACTTGTCGAAGACATGCAATTCAGCCTTCCCCCTGGGGGCATTGTCGGCATCATCGGCCCCAACGGGGCGGGCAAGACCACCCTCTTCAAGATGATCCTCGGCCAGGAAGCACCGGACAAGGGCTCGATCCGCATCGGCGAAACGGTCAAGCTCGCCTATGTCGATCAAAGCCGGGATGAACTCGACCCCAACCTCACCATCTGGCAGGCTATCTCCGACGGCCAGGATACCGTCTGGCTGGGTGGCCGGGAAGTAAACAGCCGGGCATATGTCGGCAAATTCAACTTTTCCGGTACCGATCAACAGAAAAAGGTGGGCTTGTTATCCGGTGGCCAGCGCAACCGCGTCCATCTTGCCCGTACCTTAAAGAAAGGCGGCAACGTGCTCCTGCTCGATGAGCCGACCAACGACCTCGACGTCAATACCTTACGGGCTTTGGAAGAAGCACTTGAAAATTTCGGCGGATGTGCGGTAGTTATCAGCCATGACCGCTGGTTCCTCGACAGAATCGCCACCCATATACTTGCCTTTGAGGGGGACTCCAAGGTCGTGTGGTTCGAGGGAAATTACTCGGATTACGAAAAGGACCGGAAAGCACGACTCGGTAGTGCCGCCGATCAGCCGCACCGGATCAAATATCGTCAATTGACAAGAAGCTGATCGCCTGCTTCGCATCTCACTCCGACCTTTCCTGTTTCAGGAAGGTGGGAGTGAGATTAACTGAGAAGAGAGAATCATTTCTTGTTTTTCACCCCGTAAGGGCACTGAAAAGAGTCCTCCTGGTGGAGGGTTAGAGATTCTGGACCTGATGTAGGAGTGACTGGAGTTCCGGAAGTTTCAGCCGCGCGGTCTCGAGTCCACCGGCGCGGCTTTCTTCTTCAATAATCAAGGCAAGCTCCTTGATTCCCATTATGCCCAGGCTGGCCGATGCACCTTTGATGGAATGTGCGGCGCTGCACACTTTGCTTGGCGATTCCTCCTCCAGACCTTGTTCAATGAGCAGAACATCTGCCTGCAGGGAATCCTTGAAAATTGTCAGCAGTTCCTGCAAAAGCTCCCGATCATCGGCAGCTTGCTCCATGGCAAACTCCCTATCCCATTTCAGTGCATTCATATCGGTTATATCCTTATCATGAATCGGTACGGAAGAAGTCCACATTACCATTGTGGAGTTATAGTATCATATTATCTTCCAGTGAATCAAACCGATTCACATGAATGACTTATCCGGTGGAAGGGTGAAGACCCTTATTTTTCTACTGCTTTGCCAATTGTAGAGTCCAAATCAATCTGGCCGCGGCGGATAAGCGTGAGTCGCCCACCCTCCAAGCCGACAATGGTCGAACAGAGACCTGCCGCGGTTTCTCCGCCATCAAGGATATAGTCCAGTTTGTCCTGAAACATGGCCAGAACCTCATGGGTTGATTTTGCGGGCAAAAGACCGGAAAGATTGGCACTGGTGGCCGTGATCGGTTTGCCGGTCGTCCTGATCAACTGTCGGGCAATCGGATGCGGAGAAATCCTCACGCCTACCGTCCCGGTGTTGCCCGTGATGAGTCCGGGGAGATCTTTATTTGCCGGAAATATCAGGGTCAGCGGACCCGGCCAGAAATTTGTCATCAGCTCTCGGTACTGGTGGGGAATTTCGGCCGCCACCTCCAGCAATTGTTCCATCCGATCGATCAGCAGCAGCAGCGGCTTATCGGCAGGTCGCTGTTTGACCTGGAATAGCCTGGCTACAGCCAACTCACAAAACGGATCGACTGCCAGACCGTAATATGTTTCCGTTGGAAAAGCGACGATGCCCCCTTGTCGAAGAATGACCGCCGCCTGTTCCAACGATGTGCCAAAATGATCGCTGCCCGAGATATCAGACATTGATTTTGCCAGCGCTCTCCTCGACTTCCTTGGCCATGTTTTTTCGGAATTTTACGAGCTTGCGGCCAAGCTCGGGATCCGCAAGAGCGAGAATCCTGGCGGCGAGGACACCCGCGTTCTTCGCCCCAGCCTTGCCGATCCCCATGGTTGCGACCGGGATGCCCGGCGGCATCTGCACGGTGGCGAGCAAGGCATCCATACCGCCAAGCGGTGAGGCATCGAGCGGAACGCCGATGACCGGGATATCGGTATGAGAAGAAAGGACGCCGGCCAAATGGGCTGCCATTCCCGCACCAGCAATGATTACCTTTAAGCCTCGCTGCTGGGCCGTTTGAGCGAATTCGGTCGCTCTTGCCGGCGAACGATGGGCGGAAGCGACTGTCATCTCGTAAGGTATATTCATCGTTTGCAGAAAATCGGCTGCTGCCTGCATAATCGGCAGATCCGAATCACTGCCCATCACGATGCCGACCACCGGCTGCGGTTTTGACACAGACGTCCGCTGCAGCGCTTTGGCCCCGATATCGCGCCGGAAATGGCAATTGGTCCAACGGATTTCATCAACGGCGCGGTAGGCTCTCGATATCGCGTCCTCAAGGGTCTTGCCGATCGCGGTAACTCCGAGCACTCGCCCGCCGCCGGTTACGCACCGGCCGTGCTTTTTGGTTGTCCCGGCGTGAAAAACTTCGACCCCCGGACAGTTCTCGGCCTTAGTCAGGCCTTTGATAGTCTTGCTGGTTTCATAAGCCCCCGGATAACCGCCGGAAGCCATGACCACACATACCGTGGGGCGTGGATCGATCTTCATTTCCACCTTATCGAGTTTGCCGTCGATGACCGCTTCAATAATCTCGATAATGTCGCTTTTCAGGCGCATGAGGAGCGGCTGCGCTTCCGGATCGCCGAAACGGCAATTGAACTCAAGAACATTTATCGTATCGCCGCTGATCATGAGCCCCGCATAAAGTATGCCCTTGTAGGGGCGCCCTTCTGCCTCAAGCCCTTTGACGGTAGGCATCATGACCCGATTCATGACGAATTCGGCTATCTTCTCGGTGACCACGGGAGCCGGCGAGTAGGCACCCATGCCACCGGTATTCGGTCCTTCGTCGTGGTCGTATATCGCCTTATGATCCTGGGAAGTAGGCAGAGGCAGAACGGTTTTGCCGTCGGTAAAAGCGAGAAAGGAGGCTTCTTCGCCGGACAGGCATTCCTCCACCACGATTCTATCCCCGGCACTCCCAAAGGCCCTGTCCGCCATAATGAGATCAACGGCCTGCTTGGCCTCATCGACGGTTTTAGCAACGATCACACCCTTCCCTGCAGCCAGCCCATCGGCTTTGACCACAATGGGTGCGCCGCATTCATCGATATATTTCTTGGCCTGGACGGGGTCACTGAATACTTTAAACGCCGCGCTCGGAATATTGTATTTTTCCAGGAATTCCTTAGAGAAAACTTTGCTGCCTTCAAGTTCAGCCGCTTTCCGGGTCGGACCGAAGATTCTCAAGCCATTATCCGTAAAGAGGTCGACAATACCGGCCGCAAGCGAAGACTCCGGCCCTATCACGGTCAGATCGATTTTTTCCTTCTTGGCAAATTTGAGCAGTCCGCCGACATCCGTCGCGGAGATATCGACACACTCGGCAAGACCACTTATGCCGGCATTGCCCGGCGCGCAAAAAATCTTATCGACTTTCTTGCTCTGGCGAATTTTCCACACCAGCGCATGTTCGCGTCCTCCTGAACCAACAACAAGAACCTTCATACAGTCTCCCCACTTGAGATTATTATCATCATTACGGATTTCAATTTGCTTGTTTTGCGGAAGTGTTTCGCTTTATGTCGATTTGAATGTACGTTGACAAAAGGCCGATGAAATATTACATGAATGAATGGCCATTCATGTTTTTTCATGCTTTTTTCGTTTTACTTTCGGCCGTTACTTCCGTCCCTTCCAAAATTTGCACAACGTCTGAGTAAAACATTGCAAGAAGGGACTCATACCCCTCAACAGGGGTGATGAAAAGTCCCGGTTTTCGGGGTCAGGGAATGAAAGCAGAAAACAAACACGCAAAAATTATTGTAGCGGCAACCAAAGTCTTTGCAAAGAAAGGCTTTTTCACCGCTAGAATATCCGATATCGCTAAAGAAGCCAAGGTTGCCGACGGAACTATTTACCTCTATTTCAACAACAAATACGATATCCTGCTTTCGGTCTTCGAAGAAGAAGTCAAAAAGATTGCAGAAAATACCGCACAGTTGCTGAGCCTTGAGACCGACCCCAGGAGGATGCTGGAGATCTTTATCATCCAGCATCTCATTGCCATGAAAAAAAATAAAAACCTGGCAGAAGTAATACAGATAGAGCTCCGGCAGACGAACAAGGTAATCAAGGATTATCGTGACAATAAATTCAGTGAGTACACAGGGATAATCGCCGATATCATTCGCCGGGGACAGTCACTTGGTATCTATCGATCGGATATCCAGCCGGATCTCGCCAAGCGCGCGTTGTTCGGAGCGTTGGATGAAGTTTCCCGAGTCTGGAATGCATCACTTGAAACTCATTACACCGTTGATGAAACGGCAAACCAGATCTTATCGATGTTTCTCTCGGGAATTCAGCTGAATCCGGAGAACTGATCCGATCATCCTGCCGACTGCCAGTGATTTACTGAAAGTTGGAAGGATGAATGGCGATTACCTCAAATTCCCTGGTTCCCCCCGGCGTCACCGCTTGAATCTCATCCCCTACCCCTTTCCCCAGCATGCTTCTCCCAAGAGGTGACAGAACGGAAATCGACCCTCTTTTGACGTCGGATTCCTCCGGCCCCAGGAGTTGATAGGTGATTTCTTCTTCGGTATCAAGATCGAGGAGTTGAACGACGGTGCCGAAGACGACGGTCTTGGTACTGACTTTTGAACAGTCTATTATCTCCGCCCTCGCCAGCTTATCTTTCAGTTCAATGATTCTGCCTTCTATATGCCCCTGGCGATCCTTGGCGGCGTGATACTCGGCATTTTCCTTTAAATCACCATGCTCCCGCGCCGTTTCGATGGCCTTGACGACCACGCCACGTTCAACCCTTTCAAGACGACACAACTCGTCTCTCAGTTTCTGATAGCCGCTTTTTGACATGGGTATTCTTGCAATCATCTTCTGCACTCCTCCATAAAAAAATCCTGCGAGAACCGACCAAAATTCTCAAACAGGAATATGAAACTAAAGTCTAATAAATTCTACCAACGATAGTGAAGGGAGAGGGATAATCCTTTTTCTTCATAATCATCACTTGTTGCGAAAGTAAAGTTGCCTTTTAATAGGAAATGGGGATTCATTTCAAGAAAAATATTAAACTTCCCTGTAAAAGAGACAATACCATCCGGTTCCGAACCCACCGCATTGTCGATCGAGTAGTAACTGACTCCCTGCTTTTTCCCCTGTTGATATCCAAGAAAATCGTGCTGATAATGCAGTGTCATCAGATGCTCCGAGAAGGATTCGGGGCTCCAATAAAATATTCCATCCTGAACGGTTTCTTCCAGCGCCAGTCGGTCAACCGGATTTGCATCGGTATTGTTGAGATACTGGTAATCATAGCGTAGGGAGAGATGGATGTTTTCTCCATACAGTCCATAGGATGAAAAGCCGTGGAATCTGTTCTGCAGGTTCCCGTCGCTGTAATTGAGGTGCCGAAAATCTCCGCCGAAGGAAATCCCTACGGGTGTTTCACACGTGAGTCCCGTCTCGATACCCTGAGCCGAGATATTTTCCTTGATGGCGGTCACGGTATCGTAGATCAGACTCTTCTGCCAGGCGAGATATGCATTGAAATATTGATCGAGCTGACCCTTTGCCGCTATCGCGTACAGGAATCTGGCGTCACTGGTTCCGTCCAGTTTTTCTGTGCCACCGCCGAAGGATAGTTCGTAATCCTTCGCAAATTCATAGCCCGCCGAACCATAGAGCAAATTGCTCGCCGCCGATTCCGAGGAGTTGATCGACTCATACCTGTTGTTCGAATAGCTCAGGCGGATATCCTTGTCGAGATCGGGGGTAAATTGGAACGAGGTGCCGACGCTTAACCTGGTAAGATCGATGAAACCATCCCTGCCCTCTTTTTCCTCGTAGCCGACATCAAACAGATTCTGCGGACTCATCTGGATAGAGCTTCGCTCCAGCGAACTGACAAGTTCGGGCGATGTGGCCCCCGTATTCTGAAGTGCCTCATAGACTTGTGCTTCTTTCCGGTATTTGCCGGTTCGACCATAGACGGCGGCCAAATCGATCATTCCCTCAGCGGTTTTTTCTTCATCGAGCAACCGCTTGTAACTCTGTTCGGCGGAAGAATAGTTCCGTTCGAAAATTGCCTTTCTGGCCTGATATTCATTGGAAATCATTTTCTGCCAACTGTACAGCTCATAGTGCGAGGCAACGATACCGCCGGCAGCGTTGGTCAGGTTGTTCACCAAAAATTCCGGTTCCATCAGTTCCGTGACCAGTTCAGGTTCCGACTGCAGCATAAGCATCATGGAATTCCATAATGACTTTTCCCGGTTCAGGTAAAGATAATTGATCTGCTGCCTGCTGAATGTAGCCTGAAGGAGTTCCAGGACAGTCGGGGTAAGCAAACGCTCATAAACCTTCAGCGCCTTCTCCTGCTGCTTATTGCCCCACAGCAACCTTGCCAGGGTAAGAGTTTCCTCAATATCTTGTGAGGATGATTCCTCGGTCATGAAGGTGTCAAGTTCGGTCAGGTTCTTCCACTTCTTGAAAACTGCCAATCCTCGGTCATACCTGCCCCTTTTCACCTCGGTTTCAATGAGCTTTTTGGTGAAATATGGCTCTTCCGGAAAGGCTTCGATCAATTTGGTCAGCAGCTCGACCGCTTCCTCGAATTTGCCTTGGGTAAGATAAAACCTGACAAAAAACAAGTTACCTGCTACAGATTCCGGACAGTTCGTCACCACAGCCTGCAAATGGCGCTCAATCAGGTCATATTGCTTGTAGACGAGTTCCAGATCGATGACATCGATAATTCTGGTGAGCGACGGATGATCATTGACGATAAGCCGGGTTTCCAGTTCCTTGCCTGTGGTCGAAGCAAGCTTCAGTTTCCGGACGAGAAGTCGGTTCAGGATATACAGCTCAGGCTCGAAGTCATTGCCGGAGTCCAGGCTCTGCACGGTCTTCAAGGTCTCTTTGTATTCTCCCAGATAATAATTGAGCCAGCAGCGCTCCTTTTCAAGTTCCTCGGAAAGACGGGACAAAGCAGACGAATTTCCCTGCTGCCTTTCGTTTTCGTAGGTCCTGATCAGCCCCCGGGCCTGTTCGTATTCTCCAGCATTCTTGAGTATCCTCACCTTACGCAGCAGCCGCCGCGATCCCTCTTCGTCGTGAGAGAATTCCGAGCCTTGCCCGATGCTACGTTGGACGAGTGTCTGGTACCAGATTTCTGCAGCATTCAAGTTCCTATCGGCTATTGCATTGTCCGTCAGCGTGAAAAGCACTTCCTTGACCGAACGTTCTTCTGTCAACATCCTGCGTAATAACTGTTCAGCGCCGCGATTTCTTCCCTCGCGACGCAGAACGTGTGCTTTCATAAGGTCCAACCGGTCAATGAGTCTTCGATCAGCCCCGAACATCACTGCATACCTTTCGCTCACCCGTTCGTATTGCCTGAACAGGAAATTCCTCGATAACTGATCAAGATAGGTAAGAAGCAGATCGTCATCCGGATGGCCATTGTTTTTGGTACCTTGGGCAAAGAGAACTTCCATCCTGCCGACCAAGCCGATTTTCCCGGCGAGTTCGAGACAGATCTTGCGCAGCTTGTTATCGCCCGGATCTATGGCCAAGGCACCTTCGAAAGAGCTCAGTGCAGCCATCTCCATACCGAGAATTTTTTCTGTTTTTCCGCGCATGGCATAATATGCCTTAGTCTTCGTTTCCTTATTGTGGACTTTTTGCAGAAAGCCGAAAGCCTGCCGGTACTGTTCTCCGCGGTAATACTGACAGGCAATACGCCAGGACAGCGCGTCATTATCAGGAGAATTATGGTGCAGAATAGTCAGTACTTCCAGGAGGCTTTTGTCTGATCCTTTCCGTTCAAGCAGATCCGCCATCGTAAGATAAATTGCCGCCCGGTTGGCTGTAACCTCGGTCAGATCCTTCCAGAGTAACTCGGCGCCATCGTTTTCAACAATGGAGAGCAGCTCTCTTGCGAGAATGGCTTGAATATCCACAATCTGTTGTTTGACGGCCATGTCATCGGGATGTTTTTTCAGGTACCGTTCAAGATAACCGAGCGCCTTGTCCGGCCGCCGCAACTGATGCAGATTCACCGTTCCCGCCTTCAGCAGGAATTCGTCATTGTTATCAAGGTGTTCGGCAAGATAAGCAATATGTGGAATAGCTTCTTGGTAATTGCCCGCTTTGACATGGTAATCGACCAATTTTCGACGGAAGGGCAGGTAGTCGGGGTGACTCTTCAGATAGTCGGACCACAGCAGACTGCTTTTTTGCTCATATCCTGGGGAATCAAAGGCATTGGCGGCCGAGAATATGACTCGATCATCAACCTTCTCCGTCGCCAGCAACCTTTCGTAGAGCTTTCTTGCCTTATGGGTGTACCCAAGTTGCTGGGCGGTCAACGCCCCCTCCTGCAGCAAATCCATCCGCCGGGGCTTACGGGCGATGACTTGTTCGAGAAGTGTAAAAGCAGCTTCTTTTCTTCCCTGAGCCTTCAGGCTGCTTGCCAACCCTTCAAGAGCACCATCGGCCAATTCGCCCGCCGGATCCCTTTCCAGCACCTTGCCGTAATATCTGGCTGCCAGGGTCCAATCCTTTTCATGCACCGCTAACTGGCCTGCGGCAAAGAGATATTCGCTTCGGTCGGGAGTTTTTTCAAGAAGACCCGGCAGGATCTTTTTTACAGCGGCGTAATTCTCGATTTTCAGCAGAACCTTGCAATATTCCCAGGTCGCTTCCTCTATATTCGGTTTCAGCTGAAAAAGTGTCGAATAGAGTGAGGCGGCCTGACCGTAGGCTTCCCTCCGGGCGAGGTTTCGGGCTTTATCCCAAATAACTTTCCATTCGGGCGTCGTCGGTTCGCTCGCCACCACCGAGATGATTCGATCGGGAGCGATCCCTTCTCCGGCCTGGCAGGACAGAGTGAAGAACCCGGCAAGACGGAAGAGACTCACGGCGCAAACAAGACAGGCAAACAGAACTACCCATTTTTTTGCGACTGTCTTCAGTCTGGCGGATATCATATCGGCTAATGAAGAGTGCAGAATCGGAAGCCTTTTGCGCAACCGACAGGAGCCTTGTTGGCATAAACCAGTTTTTCCATCTTATGGGCGAAGATTCCGGCAAGAACAAAGAAAAGCTGAAGAATATGACGGATGGACCGGGAGCCATCAGACCGGAACAGCTTATTCACCAATGGTAACCCACTCAGTTATAAAACTGCACCAATTTCTTCACTACATATTCCTGCATTTCTCCAGTCAATTCGGGATATATCGGCAGAGCGAGGGTCTCGTTTGCTGCTTTTTCCGCTATCGGGCAAGAGAACTGGTCAGCCAGAGCACCAAGGCACTCCTGCCGGTGCAGGGGAACCGGATAATAGATTTCACAGCCGATATCGTTTTGGAGCAGCCAGTCTCTTAACTCGTTTCGCCGCTCGACCCGCAACACATACTGGTTATAGATATGCAGGTTTCTACCCTTCCCTTCACTTCCGGTCGTTTGCGAATAGACGCTTGGCGGAGTTCGCACTTTCCCTTTGTCGAGCAGGTCCGTCTCGCCAAGAAGATGGTTATATCGCGCCGCATTCTCTCCCCGCTGCCTGTGCCAACGCTCCAGATGGGGAAGTTTCACCCGAAGGGCGGCAGCCTGTATGGGATCCAGGCGAAAATTGCCGCCGACAAGTTTATGGTAATATTTGGGATGAGCACCGTGGTTGCGCATCAGCACCAGTTTCTCGGCAAACTCCGAATCATTGGTAACGACCATTCCGCCATCCCCTATCCCCCCAAGATTCTTGCTGGGAAAGAAGGAAAAACACCCGGCGGTCCCCATCGAACCGGCTCGCCTGAAGTGGGTTTTTCCGTCGATAATCATGGGGTACTCCGAGCCGATCGCCTGGGCCGCATCCTCGATCACTGCGAGTTCGAATTTCTTCGCCAAATCGAGAAGCCCCGACATCTCGGCACATTGTCCGTACAGATGAACGGGGATAATGGCCTTTATCTTTTTTTCCTTATCGGCTTCCAGCAATTCTGCCGTCTTCGCTACATCGATATTGAAGCTCTCGGGCTCGATGTCGGCGAAAACAGGGGTCGCACCGACCCGGAGGATCACCCCCATGGTGGCAAAAAAGGAAAAGGGAGAAGTCACTACTTTATCTCCCGGCCCTATTCCAAGACTCATCAAGCAGATCAACAGGGCGTCGGTACCGCTCGTCACCCCGACCGCATGTTTGGTGCCACAGTATTCGGCGATCTCTCGCTCCAACCCATCGACTTCCGGTCCCTGAATGTATCGTGTCGATTTCACTACTCGGGTAACGGCTGCGATAAGGTCCTCTCCCAGGTATGCCAATTGCGCCTGAAGATCCAACAGGGGTACTTTCATGATGTTCGTAACGGGTAAAGGGTTGTATGAGCGGAGCGAAACCGCCCGATCGGGCAGTCAACAGGAAAGATTAAGAGTCTGATCTTATGACTATTTTCTCACCAT
This sequence comes from Desulfobacterales bacterium GWB2_56_26, assembly GCA_001799365.1. GTDB lineage: Bacteria > Desulfobacterota > Desulfobulbia > Desulfobulbales > Desulfocapsaceae > Desulforhopalus_A. The sequence continues at coordinate 4,731 of MGTI01000103.1, read as the reverse complement.
CAAAATAGTCTACTATATCAGGCATTTCTGTTTCAAGATACTTTTTCATTTTTTTCAGAAGATTCACCTCAATCTGCCTGACCCGCTCTCGGGAGATTTCGAAACGATCGGCGATATTCTGCAAGGTCAGCGGCTCATCGGTCAACAGCCGTTGCTCAAGGATCATCTTTTCTTTGTCGTTGAGCTTGTCCTTCAAAATATCGAGGAGTGCGTTGAGCTTAACCTTAATCTCCTTGCCGGCGACCGTGGATTCTATGCCCGGCCCTTCACTCGGCAGGAAATTCTTCTGTTCGTCCTCCGAGTCCGATCGCACCGGACTTTCAAGGGAGACGTCCCAGTTATCCATCCGTTGACCCATCTCGATGACTTCCCGCTCTTTGACATTGAGGCGTTCGGCCAACAGCTTGGGCTCGGCCTGGAAACCCTGTCCTTCGAGAAGTTTCCGCTCTTTGTTCAGGCTGAAAAACAGCTTTCTCTGGGCCTGGGTCGTACCGATCTTGACCAACCTCCAGTTATCCATGATAAATTTCAGGACATAGGCTCTGATCCAGTAGGCGGCATAGTAGGAAAACTTCACTCCCCGGTAGGGGTCGAATTTCTTTGTTGCCTGCACCAGGCCGACATTTCCTTCCTGAATGAGATCCATAAAATTCTGCATCCAGTATTTCTGGAAATCCATGGCAACCTTCACCACCAGACGCAGGTTGGAACTTACCAGCCGGTAGGCCGCGTCCTGATCACCCTGCTCCCGGAACCGGATAGCCAGCTCGTCGGTCTCTTCTCTCGTCAGCAGTTCATATTGGCTAATCTCCTGCAGGTATCGGTGCAGCGCAGGATTGCTGAGGGCAGGCAGATTCTCATCATCATCAACTGAAACGAGAGGATTTTCATAGGGGTTATCGAGACCCCCAAGATCGGTTTCGAGATCCGGATCATCCAATGGTTCGAGTTCTATTTCAGAATCGCTTGTCGTATTTTTGCTCATGTACATCTTTCTCCGGAAAATGTGCCCGAAAAATTGGGAAAGATTTCTATCTTACTCCACCGATGGCAAAGTGCAACATTTTATGGTCGAAAGGAGCGCAATCCGATAGATAATGTATCAACTCACATTCTATCATAATTCGTACCATCGAGAAAAATTTATTTTCATCGCTATCGATATGTGCTAAGTATTAAAAGAATTTGCCCTCAATTCGATCACCTTGAGCAGCTTTTCCCGCTATCGCTGATTCCCCACCAACTCATGAAAAATATTAGAAATTTTAGCATAATAGCCCATATCGACCATGGCAAATCCACTCTCGCCGATCGTATGATTCAATACTGCAAGCTAGTCAGCGACAGGGAGTTCAAGGATCAGTTGCTCGACTCCATGGATATAGAGAGAGAACGGGGAATTACCATCAAAAGTCAAACGATCTGTCTGCCGTATAAGGCAAAAGACGGCCAGACCTATTCACTTAATCTGGTCGATACGCCCGGCCATGTGGATTTCAGCTACGAAGTGTCTCGGGCCTTGAGTTCGTGCGAAGGGGCCTTACTCCTTATCGATGCCGCCCAAGGCGTCGAGGCACAGACCCTCGCCAACCTTTATCTCGCGATGGAAAATGATCTTGAGATCATTCCGGTAATCAACAAAATCGATCTTCCTTCCGCCGAACCGGAGAAGATTGCCTTACAAATCGAGGAAGATCTCGGTCTCGATGCCTCGCTGGTCCAGTTCTGCTCCGCCAAGCTCGGCACCGGCATCCCTCAGCTCTTTGAAACGATAGTTCAACATTTACCGCCGCCGAAAGGGAATGCCGAGGCACCTCTCCAGGCTCTTATCTTCGATGCCAACTATGATTCGTTCCGCGGTACCCTGATCTCGGTGCGAATCATCAACGGCAAAGTCAAGCAGGGCGATGTTATCCGCTTCATGTCCAACGGCAGGGAATACAAGGTAGATGAAGTAGGCATTTTCCGGCTGCACAAAGAACCGCAAAAGCAGCTTTCAGCCGGACAAGTCGGGTACATCCTGGCCGGCATCAAAACGGTCCAGGATACGAGGCCGGGCGATACCATAACTTTGCGCGATGCCCCTGCCGCATCCCCGCTGCCCGGTTTCAAGGAAGTGCAGCAGGTGGTCTTTTCGTCACTCTATCCCATCAGCACCGACGATTATGAGGATCTGGCGGCCGCTCTCGAAAAACTCAAACTCAACGATGCCGCCCTCACTTTCGAAAAGGACTCGTCCGTTGCGCTCGGTTTTGGTTTCCGCTGCGGCTTTCTCGGCCTGCTTCATCTGGAAGTCATCCAGGAACGTCTCGAACGGGAATTCGATATCTCGCTCATCCTCACGGTTCCCTCGGTCCAGTACATCTTTCATCTGGCCGACGGCACGGTCAAGCATGTCGACAATCCTGCCCATTTCCCCAATCCTGCCCATATTGTCAAAATCGAAGAACCCTTTATCAAGGCCACCATCCTCATGCCGGAGAAATACATGGGGGTAGTCATGACCCTTTGTATTGAGCGCCGTGGAGAAAATACCAGCTTCCACTACCCCACTCCGGGACGAATCGAACTGCAATGCGAGTTGCCCCTGGCGGAAGTCATCTACGATTTCTATGACAGGTTGAAATCTGTCACCCAGGGTTACGGTTCCTTCGATTATGAAATGCTCGACTATCGGAAGAGCGATCTGGTGAAACTCGACATTCTCGTCAACGGTGAGTATGTCGATGCCCTCTCCCAACTCGTGCACCGCGATAACGCCCGGGCGAGAGGACTCCACGCCTGTGAAATGCTCAAGGAAGAGATTCCGCGGCAGATGTTCAAGATCGCCATCCAAGCCGCCATCGGCGGGACCATCATCGCCAGGACGACTATTTCCCCGTTGAGAAAGGATGTCACAGCCAAATGCTACGGCGGGGATATCTCCAGAAAACGGAAGCTCCTGGAAAAACAAAAGGCAGGAAAAAAGAGGATGAAAACCGTGGGCAACGTCGATATTCCGCAAACTGCCTTCCTCGCCGTACTGAAATCGGAGCAGAAATAGCAATCTGTTGCCGGGACCGACGCCGTATTGCCTGAAAGATCAAAATCGGCAGCCTTTTTAGCCGCAGAGCCTGGTATTCATGAATCGCCGGACAGATCGTCGCCATGTTCACCAGCATGCCGGCAGAAACTCTGTATTGCCAGTCCCCCCAGCACCAGAACAAGACCGACGAGGGTGGAAGCATGAATTTCCTCGCCGACCAGGAAATGGATAAAGAATAACGAAGCGAACGGGGCGATAAAGATGAGATTGGCAATTTTTGCAGTATTGTCGGTTAGTTTCAGAGCCATCAGCCAAAGAACAAAAGCCACCCCCATTTCAAAAAATCCAATGTAGGCTGCCCCGGCCAGGCCAGGCCAGACAGGCAGCCGTATCCCCTCCGTCCACCAGACATAGCCAGCGATCCATGGCAGGGCACAGACAAAATTTAAGAATAAACCGATGACCGGATCGCGTTTATCCCTGGTGTTCAGAATCCAGTAGAGCGCCCAGATAACCGTCGACAGCAGGGCCAGGCCGATACCAAACGGGTTTTCGAACTGCATCGACCACAAATTCCCGCGGGTGGCAATAACCAGAACCCCGACGTAGCTGACACCGATGGCCAGCCACTGCATGCCGACCACCCGCTGACCAAGCAGCGGGATTGACAACAGCGACAGCGTGATAGCCCACGTATAATTGATAATCTGAGCCTGCTGGGCCGGCAGAAGATCGTATGCCTTAAAAAGTATGAGATAATACAAAAACGGGTTGAGCAGACCGAACTGCAACGAGATGAGCCAATCTTTACGGTTCAACCGGCTGAGGCTTGACAACTTCTTCAGGACAAGGATTACCGTGAATAAAACCACACATGAAACTCCTGCCGCATACAGAAGAAGTTCCGCCGGACTGAGGTAGCGCAAGGTGAGCTTGCTGGCACTGGCAATGGTCGACCAAAGGCCCACGGTTATGAGGGCGCATACATATGCTTTTGTTTGACTGTTCATCTCTCCCGCACCGATACATTCGTCGAAGAAACTTTCGCAACTTCCATAGCATATTAGATTGGTTGGCAATTCCTCTCGGATGTATCAGCCATCACTAGCGATTATCCAATTTCCGCAGGCAAGCACGTCACATCCAATCATTTTAAATAGCCAGCCAACATGCACGACAATTAAAAAAATTTAATGTCATGAATGCAATATGATATGATAGATTTAGGGCAGTAATGCAAGAACAAGCAATTGTTTTACGGAGAACACTATGAGCGAGCAGCCAGCGGTCCAGGGATTCGATAAGAAAAAGATCGTCGAACCGACCTTTCACTTTGCCACCAGTCTTATGAAGATCGGCGAGGATTACACCACCGATAAAATTCCGGTAACCGAATTTGTCAAAGGAGGACAGCTTCTCGCAAATTTTCCGAATTTCCACCGCCTGGCCGCCAAAGGCTATACAAAAGCACCACTTGAGCCCGGTGATTATACAAAATTATCGGAGGATGACGATGGAATTGTGGCAACCCTTCCCGGCTATCCGAAAGTTCAGAAAGTTCGTCGCCAGGATGTGCCGGAGATGGTAACGGTTGTTTCAATTGAACCATTGTTCAAGATCTCGCCTGACGATATGCGGGCGGGCATTGTCATCCATCCCCCACTGGAAACCGGTCGTAGTCTGCAGCAGGAAGATCTTCACGCTCT
>MGTI01000102.1:4729-7658 GCA_001799365.1 Desulfobacterales bacterium GWB2_56_26 | reverse complement strand
GCGCAGCCTGCGGCCAGGACCTGGATGTTGAGGACACGATTGCCGAAAAAGACCACCGCCTCGGCATCGGCCCCGTCATAGTCGCTTGCGGAACCGACCTCGTTGATCCGTATCGTCCCTTCGCCCAGGTTGTCGGCGATGCAGGAAGAAATGAAATCCGGATTGCTGCCCGGGCTGACCCCGACCAGATGGAAGTTTCGGGTGTTGCCGGAGGCGTCCTGGGAGGTGACCACCGCCTCCCCGCTCACCTCGGCTCCATACCAGACCGGGTAGCTGCCGGCCCGCAGGTTCATCGGCCCGTCCGGGTCGACGAACGGCACCACCCGCGGCCGTGCCGGGGTCTTTTCGATGACGATGGTGGTCTCCTTCTTCTCATACAGCTCGGGGTAGAGGTACTTCTCCTCGCCGTCGAGGCAACGACGGTACTCGTAGCCTGCGCCTCCCCAGAGCCGCCGGCACCTCTCTTCCCGCCAGTCGTAACCACGTGAGGGATAACGGTCGGAGCGGTCCTCGAAGGGCCGGTATGAGGGGGTGTGGTAATCGGGTTTATGCCGTTTCCGTTCGGGTTGCTCCTGCGGCTTGGGCGGTGGGGAAGGTGGGACGGCCGGAGGCTGCGGCACCGCTGGCTGTGCCTGCTTTTCCTTTTCCAGCGCCTGCTGCTTCTTGCGGATGTATAACCGCTCCTCGAAGGACATGCCGGGCTTGACTTCCGGTACTTCTCCCTTCTGGATCTCCTTCTGCACCCTCTTTTTCATCTCAAGCCTCTCCGCGTCCGTCAACTTGGCAACTGCAAGCGAAGCCGGGAGGACAACAATCAGCAAGGCCGACAGTGCGGTGCGCACGGAGGCCGTAAAGATTCTTTTTCGTTCTTTCCTGATCATGGTTTCCTCTTCCGGGCTACGAATTCCCCGTTGGCATGTCGAGAACACCGACAAGAAGCCTGGTTGGGCGAGATTGGAGACAGGTTGCTTTATTCCTTGCCACTACTCAAATTGAATATCACCGTCGACAAATTTACAAGGGCGGGCAAAAAAACCTTTTTGAGAAGGTACGAAGCCACGGAGGCGACAGGGGACGTTGGCGCCTCCGGCAAGGTGCTATGGCCAAATGTATCGGCGTATCGGCCGTCGACCGGGTTTTACGAGAGAGCTTCCGGGGCAGGCTCGATGACGATATCGACGTGCTGTTCCTGGGCCGCGTCCGTGAGGGCCTGGCGCCAGCTTCCCTCGTCCAGGTGCGGGGGGACGAGGACCCGCGCCCGCATGTTGAAGAGCAGGATGCCGCTGTTCGGTGCATGGTTCGAGTCGGTATCGGCGGTTTCGATGTTAATGCCGTGCTCGGACAGGGTATGGGCGATGCGATTGACAATGCCCTCGTGGTCGGCCCCGCTTACTTCGAGACGATAGGGGCGCCAGTCTCGGTGACTCACGACGCCTGTTGCTTTTGTTTCGGTGGTCGTTACCTTGTAGCCGCGCCGGACAAGATCGGCGACGGTCTGGTCCAGTGCAGACTGTTTATCAACCGGCAGCGTGACCAGCATGATCACGGCGAATTCGCCGCCGAGTCGCGCCATCCGGCTGGCTTCGATATTTCCGCCGATCTCCAGAAAGCTTCTGGTTATCTCATCGACGATGCCTATCCGGTCGGTGCCGGTCAAGGTGAAAACAAGAGTCATACTCATAATGGTTCCTCGGTCAGGAAAGAGAAAAGATGAAAAGGGCGGAAAACCGGGGGAAAAAGTACCATCCGCCCTGCTGCACGGCAGCGTGCAGGTCGACAGTTTTACGCTATAGCCTTCGCGTTCCTTTGGCAATAGAATTCCGGTTAGTAATCTTCGTGCAGGGGCTCCTTGTGATCGCTCCTGCGGCCCCCGCTGTCCTGCCGCTTTTGATCGGGGTACACAGTCACCATCAGTATGCCAAGAAGGGTCATGGCGCCGCCGACCACCAGCTTCCAGCCGATGACGTCGCGAAAGAACAGCACGCCGAAGATTGCGGCAAGGATCGGAGCGAGCAACAGGAGCGGCGTAACGGTTGCCACCGGATAACGCCCGAGGAGGTGATAGACGATCCCGTGCCCGATTACCGAGGCGCCGACGGCGGAGTAGAGCGGCGTCCAGAAATCGAAGAGGCGGGCCTCGCGGACAGCCTGCAACTGACCCGATTCGAAGAGAAGGGAGAGGAGCAGAAGCGACGGGGACGCCACCAGCGCGATCCAGGCCTGCAGCCGGAGCACTCCGAGATTGGGGCATTGCCGCATCAGGATAGTGGAAATGGCCATGGCCAGGGCGGCGCCCGCCACCCAGAGGATGGCATCGACATGGTTGAACACCACCGGATCAAAGCCGATGACTATGACACCCGAGAGCACCACGATAATGGCGACAATTCGCACCGGCGAAATGCGCTCCCGCAGAACAATCGCTGCCAGGATGGCCGAGAACGGCACATAGAGCTGAGTGGTGATGGCAATCGAGGCGATATTGCCTCCGGCATGGAGGCCGATGAAAATCATGCCGAAGTGGACCACCCCGAGCAGAAAAGCCACCCGCAGCAGCGGCCAGGTGTACCCAGGCGCCGGCTTCAACCAAGGCAGCATCAGGACGAGCAGCATGGCGAAGCGGATGCTGGTGAAGAACAGCGGCTGGAATTGATCGGCCCCTATTTTACCGGCAATAAAATTCAAACCCCAGGCAAAGTTTGCCAAAAGGGCGAGCAGCAGGTGAGGCAGGCTCATGATAAAATAGAATACTTCGAGCTCGACAGGTGCGTGTGTGGGGGCGATCCCTGTGATCGCCCTCGGGGACCCAAAAACGGGCGTATACAAGGTTTGCCCCTTCAGCTCATCCGATATCCGGAGGCGGATTTCGGCCATCTCAATCCCAGCAAAGTAATGAGTGGTGTTCCTGTTGTCGAAAGAAAACTCTCCG
>MGTI01000102.1:4426-4626 GCA_001799365.1 Desulfobacterales bacterium GWB2_56_26 | reverse complement strand
GCTGGAGATCGAGGGGGAAAATCCCTTTCGAGTCAGGGCCTACCGCAACGCGGCCCGGACCGTGTCCGATCTGTCGCATCCGGTTGCCGCGATGATATCGGCAGGTGAACCGCTGACCGAACTGCCCGGCATCGGCAAGGATCTGGCCGGCAAGATCCGGGAAATCGTCGAGACCGGTTCCCTGCCCCAGCTGGTGGAAC
>MGTI01000102.1:0-4418 GCA_001799365.1 Desulfobacterales bacterium GWB2_56_26 | reverse complement strand
AAAACCCCGCCGGCCTTATCCCTGCTCCTGAAAATCCCGGGCCTTGGGCCGAAACGGGTGAAGGCGCTGCAGCAGGCGCTGGGCATCGCCAACATCGAGGATCTGAAGACCGCCGCGAAAGAAGGAAAAATAAAGGACATCAAGCGGTTCGGCGAAAAAATCGAACAGGCCATCATGGAGGCCCTGGAAGAGTGGTCTGGCCAGGAACAGCGCTTTACGCTGTACGAGGCGGAACAGCGGGCGGACGATCTGCTCGACTTCCTGCGCAAGGCTCCGGGGGTCGGCCAGGTCACCGTTGCCGGCAGCTTCCGGCGGCGCAAGGAAACCGTCGGCGACCTGGATATCCTTGCGACCTGCGACGCTGACGAAGCCTTGATGGCCCACTTTGTTTCCTACGACGGCGTAAAGAAGGTCCTTTCCCAGGGCACTACGCGCTCGACGGTGATTCTCCGCTCAGGTCTGCAGGTGGATGTCAGGGCCGTCCCGCCGGAGAGCTACGGCGCGGCCCTGCACTATTTCACCGGCTCCAAGGCCCATAACATAGCGGTCCGCCAGCGAGCCGTGCGGAGGCAGCTGAAGATCAACGAGTACGGGGTGTTCGAGGGTGATCGCCGACTCGCCGGCGAGACCGAGGAGGAGGTTTACGCCCAGGTCGACCTCCCCTATATCGAACCGGAACTTCGGGAAAACAACGGCGAGCTGGAAGCGGCCGAGGAAGGCAGACTGCCCGGCCTGATTGAACTTGCCGCCATCCGCGGCGATCTGCACGCCCACACCGACGCAACGGACGGCAGGGCAACCCTTTCGGACATGGCCGAAGCGGCGAGAAGCCGCGGTTATCGCTACCTGGGCATCACCGAGCACTCCAAACGGGTGACCATGGCCTTCGGCCTGGACGCTGAGGCCCTTGCCTCCCATATCGACCGGATCGACCGGTTGAACGAGACCTTCGGGGACGATTTCACCCTGCTGAAGGGCATCGAGGTCGACATCCTGGAAGACGGCAGCCTCGATCTGCCTGACGATATTCTGGCGAGGCTCGATTTTCGGATCTGCTCGGTCCACTACTACCATCACCTGCCCCTCGAACGGCAGACCGAACGGATCCTGCGGGCCATGGACAACCCCCTGTGCACGATCCTGGGCCACCCGACCGGCCGGCTGATCGGCAAACGCCGGCCCTACGAGGCGGATATGCAGCGGATTCTCGAAGCGGCCCGCGATACCGGCTGTGTCATGGAAATCAACGCCCAGCCGGACAGGCTCGATCTGCACGATCTGCACTGCCGGATGGCCAAGGAGATGGGAGTCAAGATCGCCATCTCCACCGATGCCCACAACACCATGGAGTTCGGCTTCATGCGCCTGGGGGTTGATCAGGCTCGCCGCGGCTGGATCGAGCCCGAAGATGTGATCAATACTTACGATCTGCCCCGGCTGCGGGAGTTTTTCATCCTGCGGACGAAGTGAAGTCCCCTGCCCAAAAGGTGAAGGAAGGTGCAGCTCGGGATGGTGCACTCTGTGCACCATCCCCGGTTTTCTTTGGTGCCCGGAGCGACCCTATGAAGAAAGCAATCCTTTTTGAATGCAGCTTGAAAAACCACAAGCGGTTGATTTCAAGCCCTTTACAACAGCGAGCAAGCAAACTGTGCGGACCTGATCGCCCGACCCCGGGTCGGGCGATCAGGTCGGGGAGGTGGGCCGGCGGTCGGAGCCGAACGTACGCCGCTCGCCGGAAATTCCTTTGTCTTTACCGGCAGGCGTAGAGTTTTACCCGCGCCAAGGCCCAGCGAGCGGCGGGAGGCCTCGGCCAGGGTCGCCTCAACCTTCTCCGGCGCAACCGATTATCTGGTCGCAGGAGCTGATCCCGGCGGCGGAAAACTCACAGAAGCCCGCGGCTTGAATATCGCCGCCATGGACGAGCGGGCTTTCAAGGCGCTTCTAGAAAACGTGACCGCTCGGGTTTCGAAGGCTCCCATCTCCTGGAACAGCGGCCGGGGATCAACACACAATGTTTTCCATCCTGAAACCTGCCCAAACTAATCTTCACTTTTCATTCCAATCGAGCCAGATTTCCAAAATCCGTACTACCAATCATATTGATATTATACCAGATATCTGTTTCTAATCGGTTGATTAATACTTAGTGCCGCAGCAGCATAACAGGCGATTTTTCCAGAAAAGCCGCGTCAGCAGAGTCTCGAAAGCCCAATTCCTTTGGTGAAAACAACATGAATACTAAGTAAATTTGCCAGTTGAACTAAACCGCTACGCGGAGAAAACCCTCCACAGCAAGCTTCAACCTGGCCTACCGAAGAAGTATTCTCGATCATTTTCAGGCTATTGCCTATAAGCTACCTCTATAGGGTGACTCTATCGGTTGCCCGTAACCATTATGGAGGCGGCATTATGACGAGGAAGAATCAGCACAGTTTCGAAGATTACTTAAATTTACAGCGAGTTTCGCCGAAAACACGCGAAGCCTATCTGGGGGCAGTATCGGCATTATCAGCCTTTCACAAGCGGCCGGCTGCCGAACTGACTAACGATCAGATCCAGGATTACTTGCTGTTTTGCATTCAGGAAAAGAAGCTGGCCTGGGCCAGCTGCAACGTGCTTTTCTGCGGTCTGAAAAAGTACTACCAGGGTTATTTAGGCCGGAGTGAAGCCGAGTTTTCGATCCCCCGCAGACCTCGCTCCAGACAGCTCCCCAGGATCTTGAGTCAACAGGAGGTCCGGGCCATTCTTAACGCCCACTCAAACCTGAAGCACCGAACCTTACTGCATGTCGTTTATGGGTCCGGCTTACGGGTGAGCGAAGTTGTTAAACTTCGGCCGGAGCACATAGATTCCTCACGAATGATGATCAGGGTGGAAGAGGCCAAAGGCCGGAAAGACCGATATACCATCCTGCCCCAGACAGGATTGGAACTGCTGCGCCAGTATTGGCAGGCATACAGACCAGGAAAGTGGCTGTTTCCGGGACCGGATAAAAGCAAGCATATCACCATTTCCACCGCCCAGAGGGTGTACAACCAGGCAGCGGAGAAGGCCGGAGTCACCAAAGGGCGGGGTATTCATACCTTGCGGCACTGTTTCGCAACCCATGCGTGCGACCAGGGCGTAGAAATTTTCGTGATCAAAAAATGGCTTGGTCACGCCAAAATGGAAACGACCAGTGTTTACCTCCATATGAGTCCGGAAAAGGTCAGGTGTATCAAGAGCCCCCTGGATAGTCTCTTCGAGGAGGTTAGGCCATGAGACCGGAGCATGAACTTGCCGACATTTTCCGTCTTTACGGAGAAGAGTACCGAAAAAGCCATGTGATTAACCTAAATCAGCGCAAGGTCATGGCGGCGATAACCAGTTGCCGGACCGCACGACTTGGCGGCCACTCCGAGATATGCGAGAAATGCGGTACCGTCAGGAACTGCTACAACTCTTGCCGCAACCGACATTGCCCAAAATGCCAGGCCATGACTAAGGCAGAGTGGCTGGACAATCGCAAGCAAGAACTGCTGCCCTGCGGCTATTTTCATATGGTGTTCACCGTCCCTCATGTCCTTAATCCTCTCATTCTTGCCAACCGTAAAGTATTGCTCGACTGTCTGTTTGCTGCAGTCAGGAATACACTGTTTGCTTTTGCCGCCGATCCCAGTTGGAAGCTTGAAGGAAAGCCAGGCTTGTTGACAATTCTCCATACCTGGAGCCAGACCCTGGTGGATCATTTCCACATCCATTGTCTTATCCCTGCAGGGGTTCTTTCCCTGGATGGCAGGCGCTGGATACCAAGTAATGAGAAATTTCTGTTTCGGGTCCAATCGCTTGCCAAGCAATTCAAGAACCAATATCTGACGATGATCTCGGCAAGGCTTATGAAGCTGCAGTTGCCGGAACAGAGTGACGAACTTTTTCGCCTGGCCAGGGAGCAGACTTGGATTGTTTATGCCAAGAAGCCGTTTGCCGGCCCGGAGCAGGTGCTGGAATACCTTGGCCGCTACACCCATAGGATTGCCATCAGCAACCACAGGATCAAAGCAATAAATGATGGAAAGGTGACATTCACATATAAAGATCGGCAAATGGACCATAAAACCGAAAAGATGACGCTATGTGTCGGAGAATTCATTCGCCGTTTTCTGCTCCATGTCCTGCCTTTCAGGTTCATGAAGATCAGATATTACGGCTTTCTTGCCAATTCCTGTAAGGGGAGAGCGGTGCTGTTAATCCGAAGATTGATCGGCAAGGCGATAAGGATCTGGCATATCGGCAAGGAGACCACCCAGGAAAAAATGCTTCGCTTAACTGGCAGAGATATCCTGGTCTGCCCATATTGCAAGCAGGGCAGGATGATTCACCAGGGAGCTATTCTGTCGGCTAACACAAGCTGACCGGAACATCATGATATGAAAACGTGA
>MGTI01000101.1:11010-16687 GCA_001799365.1 Desulfobacterales bacterium GWB2_56_26 | reverse complement strand
TATCAGCTGTGGATACGAAGCCATTTTTCGAGGATCTGAAAGACGATCTCTCTTTTGATCGGTTTGGAGATGTAATCGTTCATGCCGGCTTCGAGACAAAGTTCCTTGTCGCCTTTCATGGCGTTGGCGGTCATGGCAACGATCGGTATTTCCGTATAGCCAAGCCGGCGAATCTGCCGGGTGGCTTCGTAGCCGTCCATCTCCGGCATCTGAATATCCATCAGAATCATATCGAAATCGTCGGGCGCTCCGAGGAATGTTTCCACCGCAGCCCGACCGTTCGGCACCACGGTCACCTTGTAGCCGGCCTTGGTGAGCATTACCATGGCCAGTTTCTGGTTGACCGGGTTGTCTTCGGCCAGGATCAGCCGCACCGATTGTTTGAGCTCTTCCCGGACCGAATACTGGGTAACGAATGGTTTCTCCACCAGTTTCTCCTGGATGCCGTCTTCCGCGCCGAGAATGCGGGAGAGGGTGCGAAGGAGCAGGTCGCGACGCGCAGGTTTGGTGAGAAATGCGGTGAAACCGGCATCCCGGCACTTCTGCGCGACCCTTTCCGTGGAGGAGGTATAGGCAAGAAGAGGGATTGCCCGGTTGGCGAGCCCGGACGTGCGGATCGTGGTTGCGAGATCGAAGCCGGAAATGCCGGGCATCTGCAAATCGAGAATGGCAAGCTGGAATGGCACATGTTGCTGTTCCGCCCGGAAGAGTTCGGGTATCGCCGCGGTGCTGTCGGTGAGGGTCACCACTTCCATGCCGGCTTTGCCGAGAATGCCTTTCAGGATCTCGTTGTTGGCCCGATTGTCATCGACCACGAGGATTTTTATTCCTTTCAGGTTTTCTGCCGCCGGGCGGTGCGACGTTTGCTGCGACGACTTCCGCATCACCGATGTGAACAAGAAGGTGGAGCCTTTGCCGACCGTGGATTCAACCCGAATTTCCCCGTTCATCAGGTCGGCGATTCGCCTGCAGATCGACAGACCGAGGCCGGTGCCGCCGTATTTTCTGGTCGTCGAGCCATCCGCCTGCTTAAAGGCCTCAAAAATTGTCGAGAGTTGGTCGTCCGGAATGCCGATGCCCGTATCGCGTATTTTGGCGAGCAGTGTGATGGTTTCTTCATTCTCCTCGTGTACTTCGAGGCTTAACTCCAACTCGCCCCGTTCGGTGAATTTGGCGGCATTGCCGAGGAGGTTGACGAGCACCTGCCGGAATCTGCCCGGATCGCCTTTGACATTGGCGGGAAGATTGTCCTCGATACGGCACAGCACCTCGATGGGTTTGCCGATAATCCGCGGCCTGACAAGTTCGCAGACGTCGTGGGCGGTAATTTCCGGGTCGAAGTCGATGTATTCAAGGGACATCTGGCCGGCTTCCACCTTGGAAAAGTCAAGGATATCGTTGATCAGTCCCAGGAGCGATTCTCCGCTGCGCTTGATCGTCTGGGCAAAATCCTTCTGCTCGTTGTCGAGTTCAGTGGCGAGCAGCATATCGGTAAAGCCGATGACGCCATTCATCGGAGTCCGGATCTCGTGGCTCATGGAGGCGAGAAACTGGCTTTTGGCGATACTCGCCTGTTCGGCGGCCATTTTCGATTTGCGGAGTTCTTTGGTTTGGCTTTCAATCTCCGATTTGAGGGTCTTCGAGTAGAGTTCCTGCTGCTCGTGAACCATTCTGTAGCTGCGTTGAGCTTCTTCGAGCATCTCCTGGTGTTTTGTTTCCAGGACCTGAAATTTGCGGGTGAACTGATTCCTCTGGATGATAATTTTTTTGTGGAGCTGTTTGTTTTCTTTGTGATCCTGATAGCTCCTGAGGGCCAGGGTCATGAGACGCGAGAGCCCATCGGGGCTGAAATTCCGGTGATCCGTGGCCAAAAGAAGCGTCGACAGCATCGACGGTACGGCAAGGCTCAGGTACTTTTTGTCGGAGGAGAACCACATCCCTTTGTCGTGCGAGACATGAACAACGGGATCGACCAGCTCGGCAATCGCCTCTTTCGAGAGTCCGGCAAGACCTTCTTCCGGAATGAGCTGTCCTTCATCGGTGACGGCGAGAACGGCGATATCCGGAAGAGTCTCCTGCAGATAGAGGAGCAGGTCCTTGATCAGGGCAGCCGGGGAGGCGGCCATGTTGAACAGGGTGGTCATCGGCGATCCTATCCGTAAATCGACTGGGCCTTGGCCATTTCATCCGGCAGATCTTCAAGGAGTACGGTGTATTCGTCCATATTCGCCTGGAGGTGGTCGAGGAGTGGCGGCGATATCTGCGCGGTCATATCGGGCAGGGTGGCATGGCCTGCCTGACTGGCAATATATTCGGAAATCTGCAGGATGCCCGTGAGGCAGGACGGCGTGACGGAGGTGGAGAGCAGATGATGGTCCCGGATTGCCTCTTGAATGGTAATCGGCATATTCCAGTCAAGCGTCATGCTGTAGCAGATTTCACAGTGGTCTGTGGCAAACTCCTGCCGCTCCATGGCAATAAGGGCTGCGGAGTTGTTGCAGGTGGTGCAGATCCGGTGAAATTTTTCCGTTGCCACCTGTTCCTCCACCAGCAAGCCGAAATCATGAAGGATGCCGCAGAGGAAGGCGTCGTCGCCATTGATACCGAAAATCCTTTCCGCCACCATTTTGCTGCAGATGGAGACGGCGGCGCTGTGGAGCCATAAACGTTTTTTGGAAAAAACGGTGCTGGTATCCCGCGAGACGAAGATGGTCTTCAGGGCATCGGCCACTACCAGATTGTGCAGGTTTTTCATGCCCAGAAAGGCCACCGCCCGGCCGATCGAATCGACGGTCTGGGTCAGGCCGTAAAAAGGGCTGTTGACCAGACGCAGCAGCCGGCTTACCAGGATCGGATCCATTTTTATGACGTCCTCGAAATCCTTCATGGTCGACTCGCTGTCGGCAATGAGGCGCGAGAGGGTTGTCACGATATGTGGCAATGGATGGATATCTTGGAACTTTTTTATAAACTCTTGGGCAGGGGGCATGAAGAATTCCGGATGGTTGCTGTTGGTAAGAGAACATCCCGGACTGCAGTTTCTGCAATTATAGTGGAGAAATATTCAATAGTACAGGAGTGTTGGCATTTCTATCGGATTCTGTGGGCCTCCTAGGAGTCTGTCGGATTATAGCAATTTTTTCTCAGATCGAGGCAAACCCGAAAAAATTACCGGAGGCATATACTTAATATTCCGAGGATAATTTTTTCGAGTTTAACGAAGAGATGGGTAAAAAGGGCATAATCCGACAGGCTCCTAGGCAACAATCTCTCTCTTGACCACCGCTTCGGACTTTATCCTCTCCAGCAGGTCGGCCAGGACAGGTTTGACATGTTCCCGAATGTCTCCGGCGACAACGATGTACAGGAGATCGTCGCCGGGGCGCAGGATTCCTTGCTGTGCTTCGATGATAATTTCAAAGATGCCGACGTGTTGGAGATATTCCTCGCGCAATGCTGCGATTTTTCCATGATCCGGAGAAACTTCGAGGGCTTCGACATTCACTTTGCCGTTTCTCGACCAGCCGCGAACGACACCGTTGTGGATAAGAATCATCCCTACGTTGTCGACAAAGTCCGGCCGGTTTTTCAATTCCTGTATTTTTTGGGTAATATCCATTTTCATTCCTTTACCTTTGGAGAGAAAAAGCAATATGGGTGGGCCGGTCACGCGACAGCGAAAGGTCGGTTGCTGCGGTATCGTGTAACGGCAGGCGAGGCTTCCCTGGCGCGGCAGTTTGAGCGAGAGCTCCATGGTAGCACGCGTAACTTGCGGTGCAATCAACCCGGAGTGGTTTCTTGGCTGGCGATGAGAGGAGGTGCGGCCGAGTCCCCGGCTCCCGGTTTGCCGTCGGGTGTCAAATTCAGCACCGTTTTTCTCTTCCCGCCGGTATTAATATCCCCAACGGTGGGTGCTTTTTTGCCCGGAATCACCAAGTCTTGTCGAATGTGGAGTTTTGCAGACTTATCGAGATTGTTGGCCTGCATCAGGCTTTTTGCGGAAACACCGTGCAGTCGGGCTATGCTGCTGACAGTATCGCCTTTTTGCACTTTATGGTACTGACTGGCTCGCTGTTTGCTTTTGAAGACGGCGGGTGAAAGTGAGGCGATTTGCTGCTTGATCTGATTTCCACCGGGCAGGCGGAGGCTGTACCCTTTGGGGATATGCTTTTCGCCGTCGACCACCGGTGACAGCAGCGCCGGGTTAAGTTCTTTGACGGTTGCGGCGCTGATCCCGAAGTGCTTGGCTATCTCCTTTATATGGACATATCCCGGGAGGTTGAGATAGTGGCAGTTCAGTTCGGGGGCGAGCTTAACGCTGCCGCTTGCTTCCAGTGTCTTTGCCGTCTTGAGGGCTGCGAGAAATTCGGAATAGAAATTTTTTGAGGCGAATTTGAAATAGCCTTTATTGTAATTCTGAAAAATTCTTTCATAGGTTCCAAGTTCCCTGGCTGCTCTCACCATGCCGGGCAGGCCATAATTGTAGGAGGTGAGGGCCAGCGGCCAGTTTTCGAGCGAGCGATAGCTGTTCTGCAAATACTTGGCTGCGGCATAGGTGGCGCGGATGGGATCCAGGCGTTCGTCCACGGCGTAGTCTATGTTCATGTACCGTTTTCCGGTCGCTCGGGTGAACTGCCAGAGGCCGGCTGCGCCGACTTTGGAATACGCCCGGGTGTTGAAGGAGGATTCGACATGGGCGAGGTAGGCAAGGTCTTCCGGCAAGTGGTAGGAGCGGAGGATCCTCTTGATCTCCTTCATATAGGTGCCGGAGATGACGACGCCGGCGAGAAATCTTTCCTTCTGGCCGCATTGGCTACGGACGTTTTGGGCGGCCCGGGCCATGTCCTGACTGCAGTTCCTGCCGGTGAAAAGCGCCGCGATTCTTTTTTCTTCAGCGGTAGAGGGTGGTTGCTGGGCAAGCCTGGTGAGAATGGCCTGGTATTTTTCCTTGGCCAGTCGCTCGGCTATTTCATTGGGGCGTCGGGAGCCCGGCAGGTCCCGGTCGAGAAGCGGGATCACTTCGTAGACCTTTGATAAATCCTCCGAGTCATGTATAACTGCCTGCTTTAAAGAATAGTGACCATAGATCTTTTCCCAGAACTGAACATTGTTTTTGATAGCCGGATAGAGGGGAAAATTCTCGGTATCCTGAGTCCCAGCGAGACACTCTGTCGCTGCAGCGAGCGACCACCACAAAGTGTAGCTGAAAAGCAACATTTTCAGTATGTTTGGGAAACTGACGGGTTTTGGAGCCATTATCTTTGCGACGGAGTTGAATTGGTTTTTACGGATGCAGCAAAAGAGTATCTGTATATTTATATCACAAGAGAGACAGCAGCGGAATATGTATAATCGCATCGCCAATAAAATATGGGAACAGCAATGTACACACCAATAATCGCCACACTTGGTTATATCCTGTCGGCGGACGGCAAACAAACGCTCCTCGTTCATCGGAACAAACGGTCCGACGACCAGCATCTTGGCAAATACAATGGGCTCGGCGGCAAGATGCTGCCGGACGAGGATATCTACCAGTGTCTTGTCAGGGAAATACTGGAAGAGGCAAATATAGAGTGCGAGAAGGCGGTGTTGCGGGGAACGATCAACTGGACCGGCTTCGGCCCGCACGGCGAGAATTGGCTGGGATTTATTTATCGGGTCGAGCGGTTTACAG
>MGTI01000101.1:0-10985 GCA_001799365.1 Desulfobacterales bacterium GWB2_56_26 | reverse complement strand
GGGCGATCTGGTTTGGGTCGATGTGGACGATCTGCTCAAGCTGCCGATGTGGGAGGGAGACAGATTTTTTCTGCCTCTCGTTTTCGATGATGATCCTCGAATCTTTCACGGGTTCATGCCGTATGAAAACGCACACCCGATCAGCTGGAGCTATTCGCGATTCTGATTGAGGTTGCGGTGTCCATGACGCATGGTATATTCAGCTTAGAATTTGCAGCCAACTGGAAATTCCTGATGGTTTACCGCTTCGATGCAGATATCTGCGTTTCTGCCGGTTGCCGGAGGGAGACTCATACAATGAAGGAGTAAAACGAATATGGGGCAGGAAAGCGAGCTTCAGCGGCTTGAACGTTTTGTGGCAAAACTATTAACGAATTTCTCCGAACTGCGGGCGGAAAAGGCCATACTGGTGCAGCAACTCGACGAGCGTAACCAGCAGATCGAAGAATTGCAGAACAGACTGGCTACCGAAGAAGCGGAACGGGGTGAGATAGGTCAAAGAGTGGGCAAACTCGTCGAACAGATTGAGGAATGGGAAAAGGGTCTTGATCAAGCTGCGGAGGTAGCGGAGCCTCCTGCACCTGCAGAAGACTTCAGCGAAACCGAGGAATCGGAGCTGGATGACTACGAAGTTCAGGAGGAAATAGAAGAACTCGCCGCTCACTCCCGCGGCGAAGAGGAAGTAAGGGTGCAGCACAATCTGTTTTCCCTGACCGGCGCCCAAAGATAATCGAAGTTGAGCAGGTAGCCGACGAGGGGCAGGGATGGTATGGCGGAAAATGAAAGAATGGTCACATTCGAGCTGTTGGGGCAGGAATATAAATTCTATACCGCTGCCTCGGATGAAGAATTGCAGTCTATTCTTTCACTCGTTCGTCAGCTGCTCGAAACCGGACCGAGCCAGAAAACCGGAACTCTTCCGGTCGGCAGAGTGGCAATCATGGCCTGTTTGAATATCGCTTCCAGATATGTCAAGCTGGAACAGGAACATGCCGAATATAAGAGAGACTCGGAAGAGAGGATTCTTCGGCTGAACGAAGATATTAGAGCGAAGTTGCTGGTTGAATAACCGCTGCCCCATCGGAAATTGTTTTCGTTTGTCGGAAAGTTTGCTATACTTTGGACAAGTGATGGCATTTTTCAGGTACTTATTGCGGATTATTAAGAGTAACACCTGTTTATGTGAAATAAAATATCTCCCTGCACTGTTGGTGATCTTCAGTGTGTGTTGAGCCAACTCCCATAAAAAGGGCAGCTCCGCTGATCAGCGAAGGAAAATCGTTTGACGAATTTCCTGAAGTGGTTATGAGGTGCCCACCTATTTCTATAGGTTTAACTTTCCTGGTGACACGGCAGTGTGGGGAAGATCTTTTCAGGCAGAGTTGTTGAGTACCTTAGAAATTCATTTCCCGTTTTTATGAAAGATTTCGTGAAGGTACTTATCCCCCTTGTGGGGGTGGCCTGTGTTTTTTACTATCCGGTGTGAGGCCGTGGCAGGCTTCATTCCGGTCAAACATATAATAGAAGATTGACTTCAGCAGGAAGGTGCTGTCGGAACGAAGAACGAATACAGGGAAGCAGGACTGCTTTTTTAGATACTCTTCCAGATGAATCGACAAAAGGTGGTGATCTGGATTAACTTATTCTCACATTTACAAGTGGAATAACTCCTTTCGGGAGCGGTATATAGGAATTTCGTATCTACTGGTACATTTTATCTGAGCGATTTACTGATTGTTCGGTTTCATCTTGTGAGGGGCTCCGCAATATCTTGCGGAGTGTCGCCAAGGGGCTGTTTAGAGCTGCGAAGGCTGCAAAGGTCGGTGACTTGGTGCGAGTTATGGCCTATTGCTTCTCGGGGACTTGATGTACCTGGGGAAGGATCGCCGGCTAGATGCCATGACAGAGTGGAAGCTTACGGTATCTGACTGCAGCCCTGAGTGGTGCGAATAGGGGGTATCCCTATTTTTTATCTATCCAACCCTATCGTTTTTTGTCTCCCACTGCCATCCCTTCTGTCCTGTCAGTCGTCACCACGATAGGATACTTTTATGGGATTTGCGAATTCTCCATATATTCTCATCTGTTTGGGCGTGTTCCTCGGCGTGTTGCTAGGCTTTTTTTGGCGGAAGCGAGTAGTAGAGGGACATCAGAAGAATATCAAGATCCAAAGCAAACAAATTATCGAAAATGCCATTACCGAAGCCGAGCAGTTGAAGAAAGAGGCTCTTCTGCAAAGCAAGGAGGCCGCGTTCCAGGTCAAGCAGGCGCTGGAGGAAGAACTCAAGGCGGAAAGAGAGGAACTGAAGGACGAACAGCGACAACTGAAGCGAAAAAGGGAAGGTCTGAAGCGGGAGTGGGACAGTTTTGACCGCAAGCAGACGGAACTTCTCGGGGTTGAACGGCGTGTTGCCCAGCAGGAAATCGAACTGACGCACAAGCACAAAGAGATCGAGGAGCTGGTCGACCAAAAGCGTTCCGAATTGTCGAAGATAGCCGGAATCAGCCAGGAGGAGGCGAAGAAACTGCTCATGGACACCCTGGAAAGCGAGGCGCGGATGGATGCGGCCAGAAGGCTTTCCAGGATAGAAAACGAGATGAAGATGGAAGCGGATCGAAAGGGCAAGAATATTCTCGCCCTCGCCATCTCCCGCTATGCCGGCGATTATGTCGCCGACCGGACGGTATCGATGGTGCCGCTGCCGAACGATGAAATGAAAGGGCGGATCATCGGCCGCGAGGGAAGAAACATTCGAGCTATCGAGGCGGCGACCGGAATCGATATCATCATCGACGACACCCCGGAAGCGGTTATCCTGTCCGGTTTCAACCCAGTGCGGCGGGAAGTTGCCAGGCAGGCGTTGCTGCAGCTCATCAACGATGGTCGGATACATCCCGGCAGAATTGAAGAAGTTGTTGAAAAGGTTACCAAGGATCTGGAAATCACCATGCGTGAGGCCGGCGAGCAGGCAACCTTCGATGTCGGCGCGCACGGGGTGCATGTCGAACTTATCAATCTGCTTGGCCGGTTGAAATACCGGACCAGTTACGGCCAGAATGTCCTGCAGCATTCCCTGGAAGTTTCGTTCCTCTGCGGCATCATGGCCTCGGAACTGGGGGTTGATGTGAAGATGGCCAAGCGGGCCGGACTCTTGCACGATATCGGCAAGGCTGTCGATCATGAGGTGGAGGGATCGCATGCCATTATCGGCCGTGACCTGGCCAAGAAGTACGGTGAGCCGGAGGAGGTGGTGTACGCCATCGGTGCCCATCACGAAGAGCAGCCGCCTCAGAGTGTGATCGATATCCTTGTACAGTCGGCGGATGCGCTGTCCGGCGCCCGGCCCGGGGCAAGGAAGGAAATGCTGCAGAGCTATGTTAAACGCCTTGAAGATCTCGAAAGTATAGCCAATGAATTCAAAGGAGTGGAGAAATCGTACGCCATCCAGGCAGGCCGCGATCTGCGGATCATTGTCGATTCCAGCAAAATCAAGGACGACGAAGCAACCCTGCTCAGCCAGGATGTCGCCAGGGCTATCGAGAATAAACTGACTTATCCCGGACAGATACGGGTGACCGTGATCAGGGAGACCCGTGCCGTCGAATACGCAAAATAGAATACAGGCAAAAGGAACCGGTAGACGACTATGGCTTCACTTGAGGAACAGCTGGAACTGATTGAGCGGGGGGCTGTCGATCTCATCTCCCGCGAGGAACTGATTAAAAAACTCAAAAAATCCCAGGAGACCGGCATTCCCTTGAAGGTTAAGGCTGGTTTTGATCCGACGGCGCCCGATCTTCACCTCGGTCATACGGTCCTGCTGCAGAAACTTAAGCATTTTCAGGATCTCGGTCACGATATCTATTTTCTCATTGGTGACTTCACCGGCATGATCGGCGATCCTACCGGCAAGTCGGAAACGCGAAAAGCGCTTACCGTCGAACAGGTGGCGCAGAACGCCGAATCTTACAAGGAACAGGTATTTAAAATCCTTGATCCGCGAAAAACCCGGGTGGTCTTTAACAGTACCTGGCTGGGTAAGCTCACCTCGATCGACATGATCAAACTGGCATCCGAACTGACCGTGGCCAGGATGTTGGAGCGGGAAGACTTTCGCAACCGGTTCGATTCCGGGCGGCCCATCTCAATCCACGAGTTTCTCTATCCCCTGATCCAGGGCTATGATTCCGTGGCCATGCATGCCGATGTGGAACTGGGGGGCACCGATCAGTTGTTCAATGTCCTGATGGGCAGAGATTTGCAACGCTCGCGCGGACAGGAACCGCAGGTGGTCCTGACCATGCCGCTCCTGGAGGGGTTGGACGGGGTCAATAAGATGAGCAAGTCCCTTGGCAATTATATCGGCATTACTGAATCCGCCGACAATATCTACGGCAAGGTGCTGTCGGTTTCCGATAATCTGATGTTCAGGTATTTCTCCCTGCTGAGCGATCTTAGCAGCAGCGCGATTGCCGCCCTGAAGGGAAAGGTCGAATCGGGCGAAATACATCCGAAAGAAGCCAAAAAGCAACTGGCACGGGAACTGACCGCCCGCTTTCACAGCCAGGAACTGGCTCTTGCGGCCGAAGAAAATTTCGAAAAAGTTTTCAAGAAGGGTGGTCTTCCGGACGATCTTCCTGAATATGTCTGCACTTCCGGCGAACCCGTAGCGCTACCTCAACTCCTGCTGGATGCCGGTCTGGTAAGTTCGACCTCTGAAGGCCGGAGGATGGTCCAACAGGGGGCGGTAACGATCGACGGCGAGAAAGCCGGCGACCTCAACCTTATGGTCTCGCCCCAAGCCACCTCGCAGGGGGAGATGCTGATCAAAGTCGGTAAAAGAAGATTCTGCAAGATCCTTTTTCCTGCCGGCAAGAAGTAAGGCAAATCTCTACAATAAAAAAATAATAGGGGAAAAGACTCTCATTGATCGAGTCTTTTCCCCTATTATTTTCTCTGGTTGGGATCTGTCTTTTAATGGAGAGATGTGGCTTTTTTCTCCTCAGAGCATCTTGGGCACATTCCGGAGAATTCAATGTGATGACCAAGGATCATGTAGTCGCTGGCAGTTTCGGCAATCTGGTTGATCTTGTTCTGCACTTCTATGTCGATATCGTCTACCTTGCCGCAGAAAGTGCAACGCACGTGGTAATGGGGGGCAACGGTGGCATCGAATCTTTTTTGCGTGCCGCCCACCTCGAGTTTCAGGATAATCCCGCTGTCGGCCATGAGTTCCAGATTCCTGTAGACTGTCCCGAGTCCTATACGCGGCAGTCGTTTTCGTACCATATCGTACACTTCGTTGGCAGTCGGGTGGGAAGTTACTTTGCCCAACTCCTCAAGGATGATCTGGCGTTGCGTCGTCAAACGCATATTTGGCAACTGTTCCATAGATAGTGCTCCAGAAGTGATGATTGATAAGCTTTATTAAATGAAACAATATCCCATTTACCAAAAAAAGCAACGCAAAATTCGGGGAGTATATTCTACGAAGCGCTTTGTCCGCTCTCAGTCGGTGACGTAACTTGCGGATTGAAATACCCGAATTTGAGAGACGGAAATTCTTGCCGGATGAGAGCAAGCCATCGGCGGATGCCGATCGCCTGGGAGTCTTTGGGAAAGTCCAGGCTGCGCAGGTACCATTCAGGGTCCATATTGAGGTTGCGCAGTTGGATAAAGTCGGGGGAATGGCGGCGCAGGAAGTTGCAGAGAGCTTCGTACTCTTCCGGCGAATCGGTGAAACCGGGCAGAATAAAATAATTGAGCGAGACGAAGCGGTGGGCATCCTTCATGACGTCTACCGAGCGTGCAACATCGCTGAAGCTATAGTTATTGGGACGATAGTAGCGATGATAGTAGGTTTCCTGGACGGAATTGAGACTCACCCTGATACTGTCGAGGCCTGCCTCGGCGAGTCGCAGCACCTGATCCGGCAGACTGGAATTGGAGTTGAGGTTGATGGTCCCCCGGGAGGTCCTGCTGCGAATCAATCGGATCGCCTTTTCAATGACCTGAGACTGGAGCAGCGGCTCTCCTTCGCAACCCTGGCCGAAGCTGACTATCGGGTTATCGGCGGTTTCCAGGTGGGGAATTGCCAGCTCCCCGATTTCTTTTTCGTGTGGCACAAAGGTAATTCTTTCCTGGGTGGCGGGGCAGCAGCCTGAAGGTTGCAGAGAGATGCAGCCGAGACAGCGGGCGTTGCAGACGGGCGAGGTGGGCAGGGGTGCTTCCCAGCGGCCGAGGAAGTAGTTGCGGGCAGCGGGGCAGCCGTAGGTGAGGCAACATTTACCCAGATGCTGGATGAGCCTGTTGTCCTTGTGCGTTTTGAGAACCTTGCGGGTTCTCCGCTCCACGACATCTTGCCGATACTGGTCGGCATCCTGGCGTCTGTCCTGATCGCTGCGGAAGGCCGTTGCCCAGAACCTGTCCCGGTACCAGCCAACGGCGGTATAGGCAAAAAGCGGTAAAGTGGGAGCTCCCGGCTCGCTTTGGTATCCACTGGAATAGATGGCGGTGTGAGCCGGGGCCATAAAGGCCGCCACCGCCTGCACTGGTCCGTGGTCATGCGGATTATCGCTGAGAAGTACCGGTTCGTCGGTTTCTTTGTCCCAGCCGACCGGCAGTCGGCCGGGAAGGGCGAACAGCTCGCTGCCAAGTGGCAGGGGAATGAGATCCTCAGGTTCGGGGCGATAAAAACTCCCGTTGCTCATGCCGGCCATCTGCAGCTCGGGGAAATCTATAATTCTTCCCTGTCTATCGGCAATGAGCAGGCAGGGGACGTCATCGGGGTGTTCCATCTATTCCCTGAGGACTCTGAAGACCGAATCCACGGCGCGGTAGATGTCGAGATCGTCACCGAAAACATCCTGGATTGCCGGGTTGTTGATGAGATCTTCGACGATATATTGCGTGAAGTACAGGCTGACGACGTTAGGGTCCTGGGCAAGGGTCCGGACCGGCGCAATCTTCATCTGGAGTTCAAATTCTTCAAGATAGCCGATTTTGAGCAATTGCGCTTCAAAGGCCTCTTTGACCGCCGTCACCGAGGTTGTCTCGATAATTTCCCGATCCATCAGGCGCTGGACCAGCTTTGCGGCAAAATCCGTAGCGTGGTCTTTTGCTCTAAGAAACATCTTGCGGCGTTCCTGCTCGCGTTTGCGATCGATGGTGCGGATTGTTCTGTCTGTTGCTCGATTGGGGCTTATATTTGCTTTGGCCATTAAAATCTCCAATAGTTTGTCATCGCCGGGAAAAAATAAGATGCTGAAACCGGATCTTTACTATGCTCGCTTTATAATCTGAAAATATAAATATCACTAGGGTAAATTTACAGTCCTCGGTTAAAAAAGGGAGCTCGACGCGGAGAGCTTGAATTGCTGTGCATAAGTGGGTAGTTGCCTGTCTCGCTGAGGGATTATCGGCGGCGGCTATGTTTGTCAGGTACCGGATGTAAAAGAAAAAATATGTTGAAATTGCCACCTTTTTCATTTATAAAGAGTAGCTTGTCAAAAAAAAAGGTGAACGGTGGAGATCCATCGCTATATCTGTCTCATGCATGTATCTGTTTGTCAAAACCAATTGAACTACTGGAGGGTTGTACCATGGTGAAGAGAGCGAAGATGTTGTTACCTGCGTTGTTATGTATTTCTATGCTGTCATTGTCTGGTTGCGCGGACAAGAAAGAAACCGATGCAGCAATGAAAGTAGATGCGAAACCCGCAGCGATGGGACCGGTTGAATCCCTTGATTCCAAGCCGCTCGGTATCAGCGAAGGCCGTACCACTGAGGGTATGCTGCCGGTATATTTCGATTTCGATTCTTCTGATGTTCGCAAGGATCAGGTTTCCCGCGTTGAGGTAAATGCTGATTTCATCAAGAACAATCCGAAATACAACGAGATCAGGATCGAAGGCAACTGCGATCCCCGCGGCACCAACGAGTACAATATGGCTCTTGGCGAGAGACGTGCTCTTTCCGCCAAAAAACATCTGGTCAATCTTGGTGTGCCCGAGGCCAGACTCAGCACCGTCAGCTTCGGCGAAGAGAGAATTTTGCTGCACGGCCAGGACGAGCTGTCTTGGGCTCAGAACAGAAGAGACGACTTCGTGGTTGTACAGTAAGGATTATCAGAGGAGAGTGTAATGGCGTACAAGAGAATCCTGCTGGCTGGTATTTTTCTTCTTTTAACCTGTTTTACGGCGCAGAGTTCTTCGGCGGCGGACCTGAAAATCGGGGTCATCAACGTCCAGAAGATCATTGTCTCGTGTGAATCGGGAAAAGCTGCAAAAGAGCGTTTCGATGTAAAAATGAAAGAGCTCCAAGGGTCCTTCAAGAAAGAGGAAGAGGACCTCAAACTGATGCAGGATGAGATAAAGAAGAAAAGCTCCGCCTGGAGTGAGGAGAAAAAAGCTGAAAAGGTACGCGAGTACCAAAAAAGCGGCCGGGAGCTTCAGGCCAAGACAGAAGACGCCCGTTTCGAGATGAAGCAGTTGCAGGATAAAGAAATCGAGCCTATTCTCAAGGCCCTTGAAAAGGTGGTTGAGAAATATGGCAAGGAGAAGGGCTTCACTGTAATTCTGGATTCCAAGAACGGTGTCATCTATTTTGATGAAGCAATCGAAGTCAGTGATGCAATCACGAAAAAGCTGAACGAGGCAATGGCTGCAGCCAAGTAACTTCGAAAAGTTCTATTGTATTGCCATAGCGTTATATAAAACGATGTAGGAGGAAAGTCCTTCTACATCGTTTTTTTTATTTTTTTCTGCTGAGATGAAGGTTGGCCAATGGCATTGAAGAGTATGACCGGTTTTGGTCGGGGAGAGCTGGCAAGCGGCGGCAGGGTGTGGACTGCCGAGGTAAGATGTGTCAACAACCGGTACCTTGACCTGAAGATGAAACTGCCCCGGGCGTATTCCGCCCTGGAGGACCGTATTCGGAAAAAGGTTGGCACCGTCTTTTTGCGGGGGCGTGTCGATTTGTTCCTTTCGGTAGGCGGCGATTTTTCCGATCTGCAGGAAGTGAAGGTGCATCTGGCCTTGGCCGCAGGGTATAAAAATGCTTTGCAGGCGCTGGCGGAAGAATTTTCCCTGCCGGGTGAGATAACTCCGCATTTACTCGCTTCTTTTCCCGATGTACTGGAGAGGGAACAAAAAGACGAGGATCTGAACGCCGTGTGGCCGCTGGTGGAAAAGGTAATTGATCAGGCCCTCGATCAATGCGATACGATGCGACTCCAGGAGGGGGATATACTGGCCGCCGATCTGACCGCCCGTCTCGGTTCCTTTACCGATACGATCGAGGTGATCGAAAAGAACATTCCTCACATGCTGGAACAGCGGCGTCAAAGCCTGCAGGAAAGATTGGATAAGCTGCTGGGCAACGTCCAGCTCGACCCGGCCCGGCTTGCCCAAGAGATCGCCTTGATGGCGGACAAGACCGACGTCACCGAGGAAATCGTCCGGTTGCATTCCCACATCGGCCAGTTTACCTTGTTCCTCACCGAAGAGGGTGGGGTCGGGAGGAAGCTCGATTTTCTCATCCAGGAATTTTTACGGGAGGTGAATACGCTGGCCTCAAAAATAAACGATGCCACGACCGCTCATCTGACCGTTGAGCTGAAGAGCGAACTGGAAAAGATGCGAGAGCAGGTTCAGAATATCGAGTAAGTGGTCAGATTCCCGGAAATCTTGAAGTTGGTTTTATTATGCAATTACTGAATATCGGTTTTGGCAATACGGTCATGGTGGAAAGGATCGTCGCCGTCATCAACACAGGCTCATCTCCGGCACGCAAGCTGAAAGAGACGGCTAAAAGTCAGGGAATGCTCGTCGATGTGACGGAAGGACGCAGGACCAGATCGATTCTGGTGATGGACTCCAATCACGTGATCCTCTCGTCCGTGCAGCCCGATACCATCAGTCAGAGGATACAGGCACTCAACCCGGGGTATCATCTGGCTGAAATCTATGGCCAGGGACAAAAAGGTTCAGCCGGAGAGACACTATGACCACTATGACAATGGGCCGATTATTCGTCATTTCCGCGCCCTCCGGGGCCGGCAAAACAACCCTTCTCAGCCGGGTCATGGCCCGTATTCCGGGGCTCGCTTTTTCCGTGTCGCATACCACGCGCATGGCGCGGCCAGGTGAAAAGCAAGGAGTCGATTATCATTTTGTTTCCAAGCCCGAGTTCCTCACGATGATCGATGC
The DNA here is from genome assembly GCA_001799365.1 of Desulfobacterales bacterium GWB2_56_26. Taxonomy (GTDB): domain Bacteria; phylum Desulfobacterota; class Desulfobulbia; order Desulfobulbales; family Desulfocapsaceae; genus Desulforhopalus_A. Next base: position 776 of record MGTI01000101.1, on the reverse strand, counting down.
CGGGCGGTTCTTAGAACATGCCGAGGTGCATGGCAATCTTTATGGAACCGCCAAATCGGGTATCCGGCAGCAACTGGAGGAAGGCCTCGACGTCATCCTCGATATCGATGTCCAGGGGGCCGCAATCCTGCGCCGCACCGGCCAGATGGCAGCCGCCTACGTGTTTATCGCTCCGCCGAGCATGGCCGAGCTTGAGAAACGGCTGCGCGGCAGAGGAACGGAGAGTGAAGACCGCATTCAGCTGCGGCTGCAGAACGCCCGGCAGGAATTGCAGGCGGCAGGCGAATACGAATACCTGATCATCAACGAGGATCTGGCCGAGACGGCGGATCTCTTGGGCGCAATCATCCTGGCCGAAAGAGCGAGGGCGCATCGCCTGCCGTCCGGCAAACCCATCGGGAGTGTGGCAGGATGAAGAAGCAGGAAAAAGGCGGTAGAGATCAGGGAGAAAAACGGATTCGCCTGAGTGAAGACCTGTTGTGGGGCATTCATCCCATCTTCGAAGGCTTGGAAAAAGAACCCGAGCGGTTCACCGAGATCATCCTGCAGAAGGACAAACGGGGGGGCAAGATCGAGGAAATCGTCGACATGGCCCGTCGCCATAGCATCAAGGTAAGTTTCACCGACTTCCTGCGACTTGCGGGAGAAGGAGCGGCCCAGGTCCGGCACCAGGGGATCGTCGCGAGGATAAGCGAGCAGCCGCTGATCGCTTTTGACGATCTGGTGGCCAAGATGAAGTCACGCATCGATTCGGGCGAAAAGGTGCGGCTCATGGT
>MGTI01000100.1 GCA_001799365.1 Desulfobacterales bacterium GWB2_56_26 | reverse complement strand
CCTTATGCTTGGAGTTGCAGCCATGGGATTCGACCACCTCAAGGATGATGGTCTTGTTCGCCAGCTCGCCACCGCTGTTCAACACCGCCGCGTTACGCGGATCGTTCTTGAAGGCGATCATCTCCTCATCGCTGTACCCCAGGTGCCGCTGCATCATCTTCCATCTTCTATCGTCGGTATCCATGATTCCCTCTTATTGTTTTTTCGGGTTCCCCGGTGCCATCCACTTTATGGCAGCGGTGTTGTAGTATCGTTCATTACCCCATAAGGAGGCGGGCCGGCCGGATCGGTTCGGACATGCGCCACCGCAATCTCCACATAGGGTAAGGTCATTGCATATTTTTCAAGCTCCCGTACCACGGCCTGTTCCGCAGCACAGCCTTCGATATAGACCACCCTGCCCTGCACGGTGACCCACAGGGTTGTGGAATCGGCAAAGGGATTACCCTCCTGCAGTTTGGCCTTGAAGGCCTTGGCGATATCCTGATCGTAATTATAGGAATTGGGCCGATCGCATTTCCCCACCAGCCAGCAGGTGGTCCCCCGCTCGGCCCGGTGGTGGGCATTGGCCAGCCGCTCCTTTTCGGTGGCGAAGGGGCCGACGGGAGTCGGGCAGTGGGCCACACTGTTCGAGATCTGAAAGAACGGATCGTTGTACCAATTCTTTCGAACGACGTGGTCTTCGGCCAGGCAGGGCGAGGCAATGGCGATCAACAGGATGATGAAAGTCAGGCATGATTTCATAGTGTACCCCAAAGGAAATGGCGAAGCAGGACGGCGAAGCTCGACCGCTGGAGGAAAGGTTCGCCTACGCCATGGTCCAGGCGAACTCCATCTGCCGGGCCGTCTTCTCCGCCAAGGCCACACTGTGCAGCCGGCCGACAAGATGCAGGCTCATGTCGATCCCCGCCGAGATGCCTCCGGAGGTGACGATCCTGCCCTCATCGACCCACCGCCGCGATTCATGGACCGCGAGCTCCGGAAAACTCCGGCGCAGATCGTGTATATCCTCCCAGTGCGTCGTAACATTGTGGGTGGTGACGACCCGCGCCGCCGCCAGCAGAAAAACCCCGGTGCAGACCGAGGCAACCAGACTCGCCTCTGCCGCCGTCCGAGCCAGCCAGTCGACTACCGGGGGCTTCTCCATCTCCCCGGTATGCACGCCGCCCGCGACCACCAGCACATCGATGGGCGGATGATCGTGAAAACCGTATGCCGGATTGACACTGAAGCCGCCTCTGGCCAAGACAGTTCGGCCGGTCTCTCCCACCAGGAAGATCTTGAACGGCTCCTCCGGCCTGCATAATCTCAAGGCGGTGGAAAAGACCTCGAAGGGGCCGGCAAAATCCAGCACCTCCGACTGATCATAGATGTAAATGCCGATAGTCCTCTGACTCATAGCCACAACTCCCGGGTAAGATCTTTGACGCCTGTTGTCGTCCTCCCCCCCACAAGGGGACTCTTTTCAGCACCCCTTGTGGCTACCTTCATGGAATTCTTTTCTCAAAAAGCAAGAAATGAATTTCTAACGTACTAATAGCTAAACAGATTTCCTGCTTCTTGGCCACTTCAACATTACTCCGGCAACCCCGATCTGAATGCCAAGGCCAACCATCCCGTCAGTTGTCCTCGGTCATTCAAGCGTAAATACTCATTTCCGGTGCAATATTCATGAAGATTGAGGAGCAATCTGGAGAAAGCCGAACCAAAGAGCAAATCAGATACGTTGCAGGCGTAAATGCAACGGTTACGTTGCATGCAACACTTTCCTTATCCGATGCTCAAGGCGAGGTGGCGACTGCAGCCATTCTCTAACGACACCTCTGTATGGTTGCTGTGATTTGTACGATCCAGTCAGCAACTGGCACGATCTATGCGTAGAGATATCCAGGTAACCCGATTTCATGCCGTTTGGGCGTGGTAACGCCTGAGGAGCGGCAGCAAAAATTTAACGATACCCGCCTAGAACCTGAGGGCAATAGAGTTAAAAAACCAAGAGCCAACTGATTTGAGGTGAACCTTTGGCAACTTTTGGCGAGAACAAAAAGCATGGAGGACCATGAAATGAAGAAACTTCAGATAATGATTTTAAACGCGGTGAGCATTGCGGTTTTGGCAATGCCTGCTGCAGCAATTGTGCTGACACCCGAAGCGGGAGTCAATGTCACCTCTTCCTACGCGAAAGTAGTCGGAGGGAAGGTTGTCTATGAAAAATCACCAACTGCTTACAGTTCCGCAAGCTTTAACAAAATTTTGGAAGCCTATGGCCTCAGGTTGAATAAAGAAGCCGTAGGTGGCGTACCGACAAGCTATGCTCAAGTAGGTGGTGACAAAGTTGTCTACAATGAAATACCTGTCGCGTATGAGCCGGTGGCATACCATTCTATATTCACCTCCTATGGCCTGCAACTGACGCCTGAAAATGCCGCAAAAGCCAATCTGGGAGCGGTAGATTATGCGGATGTTGTCGATGGAAAGATTGTATTTGTTAAAATTCCAACCGCTTATGACGGGGAAGGATTTGCGACTATTCTTTCAGCGTATACCCTCGCAACAGAAGTTGCCACAGCCACGGCAACAGTCTCAGGGGTAGCGACAAAACAGGTTACCCAGGTTGTTGATAGTGACCAAGACGGCGTGGCGGATGCTGACGATGCATGTCCCGGAACGCCGCTGGGGGCGAAGGTAGACAGTAGAGGCTGCTGGACATTGAACACCGATTACCTGTTTGATTTCGATAAATCGGTTGTGAAGGTTCAATACTACCCATATCTCGATGAACTGGTTGATGTGCTGAAAAAGAATCCCGATTTGAAAGTTGAAATTCAGGGACATACCGACAGCACAGGTACGAATATATACAATCAGGGACTTTCCAAAAGACGTGCCATGGCAGTATTCAGCTACATCACTAAAAAGGGTATCGCAGCGTCTCATCTGGGTACGGTTGGCTTTGGCGAAGAAAAGCCTGCTTATTCCAATGATACCAGCGAAGGGCAGGCTAAGAACCGCAGGGTTGAATTGAATCCAATTCAATAATCTGGACCTGTTTCAACCCCATATGACAGTGAAGGTTTGAATGAAGGCCGGCCCGACAGGGTCGGCCTTTTTTGGTTTCAACCTGTAAGTGCCGCGGCTCTGGCCAATCGCCGCAGAAGCCGGTCGGCTATATGGGCTGGAAGGAAGGTTACCGTGCCAGGATGGTGGAGGAGATCCGGACGATTAGTAACCGGAATAAGGGGGGGAAATACAAAGTGTTGAGGAGGGGATGAACGATAAAAAGCCTGCAGGGCTAGACCCTGCAGGCTCTCACTGTACCTGCTTACCGCAACTGATTAGTTTGTCTTGGTTGTGGTCGTCGTGGTTTTTGTCTGCTGCTGTTCAACGACGGGAGCTTTGGTTGTGGTCGTTTTGGTTTCATGAACCAGCACCTTATCAGCGACCATTTGGCTGCCATTGCTGCTGTAATAAATCGTCACCGGAAGACCGGATTTAACGGTCTCCATTGAGACGGGTTCACCTCTTTCGTTAATATAATTGGTTTTCTTGGTATAGGTGTACACCACCGGGTTGGGGCTGGATTCGGATCGGATCACCAGGTTGTCGGGATTGACCTCACTTATTGTGCCGGTGGATTCCGTCGTTGTTACCGTCGTTTTGCTTTGTTGGGCAAACGACCCACACGGCAGCATGAGAAGGGTGAGGGCGAAGACGGATAAACATAATTTTTTCATAACTTGCTCCTGTTTTGGATTTTAATACCCTGGATGCAACCGAGGTGATCGCATTGCCACTTGACTCACGGTTTCTGAAAAACAGGGCGTCTCGCAGAACTCTATCGGTATTTTGTCGCCTTGGGAATCACCAGTGAATGCTCCCACCTTGCATGACCATGGGGCGATGCCCCCAAGAGATTGGCGGTGCTATGCGGAGAGAAGAAAACTGCCTCCCACAAACCGTTGAGTTTGAAACAATTTGAAAAATTAAGGGATTTTGGTCGTGGTCGTGGTGGTGGTTTCGTTAACCACCGGTCTTTCCGTTGTCGTGGTGGTTTTCTGAATAACTTTTTCTGAGCTCTGGTCTTTCGTTTTCGATCCGCAGGCGGAAAGGGTGACGGCCATCATAAAAGCGACTAAGCATGGGATAATTCTTTTTCCTGGTGTCATTGCGGTTTTACCTCTGTAAAATTTTAAAATTCTGAGTAAATTCGTCGAACAGCCTGGAGATTGTTTCTGTTTATAAAAACAATATCGTGAAGGTGCCTCTCCCTTTGTCGGGCCTGTCAGTCACCTATTACATTGCATTTTGTATGCCAAATAAGATTTACTGGGCGTAATAGCATTTATAGTTTTGATATATAAAGATAAAACGAAATATTGTCGCTGTCCAAGGGTACATATCCCGTTTGTCGGGGGAAGGTCAATCGAAGAGCAGAGTGCGCCGGAGCGCGCTTGAGGGACGGCTAAGTTTCAAAAAACATTCTTTAAAAAGCTGCCCAAGCTTAAAGAGAACCGGCAGGGAATACCGGGGAATTCACAAGTGGATCGACGACCCGACGATGAAAAACGAACGGCATGATATCAATGCCATCCTCGACAACTTTGCGATGTTCAAAGAGCAATACGGGGAAGAGGCGGCCAGGGAATATGTCCGCCACCTGAGCGACGGCATCAAAGGCCGGTTCAGTCATATCCTTGAGGATTTCGAGAAAGAAATAGCGGATAAAAATGACTCCGCCGACCAATTTCCACGGGCTCTGTCTCTCAGGTTCTGGCCTAGGTACTCGCCCTCTTTGCCGCCTCCTTCGGCGCGTGGAAATGGCCACGGCAAAACCGATGGCCTCCGGACCTTTTGCTCCTGTCGATGGTCTTCGGCCTGGACGAGGCTATCGTCACTTCGTCATCGGCGGCGATGGGGGTTTTCGGCACACTCTACGATGTCGGCCATGCGAGTGGGCCGATCCTCGCTGGTTTTCTGATCAGCCTGGCTGGCGGCAATGACTTCCGACCGGCGTTTGCCGGGATTGCCGCCATACTGATCTGCTCGGCCCTGCTCTTTCGCCGGGCTATACCGGCTTCCCGCTGACACGGACTACGCCTATGGATACCTCAGCAGTTTCCCCGCCTTCCCCGCCCTCCTTCAGAGAGACTTTCATGTTCTGGCTGAAGCTCGGCTGGATCAGTTTCGGCGGTCCGGCAGGTCAGATCGCCATCATGCATCATGAGATCGTCGACCGCAAAAAATGGCTCGACGAGGAGCGCTTCCTGCACGCCCTCAACTATTGCATGCTGCTGCCGGGCCCGGAGGCTCAGCAACTGGCGACCTATATCGGCTGGCTGCTCCATAAAACCAAGGGAGGTATCGCCGCCGGAGTTCTCTTTGTGCTGCCCTCGGTGTTCATCCTGTTCGGTCTCAGCTCCATCTACATCTTTTACGGCACCCTGCCCTGGGTGGCGGCGATTTTCGACGGGCTGAAGGCGGCGGTCCTGGCCATTGTTCTGGCGGCCGTAATCAAGATCGGCAGGAAATCGCTCAAGAACAAACTGCTGGCAGCCATCGCCGTCCTTTCTTTCCTGGCCATAGCCATCCTGGAAATTCCCTTCCCCGCCTTGATTTTCACGGTGGGTGTCATCGGCGTTATCGGCAGCAGATTTGCCCCCGGTCTGTTCCTGGCCAATGGCAAACCCGGGCAAGCGGTTTCCTTTGCCGATCATCACAGCCGGCCGCCCTCATTGGCCAAAAACCTCGTTCTCATCCTCAGTTTCCTGGCCCTCTGGGGTATACCCTTTCTGGGGCTCTATTATCTCCTGCCCGGATCGGTTTTCGCAACGGAAGCCTGGTTCTTCACCAAGGCGGCCTTCCTCACCTTCGGCGGTGCCTATGCCCTACTCGGCTATATCGCCCAGGCTGGGGTCGAATATTACGGCTGGTTGACCAGCCTGCAGATGATGGACGGGCTTGGTTTGGCGGAAACCACGCCCGGACCGCTGATCATGGTCGTGCAGTTTGTCGGCTTTTTGGCGGGCTGGAATCATTCCGACGCCCTGGGACCGGTCCTCGGCGCCGTTACAGGTTCGCTTGTTGCCACCTATTTCACGTTTCTGCCGAGCTTCATGTTCATCTTTCTCGGGGCGCCCTACATCGAACGTTTGATCGGCAACCCCAGACTGTCTGCGGCACTCGCCACCATCACTCCTGCCGTGGTGGGTGTCATCCTCAACCTGGGGGTGTGGTTCGGCAGCCATATACTCTTTCAGCCCGAAGGCTTTGCCTGGTTCTCGGCAAGCCTTGCCGCGGTGTCATTCGGTTTGATAGAGTGGAAGAAGGCGGGGGTTATCCAGATAATCACCGGATGCGGGGGGTTAGGACTCTTCCGTTATCTGCTCGGTTTCTGACATCTTTCGGTGTCGCTGTCGGGAACATTTCCCGCAATTCCGCCTAAAGGTTACTTTGCCGGCAATACTCCCTCATTGTGTACGCCTTGAAGAGGAAGAAATACGGAAAAAACTGTTCCCTTGCCGGGTTCGCTTTCCACGTCAATTCGGCCGCCGTGATCTTTTACTATGCCGTAACAGACGGACAAGCCAAGCCCGGTCCCTTTATTATGTGGCTTGGTGGTAAAAAACGGCTCGAAGATTTTGCCGAGGTGGGCAGGGTCGATGCCGGCACCGTTATCCCTGACGTGCACGACGACATTCTCTCTGCCGATGACTTCGGTTGTAACAGTTATGAGCCCACCGCCTTCACAGGCATCCGCAGCATTATTGAGGAGGTTAAGAAAAATCTGCTTCAGTTGATCGGCAACTGCATTGATGGCGGGCAAATCGGCGGCATACTCTTTGACGACCGCTATTTTCCTGGTATGGAGGTGTTTTTTCACAAATGGCAGGACAGAGTCGATAAGGGCATGAAGGTCGATTGATTCATATTTGCCGGTGGAGGGACGATAAAAATCCTGAAGGTTGGCGATGAGATTGCCCATTCTCCTGCATTCCTGGAGGGCCATATCGATAAATTCCGCCTCTTTTTCTTTCAGATCGGCGTACTTGCCGATGCCTTTAAGAACGGTCGTGACACTCTGCAGCGGGTTGTTAAATTCGTGGGCAATGGAGGCGGAGAGCAGCCCTATCGCCGCCAGCTTCTCCCCATGCAGATACTGTTTCTGGATCTGCAGCAGCTCGCGCGTGCGTAGCTCTACCTTCCCCTCCAATTCGACATTCATGTCCACAAGGAGCTCTTCCGCCTGCTTCCGTTCGGTGATGTCGTTGAACACCATACGACATTCCGGTGCACCCGGTTGCTGGGTGATCGACATCGCCATTTGTATCCAACATGTCGTTTTGTCCGGTTTGACCATCCGTAATTCGCAGGACTGCTTCTCCGCCGTCGTGAAGAGCTGCCTGCGGTGAAGGTGATAGAGGTCCGAGTCTTCCTTCTGGATAAATCGGCTCAACGGCAATCCGGCCAGTGCGCTACGGGCTGCGCCCAACATGGTGGCTGCGCTGAGATTTGCTTCCAGGATCATACCCGCTTCGTTCACTGTCACATAGCACACCGGTGCCAGATCGTACAGGTCGAAATAACGTTCCTGTAATGCTTCCAGTTCCGCATAGGCCCGTTGCAGTTCCTCGTTCTGCATCTCCAGCTCGATCTGGTGGATCTTCAGTTCCTGGACCAGTCGCTGCATTTCATGCGAAGATATCGGCGCATCGGCTCCTTGCCGGCTTTGCAGCTGTTCTTCGGCACGTCGGCGAATTTCTACGGGATCGATTGTCCGGTTCGGTATCATCGGGTTCCTCCCTTCATTCGCAGATCCGCATGTGCTTGACGCAGTTCAACCTTCTGGCCCTCAAAACGTTTCTCCAAGAGAGCCTGCGCCTTTCTGAGCACGTTTTCCAGCTCCTTGGCCGCATCGAGTTCAGACGACTGATCGTTAAAGCGGGTTTGCAGGACGGACAAGGCCTCGGTCATTGCCGTCTCCAGCTTCTTGCTTACGCTGATGTCGACAAAGGTGATCACCGCGCCGTCAATCCGATTATCCCGTGTGCGATAAGGCAGGATACGCACCAAGAACCAGCGACCGTCGCGGGTGGAGATCTGCCGTTCAGAGGAAACCAGCGACCTCAGCACCTGCTGCACATCATGTGCGAAATCGGGATAGTCGAGTTCGTTGACCTGATCGGTGATGGGACGGCCGGCATCTCCGGGAATCAGTTTGATAATTTTGGTCATCTTGGGGGTAAACCGGCGAACTCTCAGCTGATGGTCCAGAAAGAGAGTGGCAATGTCGGTACTGTTCAAGAGGTTTTCCATGTCATCTCCGATGTGAGTCAATTCATCCACCTTGCTCGTCAGTTCCTGGTTGATCGTCTGCAACTCTTCGTTCATGGACTGCATCTCTTCCTTGGATGTGGTCAGCTCCTCGTTGGTGCTCTGCAGCTCCTCGTTGGTGCTCTGCAGCTCCTCATAGGCGGCTTTGAGCTCCTCCTGCGAAGTCTGCATCTCTTCGTACGTAATTTGCACCTGCTCGCGGGATTGCTGCAGCTCCCGGGTCAGTTCAGCCAACCGGGCCTCGTCCATGGCGTTACGTTTGGTTTTGCTCGGTGCTTTCGCTTTCTTGGCAGATGCCTCGCCGATCTCTCGGAAGACAATCAACATCATCCCCTGCATCGCCGCCGGCGTGGACAGAGGCTGGACGACAACGTCCACGCTCAGCGCGCTGCCATTGGTTTGTATCCTCAAGTCTTTTAACGTGACGGTGACTTTCTCCCGGACCGCTCTGGCAAAGGCTTCATGCAATGGGCCGGCAAGCCCTTCACGGGCCATTGCGAAGATGTTCAGATTGGCTTTGCCGACGGTCGGCTCCAAGTATTTGCCGGTCTTGGCGCTGAGATAGACGATGTCGCCCTGGGGAGTGGTCAGCACTGCCGCCGGTGTATAGTGTCGCAGCAGCAGTTCGTCCGTCAGCGCCGACAGGTTGGGAACGTGCGGCAGTGGTTGTGGCAGAGCAGGGTACCCGTCTCCGCTCTGTTGAGGACGCGTCACTGTTGGAGAAAATACGGTTAAATTCGTTCCCATGGCGGTATCTGCACGCCGGTAAAGCCGCATCTTACCGGCCAGCGGAACAAAGAATTGGCTGGATTGACCGACGGTTTCCGATATCCCCAGCACGAGAATGCCGTCTGGATTGAGGCTGTAGTGAAAGAGAGACAGAAGCTTCTTCTGCAAGCCAGGCTCAAGGTAGATCAACAGATTCCGGCAGGTCAAAAGGTCAAGCTTGGTAAAAGGCGGGTCTGTGACCAGGTTCTGTGGCGCAAATATCACCATCTCACGAATTTCCTGGCTCACCCGGTAACCGCACTCTTCCCGAATGAAGAAGCGATGCAACCGTTCCTCGGAAACATCGGTTGCGATGTTGGGTGGAAAAACACCGATTCGGGCCTTGTCAATGGCATCCTTATCTATGTCGCTGGCGAATATCTGCAGTTTCAGGTGGCGGCTTGGGGTCAACTCCTCCAGTGCCTCACGGAAGACCATGGCGAGTGAATAGGCTTCTTCACCGGTCGAGCAAGCTGTGATCCAGGCTCGCAGGGTTGTGTTCTCCGCGCGGGAGGCGATGAGTGCCGGGATAACCTCACCCTTGAGCTGTTCCCACATTGCCGGGTCGCGGAAGAAACTGGTAACGCCGATCAGCAGTTCCTTGAAAAGCAGGTCGATTTCCTGGGGGTTGCTGCGCAAGTAGCTCGCATAGTGAGTAATTTTATCCAGCTGGTGCAGACCCATGCGCCGTTCGATGCGGCGGTACAGGGTATTCTTTTTGTAGAGCGAAAAATCGTGACCGGTCTTGGTACGCAGCAGCAGGATGATTTTTTCCAAGCCGCTCTGATTCTTTTCCGTGTGGTCAGGGGTTGCGGGGGGGGGGCAGGTGTGGCACGTATTTCAGGTAGGTGATTATCCTGCCGGCCAGTTCCTCCGCCGGGGCGACTACGTCGGCCAAACCGGCATTAATGGCGCTGTGCGGCATACCGGCGAACTGTGCCGAGGTTGGGGCCTGGACAAACACGATACCGGCCTTTTCCTTGAGGGCGCGCAGCCCCAGCGTGCCGTCCGACCCCATGCCGGAAAGGATCACACCGATTCCGTGTTCCTGCTGGTCGTCGGCCAGAGAGCGAAAAAAATGATCAATCGGCAGGCGCAGGCCGCTGGATTTGATCTGTTCTTCCAGGTGCAGCACACCATGCAGCAGGGACAGATTCCGGTTGGGCGGGATAACATAGACATGCTCCGGCTTGATCCGCATCCGGTCCGCAATCTGGATAACCGGCATGGTCGTGTGGCGCTGGAGCAACTCCACCATCATATCCTTGTGGGTCGGGTCCAGGTGCGAGACTATGACGAAGGCCAGACCGCAGGAGGGCGGTACATTCTTCAGAAACAGCCCCAGCGCCTCCAACCCACCGGCCGAAGTTCCAATGCCGACTATCGGGAAATGATTGTCCTGCTGCGGTTGGGTTTTTTTGGATTCTTGTTTCTTGCCGATCATTGTTCTCGCCTCTTTATTCTAAATGGATTGTAAGCATTACCCGGCGATGCTACAGGTATCTTCCCAACAAATCAATGTTTCTCGATTACTGTAAAGGCGTCTTTTCTTTTGCTGCTGGCGGTCTCACTCCTCGAACGACTCCCTGACCTGCAGCTCTCTTCCTTCACAAGCTATCAACCCCAATGATCAGATTCTATATTCTGTTATGGCTGGTTGACCAGCCTGCAGATGATGGATGGGCTACATCTTCTGATGCCGGTTGAATGCTTTCCTTTCATACCACCTTCCGCAACTGCCCGTCGTGCCATTTGGCCAAAATCGTGAGTGCTGCAACCGCCCCCAAAAGTGCCAGGGCCATGTCCGACTGGGTGTCCCAGACGTAGCCCTGGGTGCCGAGGAAGGCCTCGGCGCTGTCGCCCGTGGCGGCGGCCACCCACCATTCCACCAGTTCGTAGAAGGCGGAAAAGGCGAGGCAAAAGCAGACGATCAAAAA
>MGTI01000099.1:15711-15886 GCA_001799365.1 Desulfobacterales bacterium GWB2_56_26 | reverse complement strand
CAGATAGATCCTGGAATACTTGGTGCCCGCGGGGCTCATGTCGACAGTCGTCTGGCCATCAGCGACCAGATCCCTGCGGCAAACAGCAGCGAGCCACCGGCCAGATTGAAACGCCGCTGTGCCCGGATCGAGCCGAGCAGCTGCCGGGCGGCGCCGGCAAATCTGGCATAGCAGG
>MGTI01000099.1:0-15534 GCA_001799365.1 Desulfobacterales bacterium GWB2_56_26 | reverse complement strand
GGTACAGCAGATAGCAGCCGCCGATCATTTTGATGACGGTAAACCAGAAAACCGAAGCGGCGAGCAGGGCCCCCAGGCCCAGCAGGGAGAGGACCAGTGCCGTGGAGTCGCCTAAGGCGACCGCCGCAACCAGCGGAACGTTGGCCCTCCGGCCATGGGAGACCGAGTAGCTGATAACGGTGAGAATGGTCGGGCCGGGGATGATCAGGACAACTACGGCGGCTGCGACAAAGGCAAGCCAGATCTCAAATGACACGGGGCATACTCCTTGGGTTGGCTGGCGTTGTACTTTCGCCATGAACACGTTCATCCGCTGCACCATACAGTGCGACGTCGGTCTTGGTAGCGGTCAGGTTATCAGAAAAATCCGGGCGATGAAACAGCGAATCGCATTTCAAGGGGAAATCGAGGGCGAGCTGTTTGCCCCCGCCAGGACCTTGCGAATCGCCGTGTTCAGGTTGCCCCTTGTGTAGGGTTTCATAAGAAATCCGCGTATGCCGATGTCTTTGGCAATTCTCTCGTTGATCTGTTCGCTGAATCCGGTACAGAGGATTATCGGGATGTTCGGCCGGATGGCCATGAGTTCGCCGGCCAGCTCCTTGCCGGTGAGGCCGGGCATGGTCATATCGGTGATAACCAGATCGAAGGCGCGGGGCGCGGCGCGAAAGAGATCCAAAGCCTCGCGGCTGTTCAGGGCAGCGGTGACGGTATAGCCCAGGGTTTCGAGCTGGGTCTTTCCCAGATTGGCCAGGATGGCTTCATCATCGACAAAGAGTATCCGTTCTTTACCGCCGGTCCGTGCCTGGTCCGGCCCGGGTTGCCGGGTGGCATCAAAGCCCGTGAATTTGGGCAGAAAGATATGGAAGGCGGTGCCTTTTCCCGGCTCGCTGTCGACGCTGATCGCCCCGCCATGGTTCTTGATAATCCCCAGGACCACGGCGAGTCCGATCATCCCGGTTCCTTCCCAGACCTTTTTGGTGGTGAAATAGGGTTCGAAAATTCGCTCTCTGATGTCGGCATCCATGCCGTGCCCGGTGTCGCTCACCGTCAGTCGCAGGCAGGGGCCCGGCCCGAGATCGGGATGCAGGGCGGCCAGCGGGCCGTCGGCTGCCGCCTCCGCCAGCGAGACGCCGAGAACCCGTCGGATCAGGCTCGGGAAACGCCGGCGGCTTGCCGCCCGTTCATGCCTGTCTCATCTGTCGTCGCCATCCGGTCTGCCAAAATCTCGCGGATGCGAACGAGGAGCCGCATGCTGTTCACCGGCTTCTGGAAGAAATCGATGAACCCCTGATCGATGAACTGCTGAACGCTGAGATTAGGGCTGAACCCGGAGCTGATGATAATCGGGATGTCCTTTCTGATCCCCAGCATGGCGCAGCCCAGTTTGTCGCCGGTCATGTACGGCATGGTCAGGTCGGTGATGATGAGGTCGAAGTCGCCCGGTCCGTTCTGAAAGTACTGCAGGGCCAGCCGGCAGTCGGCGAAGGTCATCACCGAGTAGCCGTAATAGACCAGCATTTCCTCGTAATATTTCAGGATGTTCCGATCGTCGTCGACCACCATGATCCTTTCCCTGCCGCATAAATCCCGCCAGGAAGAAGACCCGGCAACCGCCTCCGGGGAATTTTCTTCGGCCCTGGCGACCGGCAGGAAGATGTTGAACGAGCTGCCTTCGCCCGGCACACTGTAGACGTAGATGTAGCCGCGATATTTATCGACAATGGCGTGCACGACCGCAAGCCCGAGGCCGGTGCCGGTCCCGGCATCCTTGGTGGTAAAGTACGGCTCGAAGATCTTTTTGCGGGTTTCCTCGTTCATCCCCGTGCCGGTGTCGCTGACTTCCAGCTGCAGATAGGACCCGGGCGCCACCCGGATATCCGGGAAGAAGTCGTGCTCGGTGATTAGCCGGTCGGTCAGGCTGATCGACAGCGTCCCGCCCGTTTCCTGCATGGCATGATAGGCATTGGTGCAGAGATTCATCATGATCTGGTGAATCTCGGTGGCATCGGCCATGATCGACCTGTCCGATTGCAGCTGCTGGCGAATCTCGATGGAGGAAGGGATGGAAGCGCGTAGCAGTTTCAGGGCCTCACCCACGACCCGTCTGACCTGGAGGGTCACCTGTTCCGTCTCCTTCTTGCGGCTGAAGGAGAGGATCTGGGTCACCAGATCCTTGGCCCGCAACGAGGCCTTGCCGACTTCATCGAGATAGCGCTGCACCTTCTCGTTGCCTTTGGTGGCGAGCGCCGCCAGCTGGGTAAAACCCATCAATGCTGAGAGGATATTATTGAAATCGTGGGCAATTCCTCCGGCGAGGGTGCCCATGGCCTCCATTTTCTGGGCTTGCCGAAGCTGGCCTTCGATGCGTTTCTGCTCGCTGAGATCGCTGCCGATGGCGATCAGCAGGACAGTCTCGTCGAGAACCAGTCTGCTGATGGTAAACAGGTAGGGGATGGGCTTGCCCGCGTTGTTCAGGAGGAGCACTTCCAGAGAGACCGGAATGCCGCTCTGCAGGGCGCGGCTGACGGCTTTTTCCCCTTTCTCCAAGTCTTGCGGGGCGATGCGCGAGAAAATGTCGAAGCTGCCCAGTTGATTGTCGGCGAGCTGGATTTTTTCCAGAAACAGCCTGTTGCAGCGGATCGGCCGCAGCTCTTCGTTGACGACGATCAACAGGCCCGGCAGACTGTTGATAATGGTATCGGAGAAGAGCTTTTCCTCGATGAGCTTCTTCTCGGTCTGCTGCTGGGTCTCGATTTCTGCCCGGAGTCTCTCACGCATATTGTTGAGACTATTGACGATATGCATCAGTTCGTCGGGTTGGGACAGGCCTTTTTCCTTTCTTGACAGGATGAGGGGCCGGTCCAGTTTGCCGACCCGGAGGGTCTCGGTGTAGTGCACGATTGTGTTGAGGTGCCGGTTTAACAGCCGGATGAAGAGAAACAGGATGGCAATGCAGGTGATGAACAGGGTCACCAGTTGGGAGGCCAGGGCCTTCGAGGTGGTAGTGAACAGCCTGTTCCTGGTATTGGCGGTAGTTGCGGTAAAGGTAATCAAGCCGAGATCGGCGGTCTCGTCGCCGACCTGCCGCTGCAGCGGGTAGCGGCGGACGATAAGACCTTCTTCCTGTTTGGGTTTCACGCCGAAGCTCCGGGTCGTTTTCTGCTCAGTGATCATCTCGATATAGACGATGTCCGGATTTTCCAGAATGCCCCGCAGCTGGATCTCCATCGCCTCCTTGTCCATATGCCAGAGATGGTTGGAGAGTGTCTCGATCTGGTTGGTCTGCAGGCTCTCCAGGGTGGAGACGATGTGCTGTTTTTCGAGCTGGAAGGTCAAATAGAGCTGGATTCCGGAGCTTATGAAACTGACCAGAGCCACTACGCAGAAAACATACAGAACAATCCTGGTAAGGAGGGGGTAATTCCTGGCGTAAGTTCGTATCATACCATGGTCGTTTGATGTCAGGACTTTTGAAAAAGGCTGTCTTTGCGCATTTCTCAGGCTTTGTTGAAGAGTAGGGGAAAGATACCGCAAAGGCAAATTAAAAATGTATTTGCCGGTTGCGGCGGGAAAAGGGAGTTTGGCAGAGTATTGAAGATTGGCACATTTCCTGTTAGATATGCGTGTTTCATGCAAACAACACCCGAGCGATTCATCGGGTCGACCGGGCAATTCCTTGCCGGGTCCCAGCCGGACCAACGGAAACATCAAGAAAACAGGAGCGACACATGTTCAAGAAAGAAATCAAGGTCATCGATTGTACCGTTCGAGACGGCGGTTTGATGAATCAATGGCAGTTCAGCGAAAAATTTGTGCAGAATGTCTACAATGCCCTGGCCGATGCCGGTGTGGACTACATGGAGATCGGCTATCTCAGCTCCCAGGCGGCCTTCGATGCCAAGAAATTCGGGCCGTGGAAATTCTGTCAGGAAAAAGACCTGAGAAAAATCATCGGCGACGGGGAAAAACGGATCAAGCTGTCGGCCATGGCCGATATCGGCAGGATCGAGGAGTGCGACATCCCGATGGTCGACGACAGTTCGCTGGACATGATCCGCATTGCCTGCTACGTCCATCAGGTCGATGCGGCCATCGCTTTAGCCCATCACTGCCAGGAAAAAGGCTACGAGACGACCATCAATCTCATGGCGGTGTCCACGGTCGGACTGCGGGAACTCAACGAATGTCTGGAAGATCTCAACAAAAGCCGTGTTCCCGTCATCTACCTGGTCGATTCCTTCGGGGCCTTCTACTGCGAGGACATCGATACCCTGGCGCAGAAATACATGGAGCGGCTGCCGGGCAAGATCATCGGCGCCCATTTCCACAACAACCAGCAGCTGGCCTTTGCCAACACCATCACGGCCATCATCAACGGCGTCAACTATCTCGACGCCACCCTCTACGGGATAGGCCGCGGGGCCGGCAACTGCCCTCTGGAACTCCTCCTGTCCTTCCTGAAAAACCCCAAGTTCCGGGTCAGGCCGCTCATTCGGTGCATCGAGGAAGAGATCTTTCCGTGGAGCAAGAAGATCGACTGGGGCTACTCCATTCCCTATATGGTGACCGGCACCATGAACCAGCATCCGCGCACCGCCATGGCCGTTATGGAATCCGAGAACAAGGATAAGGTTGTCGACTACTACGATTCGATCTGCAACGTGGTTGGCTCGGTGTAGGGGCAAAAAATCTTTCGCCCTCAGAGCAGTTTTTCGTTCTTTATTTGTGACCGCTCCCCGATCTTTCCCGGTTTTTCCCGGGTCTGATCGGGAGCTGGCCTGCCTCGCACCCTCGCCTTGCCCATCTGCCGATTTTTCCCGGTGTCGTTGCCTCAGCCGCATTCCGAAACTGCAAGTACATTGACAAAACAAAATGTGCATGTATATTTATAAAAAATGTACATGCACACGCCCGTAAAAAAGCGAGCAAGAAAATGGAGCGATTATGGTGCTCACCACAAAACAGCAGCAGTTTCTCGACTATCTGACCGAACGCATGGATGACGAGGGACGGATTCCGACCCTGCGGCAGGCGGCGGTCGACCTGGGGGTCAGCCACACGGCGGTGGCGCAGTTGATGACCCAGCTGGAGAAAAAGGGGGTGCTGGCGAGGGAAGGCCGCTACGGCCGGACCATCCGTCTGTATCCCGACTACGCCGAGCGGCCGGACGAACGGCAAAGCGTTCGGCGGGGCCGGGAACTGCCCCTGATCGGCCAGGTCACGGCGGGGCTGCCGATGTATGCCCAGCAGGAGTGGGAGGGCACGGTGCTGGTCGACCCCGACATCTTTCCCGGCGACAGTCTCTTCTGCCTGCGCATCAAGGGTGAGTCGATGAAGGATGCCGGGATTTTCGACGGCGATGTGGTGGTCTGCGAACCACGCCAGTACGCGGAAAATGGGGAGATCGTGGCGGTCCTCGTCCGGGGCGAGGAGGCGACGGTGAAACGATTCTTTTTATACACCGATCACATTGAACTGCGGCCGGCGAACGACGCCTTTTCGGTGATGTGCTACCCGTTCGGCGATCTCTTGGTGCAGGGTAAGGTGATCGGGGTGATCCGGGGCAGACATGCGGAGTTCGATGGCAAGGGAGAGTAGCGAAGTGCCGGGACGGGTAGAGATCCCCTGTCCGTCGGCGCCGGATCGGGCGGGGCAGCCGGGCCGGGTCTGTCCGGTCTATGTCGGGACCTGCGGCTATTCCTATACCGAGTGGGTGGACAGCGGCTTTTATCCGGAAGGGACGAAAAGCAAGGCGATGCTCGGCCTTTACGGCCGCTCTTTTTCGGTGGTCGAACTCAACTACACCTGGTATCAGATGGCCCGGGCCGAACCGCTCGCCCGGATGCTGGAAGGGGCGCCTGCCCATCTGCGCTTTGCCGCCAAACTGACCCGGACCATGACCCACGAGCGGGACAACAACTGGCGGGAGCAGCTGGCCCTTTACCGGCAGGGCATCGCCCCGCTGCGGGAGCGGCTGGTCGCTGTCCTCATTCAATTGCCGCCGGACTTCGACCGCAGCCTCGCCAACCGCAGCTATCTGGCGGCGCTCCTCGACGGCCTGCACGACCTGCCGGTGGCGGTGGAATTCCGCCACCACAGCTGGGCGGCCGATCCGGTCTTTGCCGAGCTTGAACGGCGGCGGGTGACGCTTGTTGCGGTCGACGCCCCGGCTCTACCGGGATTTGCGGGACTCTTTCCCGCACTCGATGTGGTGACCAATCCGGCCCTCTTCTACGGCCGCTTTCACGGCCGCAACCGGGAGGGCTGGCGGTCGGGCAATATGCAGAAAAAATTCAATTATAATTATTCCGGCGATGAGCTGCGGGCCTGGTGTGAGGGGCATCTCCTGGCCATGGCCCGACAGGCCGGGATGGGTGTGCTGCTCTTCAATAATCATGTCCGGGCCCAGGCGGCGCAGAACGGCCTGCGGCTGGTCGAGATTCTCGGCGAATTCAGCCAGGGGGGAGGGTGATGGGCCAGAGTTTTCGGATGCAGGAGCGGTCGGTGCTCCATTTCAATGTCGCCGATTTCGCCGTGGCCGTCGAGCAGGTAGCCGACGTTTCGCTGCGCGGCCGGCCGCTACTCATTGCCCTGCAGGCTGGGCGGGCGGTGGTCTACGATATGAGCGAAGAGGCCTACCGGGATGGGGTGCGCAAAGGCATGGCGCTCAGGGAGGCGACCCGGATCTGCCGGGGAGCGGCGGTGCTTGCGCCCCGGCTGGGGCTGTACCAGAAGGCGATGGCGGCCTTTTTCAAGGAATTGCAGGGTTATTCGCCGCTTATCGAATGCGGCCGGGCCGACGGCCATTTTTTCGTCGACGTGACCGGCACCCACCGGTTGCACGGCCTTGCCCCCGACATCGGCTGGCGGGTGCGGCGTGAGACTCGCGCGAGCCTCGGTATCAATCCCATCTGGACCCTCGGGACCAGCAAGCTGATCGCCAAGGTCGCCTCCCGGCTGGTCAAACCGGTCGGCGAATATATCGTCATGCCGGGGGAGGAGGAGGATTTCCTGGCCCCCCTGCCGGTGACGGTCCTGCCCGGCCTCACCGGCCGCGAACTGGAAAAGATGCGGGATTTCAGGCTGACCACCGTCGGCGCCCTGGCCGGCCTCAGCCGTCATCAGCTCATGGTGCCTTTCGGCAGCCGGTCGGACTATCTCCACGACCTCAGCCGCGGCATAGACGACAGCCAGGTCAGCCGGCCGGGGGCGGCGGGAGACTCTATCGACTTCGAAGAGATCTTTGCCGACGACACCAACGACCGGCGGCAGGTGGAAAGGGTGCTCGGCGTCATGGCCGGACAGGCGGGGACGCGCTTACGCGACAGGAAACAGGTGGCCCGGCGGGTGGGGGTCTGGCTGCGTTACTCCGACGGCGCTCAGGTGGTTCGCCAGGCCTCCTGCCGGAGTGGCACAGCGGGTGATTTCCTCCTCCGCAAACTGGCGCTGGACGCCCTGCAGCGGGCCTGGCGCAGGCGAACGAGAATCCGCAGCTGCCGCCTGGTCTGCGACCGTCTGCAGCGCCAGTCGCCGCAGTTGCTGCTCTTCCCCGAGCCGGGTCGGGATCCGGGCCACACCAAGGTGTTGACCGCCCTGGATACCGTGCGCCATCGGTTCGGCCAAGGGGTGATAGGGATAGGGATGAGGGCGGGGTTGTAGGGGCGAAAAATTTTTTCGCCCTTTACCGTACGCAGGTGAATACAAGATTCGCCCCTACACCCCTCACGCTTCACATAGTTATAACTCAGTGTACAGATGTTTCCCTTACGGGTGAGATCATATTTTTCCCTGCTGCAGGGTATCGCTTCTCCGGCTGCTTTGTGTCGTCGGGCCAGGGAGTTGGGCTATCCCGGGCTTGCCCTCACCGACCGGGACAATCTCTACGGGCTGTGGGATTTTCTGAAGGCCTGCCGGCGGGAGAGCCTGCGGCCGGTGGTGGGGGCGGAAGTCTCCGAACCGGGGTCGGACCGGCTGGTCACCTGTCTGGTACGGGATAGGGCCGGCTATGCCAACCTCTGCGCCCTCCTGACCAGGCGGCATATGGCAGAGGTCTTCAGCCTGGCAGGCGATTTGCCGCCTTTGGCCGATGGCCTGCTGCTGCTCTGCCGCGATATTCCGCTGCTCACCGAATACCGGCGCCTGGGCCTGTCAGTCGCGGCTGATCTCGGTGCCGTTCCGACCGGAGACGCCCGGCGGCTCCGGAACTTCGCCCTGCAAAATGATCTCCCTGCCGTGGTCACGCCGGACAGCGACCTGGGGGAGGAGAACGACCGGCAACTCTATGCTCTGCTCCAGGCGATCCGTCATGCCGAGACTATCAGCTTCGCGATGCGCGACGGAGCGGCGGGCAAAAATGACGTTCACTCCCTGGCTGCGCCGGAATTTTACCGGCAGCGCTTTGCCATCTGGCCGGAGGCGGTCGAGGCGACAGCCCGGCTCGCCGAAACCTGCACCTTCACCGGCCCCGCCTTCAGCACTGTCATGCCGCCCTGGCGGGGCGGCGAAGGCCGGAAGGCGGCGGCCGTGCTGCGGGAGAAGGCCTACCTCGGAGCCCAGGTCAGATACGGCGACGATCTGGGCGAGCCGGTGGTCGAACGCCTCGAACACGAACTGAAGATCATCGAGCAGATGGGCTTTTCCGCATACTTTCTCGTGGTCCGCGACATCGTCCACCGCCGGGGGCCGGACGGCCGGCGGAAAAAACGGCGGATCTGCGGGCGCGGGTCAGGCGCGGCATCGATCGTCGCCTATTGTCTCGATATCACTAATGTTTGCCCGATCAAGTACAATCTCTATTTCGAACGCTTTCTCAACCCCGGCCGGACCGATCCCCCCGACATCGATATCGATTTTGCCTGGGACGAGCGGGACGAGGTGCTCCGTCAGGTGCTGGAGGATTTCCGCGGCCACAGTGCCATGGTCTGCAACCACGTCTTTTTTCAGCCGCGCATGGCCATCCGAGAAACCGCCAAGGCCTTCGGGCTGCCCGGCTACGAGATCTCCCGGCTGACCAAGCGCATTCCCTGG
The DNA here is from genome assembly GCA_001799365.1 of Desulfobacterales bacterium GWB2_56_26. Lineage (GTDB taxonomy): Bacteria > Desulfobacterota > Desulfobulbia > Desulfobulbales > Desulfocapsaceae > Desulforhopalus_A. Next base: position 6,507 of record MGTI01000099.1, on the reverse strand, counting down.
CTGCACACCGGCGGCGCGGAGGGTCTGGCCGAGAGCCTGGCCGAACTGCCGACGCTGAAGGACCAGGATCTCAGCCCGCCCTGGCCGGAAATCCTGGCGCTTGCCGGCCGGCTGATCGGCCTGCCGCGCCATCTCTCGGTCCATCCGGGCGGGGTGGTCATCACGCCTCGGCCGATCCAGGAGTACGTGCCGATCGAGCGGGCCGCCAAGGGAGTGCCGATCATCCAGTGGGAAAAGGACGGCGCCGAGGAGGCGGGGCTGGTGAAGATCGACCTCCTCGGCAACCGGAGCCTTGGCGTGATCCGCGACTGCATTGCCGCCGTTAACGGTTGCGGCGGACAATTGGACGAAACCCTCTGGCAGCCGGAGGACGATCCCGCCACCAAGATGCTCCTTGCCGAAGGGGCGGCCATGGGCTGTTTCTATATCGAGAGCCCGGCCATGCGGCTGCTGGAAAAAAAGGCCGGGACCGGGGATTTCGAGCAGCTGGTCATCCAGTCGTCGATCATCCGCCCGGCGGCCAACGAATTCGTCCGGGAATATGTGCGGCGGCTGCACGGCGGGGCCTGGCAGCCGCTCTGTCCGGAGGTGGGCGACGTCCTCGACGAAACCTTCGGCATCATGGTCTATCAGGAGGATGTGTCGAAGGTCGCCGTGGCCCTGGCCGGCTTTAACTCCGCCGACGCCGACGGGCTGCGCAAGATCATGTCGAAAAAGGATAAAATGCAGCGTCTGGCCAATTACCAGGCGATGTTTTTTGCCGGCTGCGCCGAGCGCCGGGTGGCCCCCGAAGCGGCCGCCGAGGCCTGGCGGATGATGCTGAGCTTCGACGGTTATTCCTTCTGCAAGCCCCACTCCGCCTCCTATGCCCGGGTCTCCTTCCAGGCGGCGTATCTCAAAAAACATTACCCGGCCCCGTTTATGGCCGCGGTGATCTCCAATCAGGGTGGTTACTATTCAACCTTTGCCTATGTCTCCGAGGCGAAACGGTTGGGCCTGAGGGTCCTGCCGCCGGATGTCCGTCTCTGCGAAATCCACTGGACCGGAGCGGGCCGCGAAATCCGGGTGGGCCTTATGGCGGTGCATGGCCTGTCGGCGGAGTTTCTCGCCCGGCTGCTGGCGGCACGAGGGGAGCGGAATTTTACGGATCTTGCCGACTTCTTCCACCGCACGCGACCCGCCGACAACGAGGCCTGCGCCCTCATCCACGCCGGGGCTCTCGACGGGCTGGAACCCTCCGGCAACCGGACGGTGCTGCTCTGGCAATGGGCGAGTTTTCAGCGGGCTCTGCAGGATAGACGGTGTCTTACCCTGTTCGGCGTGAAGCTGCCGCCCGCGCCGCCCCTGCCGCCCCCCGATGCCAGGAGCCGGGCGCGCCGAGAGTTCGCCATCCTCGGCTTTCTCTGCGAGGGCCATCCGCTGCAGTTTCTCGGGATTCCAGGGAAGGGACGAATGAAGGTGGCGGATCTGCCCGGCCGGGTCGGCCGCCAGGTAACGCTTGCCGCCTGGCTCCTGACCGGCAAGCTGGTGTCGACGAAAACCGGCGAGGCCATGGAATTTCTCACCTTCGAGGATGAGACCGGCCAGGTCGAGACGACGTTTTTTCCGGAGGTTTACCGCAGGCACGCCCATTTTTTGCGTAGCGGCCGCGGCTATATGCTGACGGGACTGGTGGAAGAGGATTTCGGGGCGCTGACCCTCACGGTTGATCGGGTGAACCCCCTATAAAAAACTCCGCCCGCGGTCACGGCGACTCGCGGGCGGAATGTGCGTTCTCAATTTTTACTCTTTCGATGATTATTCTTCGTATCCTTTGCCTTGGCAGGTCGGACAGGTCTGATCCGGGGTGCACTGCGTATCGTCGGCAAGTCCGTTTTCGGTGCCTCGCCATTCCGAGCTGACTTCGCAGATTCCTTCGATGACTTTCTTCCCCTGACAGGTTGGGCATGGCTTGTGTTCGCTCATTTGATTCTCCTTTTTTGGCATGAGGGTTGCGATCGAAGGGCCGGCGGTGTCCGGCGACTGATCGTCCGTCAGATAATCCTTCAGTTTTTCCAGAAGCGAGTCGGGGAGTTCCAGGTTGTACATGAACGCCTCCGCTTCTTTTCCGGTTATCTGCTCTTTTATCTCGAGCGGCAGTGCCCGTAATATGGCGACCCGGTTGGGATCCGGGTGTTTTTTGGGTGATGCGGCCATCGTAGCTCCTTCTTTTTCCGAAAATGATGGGGTATTCCCCATTCAACTGTTACTTCAATAATGGATGTGAAAGAAGCGTCTGTCAATGACTGGCAGGTTCTTTTTTGAGAATAATTCGCAAAAAGGAAAGTCTATCAAACGAAGCGATCGTCGGAGCGTTTGACGGCAACGTCGGCCGCCGAAGCTTTCATCCAGCCCGACCGGCTGGGACCGACGGTGTCGAAGGCGGCGACATAGGGTTTGATGTCGAGAAGCGGTGTGCCGTCCAGGACATCGATGCCCCGGACGGTAACGATGTTGCCGGCGATAGCGGCAATTTCGACGATGGACAGCCCGATATGGTTGGGGCGCAGCGGCGATCTGGTGGCGAAGACGCCCCGGGGATGGGTGTCCATGAAGGGGGTGACGGTCAGGGATGTGCGTGTGGCCTGGTGAAAACAGTAGAGCAGGTAGATATGGCTGAAACCCTCCAGATCGGCGAGACCTGCGCGATACTGGTCGTCGACGACCACGGTGCCGGTTGTCTCCCGCGCACCGGCTGGCTGAATCGGCATGTCCTCCAGGCACTTGAAGGGGGAATGAATTATACCGATGGGTTGGATATGCATAGAGGTCCCTGTGGTCACAGGAAACAGGGAAGAGGATACAGTGGAACAGAAATGAATTGGGTCTTCGGCGCCCGTATCGAAACTGTCTCCTGATTCCTGTCTCCTGTCTCCTGGATTCCTACCAGTAGTAGAGGGCCGAGCCCTCCAGTTCCATCTCGATCTCCAGCAGCCGGTTATACTTGGCGATCCGTTCGCTGCGCGAGGCGGAGCCGGTCTTCAGCTGGCCGCCGTCCATGGCCACGGCAAAATCGGCGAGGAAGGTGTCTTCGGTTTCGCCGGAGCGATGGGAGATGAAGTAGCGCCAGCCGGCATCCCGGCACATCCGCACGGCATCGATGGACTCGGAGACGGTACCGATCTGGTTGAGCTTGATGAGGACCGAATTGGCGGCCTTTTCCTCGATGCCCCGGGCGATATACTGAGTGTTGGTGACGAAGATATCGTCGCCGACGATATCGATCTTGTCGCCGACCCGCTGGGTAAACTGCTTGAAGCCGTCCCAGTCGTTTTCGGCAAAGGGGTCTTCCCAGGAGACGATGGGATATTTTTCCACCCATTTCGCTCCCATTTCGATGAGGTCGGCGGATTTCATCTTGCCGCCGCCCGACCACTTGAGGTCGTATTCGCCGGTCTCGGTGGCAAATGAACTGGCAGCGCTGTCGAGCGAAATGGCAATATCCTGGCCGGGCACGTAGCCCGCCTTTTCGATAGCCTGCATGATGATGTCCATCACCGCCTCGTTGCTCTCAAGATTCGGGGCGAAGCCGCCCTCGTCGCCGACGCTGGTGGCAAGGCCGCGAGCCTTCAACAAGCCTTTCAGGATATGGAAGGTTTCGGCGATATAGCGCAAGCCCTCGCCGAAGGAAGGCGCCCCCACCGGCACCGCCATGAATTCCTGGATATCGACGCTGTTGTCGGCGTGGGCCCCGCCGTTGATGATATTCATGGCCGGCACGGGAATCCGCCGGGCTCCGGTGCCGCCCAGATAGCGGTACAGCGGCAGGCCGAACGACTGGGCCGCGGCTCTCGCCACCGCCATGGAAACGCCGAGGATGGCATTGGCGCCGAGTTTCGATTTGTTGTCGGTGCCATCCAGTTCGACCATCCGTTGATCGACCGCCACCTGGCCTGCGGCCGACATGCCGAGGACGGCCGGACTGATAATGGTATTCACATTGGTTACGGCTTTGAGCACGCCTTTACCGAGATAACGGTTTTTATCGCCGTCGCGCAGTTCGATCGCTTCGTTTTCGCCGGTGCTGGCCCCGGAAGGAACCGATGCCGATGCCTTCGTGCCGTCCTGCAGTTCGACAAATACCCGAACCGTCGGGTTGCCCCGGGAATCGAGAATCTCCATCGCCCGTACCGCTGTAATTGTGTCTTTCATATGCGTATCCTTGTTTTGAAATTGAGGTGCAAGAGTGGCGGCAGCGGAAAACTTTGGCTGCAGGTCGCAAACTGCCGGAATACCACCTTCCGGTAAGATAGCCTATCAAAAGAATGCGGGCAACAACAATGCCTGCCGGCTTCCAGTCCCACCACTATAAGCCCATCTCCCCGGCCTGCCAAATGTTTTTCGATTTGAGTTTTTCGGGTTTTACCGTCTCGTCTTCCGGCGGTGAACGCCTGAAAATAGTAGTTGCAAGGGGCTATGTGAAAGTGTAGTAAACACAAAATTTATCTAAATATCAGACGACAATGTCCGCAAAAACGGAGATTTTCAGAATGAGAATTTTACCACGATTACCATGACAAACCAGTTGGACAGATGGGAGTTGGTGCTTACCAGGCAATAACCTTCTCGGCGGGCGATATCTGTCATGGTTCGGATACGGGAAGGGGAGTGGTGTTCTCCCCCTCCCGTATTTTTTTTGTTCAATCATTTCTCGGGAGCCAAAACGTGAGTGTTGAAAACATACGAAATCGGGTGATCGACCAAACGCAAAGCCGTTGGTGGTACGCAGCCTTTGTGGTTTTGGTCTGCTTCCTGGCATGTAGCTTATATTATTATTTTTTCGTAAATAAGATCTACGTCGAGATCGAGCTGTCGGTGGCGCAGCGGTGCGATTTCAAGATCTATTGGGCCAAAGGCGATCAGCTCTACGCGGAAGAGAACATGTCGGTGGTCATCGCCAATCCCGAGCGGAAAAAATATACGATGTTCCTACCGAATATCGCAAAACTCAGTCGGCTGCGGATCGATACCCATAATTATCAGGGCGAGGCTACCCTCCATAAACTCGTCATGCGGCAGGAAGGCTGGGCCCCTGTGAATTTCACCAGTCCCGAACAGTTCAAGGTGCTGACGCCACTGTTTCAAGTCGAGGAGTGGGATGCCGGAAACGACGGGCTGTGGGTCAAGTCGTCCGGCAACGATCCCACTTTCGAACTGCTGCTCTCGCCGCAAAGGGAGGCGCTGGATATCCTGTGGCTCGCGGTACGATTCATCGGCATCGCCGCTTTGGTTGTCGTGGTGATGTACGGGGCAGGTCCCCTGGCCAGGAACCTGCGATTCGTGCCGGTGCTGCTGTTCGGCATCTGGCTGCTGGTCATCGTCATGGCCGGCATAAGCAAGGAGAACGGCCACCCGGACGAGTACGTCCATCTCTCGGCCACCACCTACTACGAGGATCACTGGCTGCCTCCCGTGATCGAGGATCCGGCGATTCGCGACACCTACAGCGTCTACGGGGTGTCGCGGTTGAACAACGGCGAAGTCTATTACTTGTTCTCCGGAAAGTTTACGAAATTCGCCAAGGCCTTCAAGATTCCCGATTACTTCGCCAAGAGGACGTTCAATATTTTTCTCTTCGGCCTCATCCTGCTCTACACCATACGCAACCGCTACGCCCGGATGGCGGCCCTGCCGTTTCTCGTTTCGGCGCAGATCTGGTATCTGTTCAGTTACTGTTGCTCGGATGCCTTCGCCCTGTTCTTTGCCTTCTTGGCCGCTTGCCAGGTAATAGACCCGGAGAGCCTGCTGCACCGCTATCTGAAGGGCGAAAGCTGGAGGACCAAGGTGGCTGGGGCGGTCGTGCTCGGGGTCATGCTGGGCATCATCTTCCTTCTCAAGAAAAACTACTATCCGTTCATTGCCTTCTTCTACCTCTGTGTCCTCGTCAAGATCCTGTTCACCAACCAGTTTTACTGGGAGAAGAAGGAGGCGTTCTTCAGGCTGGTCCTGGTCATGCTGATCGCTCTGGGCATTTTCGGGGCCCGACTGGGGGCCGATTACGGGATCAACGGTCTCGATCTGAACGACAAAATCTTCGCCATGCAGAAAGAACTGGCCATCCCGTGGTTCAACCCGGACACCGACCTGTCGCAGAAGCATCCCTCGATCCACCGCAAGCTGCGCGGCGTCACCGTTCAGGAGATCATCCACAACGATCGCTGGTTCGAACGCGTGTTCCGGACCAGTTTCGGGGTCTACGGCTATTTCACCATCTCGGGGACGGACGGCTACTATAACCTGGTCAGGTGGTCCGGCGTGGCCCTGCTGGCCTTCCTGTTCGGCAGTTTTCTGCTGCGGGGCGGACTGGTCGGCGGGGGGCTGGCGACGGCCGCTTTGGGCCTCGCCGTGGCCCTCATCGGCGTCGCGCTCCATCACGCCTGGACGGTTGATTTCCAGGCCCAGGGGCGTTATCTCTTTCCCGTTCTGCCGATGATGGGCATTGTCTACGGCATCAACCATGAGGTAGTG
>MGTI01000098.1 GCA_001799365.1 Desulfobacterales bacterium GWB2_56_26 | reverse complement strand
AGACAACAGAGACAACCTGAAGATTGTGACCTATGCCCTTCAGCGGGCAGGTTATACGGTGATCGCCGCTGAAACGGGCGAAGAAGGCTTCGAACTGGCGCAGACGGAACGTCCTGCCTTCATCCTGATGGATATCAATCTGCCCGGCATGGACGGTCTGGAAACCACAAAACGCATACGCTCATCCGAAGCCGACGGCAACATTCCGATCATCGCCATTACCTCCTATGCCATGAGCGGCGACCGGGAACGAATCCTTGCCGCAGGCTGCAATGGCTATTTTGAAAAGCCGATCGACCCGCTGACGCTCGTTGAGCAGATTCATAAGATTCTGGAAAACATACTGAAATTAAAAGAACAATGACGATAGTTGGCGGAAGGGGTAAGAGCGCACAAACTGCAGCATGAGCGTGGAGAAAACCATATGAGAATACTGATCGTTGACGATCTGTCCGACGCCAGGCAGGTACTTCGCTATATGGTGGAAAAAACCGGCAACGAGGCGATTGAAGCCGAAAACGGTCTGGAAGGTCTCAGGATTGCAAAAAGCTCCCCGCCGGATTTGATTATCTCGGATGCCCTCATGCCCGTAATGGACGGCTTCAAGTTTCTCAGGGCGATCAAGCAGGAGCCGGAGCTTCGTTCAATCCCGTTTGTCTTCTATTCCTCTGCATACAAGGAAGACCAGGATGTTCGGCTGGCGATGTCGCTCGGCGCAAACGCCTATCTCTTTAAGCCAATGGAACCCGTCGAATTATGGGAAGAAATCAAAAACATTCTTGAACAGGCAAAACAAAAAAGACCATATCCCGAACTCATCAAGGAAGACGCTGAATACCTGAAACGATACAGCGAGGTCGTGGTTACCAAACTCGAGGAAAAGGTATTGGAGCTGGAAAAGACCCTGGCGGAGCGCAAGCAGGCGGAGGAAGCGCTCCGCGAGAGTGAGGCTTTTATGAACATCCTGCTCAATGCAATCCCGATTCCGGTTTTTTATAAGGATATGGATGGACGCTACCTGGGATTCAACAGGGCCTTTGAGGAATTTTACGGTGCTACCAGGGAAAAACTTATCGGCAAGACTGTATTCGACATTAACTCGCTGGAGTTTGCGGAGTTCATTCACGCCAAGGATAATGAACTTTTCAAGAACGGGGGAGCTCAGCAATATGACTCTCGGATTGAGAACATCCATGGTGTCCCGCACGATGTTATCTTTAACAAGGCGGTTTTCACCGACCGGCAAGGCGCCGTCAGCGGACTGATAGGGACAATACTTGACATCACTGAACGTAAGCGGATGGAGGAGATTCTCAAGCAACAGCAAAAAGAGCTAACGGCGATCTTCGAAAACGCTCCGTTCATCATGATGCTTCTCGATGGAGACAGACGTATCCGGAGGGCAAACGCTCTTGCCTGTTCATTCACCGGTTCGGCAATTACCGACATGGTGGGCCTTCGAGTTGGAGAAGCGCTTCATTGTCTTCATGCCCTCGATAGCTCTCAGGGCTGTGGCGCTTGGCCGACCTGCCAGTTCTGCGCTGTGCATCGGACAATCAGGGACACCCATGAAACCGGGCAGAGTCATTACCAGGTTGAAGCCAGTCTGGCCGCTCTCATTGAAGGCAAGCAGCAAAGGTTGACGTTCCTTATTTCCACTACCAGAATTTTTGTCGATAATATCCCTTTTGTCTTGCTCAGCCTTCAGGACATTACCGAACACCGGAAGCTGGAAGAACAGTTTCGTCAAGCCCAGAAGATGGAGGCCGTTGGCTCACTCGCCGGCGCTGTGGCCCATGATTTCAACAATATGCTGGGGGTCATCCTGGGTCACGCAGAGCTGGCCATGGAGATGCTTGATCCGGCTCAGCCGATTCTTGGCAATCTCAAGACGATCCTCAGTACAGCTAAACGTTCCGCTGACCTGACCCGCCAACTCCTGGCCTTTGCCCGCCGGCAGACAATCGCGCCCAGGGTCCTCAATTTGAACGAGACTGTCGATGGAATGATCAAGATGCTGAAGCGATTGATCGGCGAGAACATCGAACTTGTCTGGCTCCCGGAAGCGGGGGTATGCCCGGTTAAGATGGATCCCTCCCAGATTGATCAAATCCTGGCCAACCTCTGCGTCAATGCCCGCGATGCCATCGCGGGCGTGGGCAAGATCACCATCGAAACGCGCTCTGTGACCTTCGATCCGGTATATTGTGCGGAGCATCCCGGGTTCGTCCCCGGCGAATACGTGCAGCTGACCGTGAGCGACGATGGTTGCGGTATGGATGCAGAGACCATGGATAGACTGTTCGAGCCGTTTTTCACCACCAAGGAGATAGGTAAAGGCACAGGTCTTGGCTTGGCTACAGTCTACGGAATCGTCAAGCAGAACAACGCCTTCATCAACGTCGCAAGCGAGCCGGGCAAAGGCGCGACTTTCAACATCTTCCTCCCCCGGCATGTTGCCGAAGACAAGGAGATGTGGCAAGTAAGCTCGACTGCACGTACTGCGGGAGGTGACGAAACCATCCTGCTGGTAGAAGACGAGCCCACGATCCTGGAGATGACGAGACTGATGCTGGGGAGATTGGGTTATCGGGTGCTTGCCGCTGCAACACCGAGTGAGGCTATCAGCTTGGCCAGGAACCACGCAGTCAAAATTCACCTGCTGCTCACCGATGTGATTTTGTCCGAGATGAATGGTAGGGAATTATGGCAACTCCTCACTTCTTTTTACCCGGATCTTAAAGTCTTGTTCATGTCCGGCTATACCAGCGACGTCATCGCTCGCCAAGGTGTGTTGGCCGAATGGATCAATTTCATTCAAAAACCGTTTTCGAAGGAGACCCTGGCCGCCAAGGTGCGCACCGTGCTGGATAGCAAATAGGCGAGCGGAGCACACCGAGGGACGTCGCTTCTATGCCGCAGCCTCAGCTTTGATTTGTTCGGGGTGTTGCGTACTCGGATCAAAGCAATAAAGAGCTATGCCAGATGCCGTACAGATTGACAGCATTTAAGTAATTTCACTTCTAGAAAATTCTCCCAGAGCCATTACAAACACAAGCACTTTTTCCTCTTCAACATCCCAACCATCGTATTGCCTTAATACCTGAGGCATATTTTCATTAGACATGCATTCCATTCTACGGTAGTTATTGCGTAATTGCTCCAACTGTAGGGATCTTATTTGACTCAGAATTACCTGTGACTCATGGAAAATCGCAAGAATTTCGACTTGTATTTTGCTTTTGGCATTGCTTCACTTGTTTTGGCGGTCCTCTCGCTGATTATTCCTGGCTTTGGGATTATCATTTCAGGTATTTCCGGCTTTATGGCCTGGATCTCTATTGGTAAAGGATTTCCCTATGGCGCTGCCGCAGTTATCCTCAATCTGATAAACATTTTTCTTTTATCTCCCGGTTACATTCTGGTCCTTAAGATTGAAGAATCCCTCAGGACTCTTGAACAAGCCGATCTTTCCAATATTTGGAAAATTGTTTTTCTTATTCAAGTAGCTGCCATTATTATTTTTATTGTAAATTTCGCTATAGACAACTTGAGCTGGTACCGAAAGAAGGAAAAAGCTGAAGCGAAACCATTGGATATTGTTTCCTCATTCAATGACAATGACAAAGATTCCGGTAGCTCATTTCAGAAAGAATCGAATATAGATGATATTCCCGATGATGTTCCTTATGTAACGAAAGTACTTGTGAACAAAATCCATGGAGGCAGGAAAAAGGATAGTAAGTTTTGGAACGAAGAAAACGACTTGCCTCCAAGCGATATTGGCGATATTGCCATTAAGAGAGAGTCTTCTAAATCAAAGAAAGTCAGAAGATCTTTAGAACTCTCTCTTTATCCGGTAATTTCATTAATCGTTATTGTCGTTGTCCTCATTATAGCCAGACCAGATCTTTTCCCATTTTTCAACTATCACAATATTTATAAATCTTTGGGACCTTCCTCTTCCGACAGAGTAGATCCTGCAAAAATAAATACTCCTCAATTGCCGAGAATTGCAGATGCTCAACTGCCAACACCACCAAATCGTTCTGAAAGTGTGCTAAAAGAGAAATATATACCACAGCCTCCAATCCCTTCATCTCCTCCTGCAGTTACGAATATTCCAAACACGACGCCTGTTAAAATCGAAAGATTCTCAACCTCAGGGAAAGTGTTCTCATGGAGAGATTCTGAAGGAAAATTCTTTTTTTCAAACACCAATTTTCCGCTCGACAATGACACACTACAAGTTCAGACTGAGATCAATACGTACCATAAAGTCACGAAAATAAATATTATCGGCAACCAGATTTACGTACCAGTTACAATTGGCAATAATGGTAAACAGACCACACTTCATATGCTCTTAGATACCGGATGTAGCCAAACCACCATCCCATACAAATACCTCGACACAGTTGATGTTCAATACAATCGAATAATTACGAGCACTTTAGCTGATGGAAGTAAAGTGAAAGGCAATGAAGTTGTAATTGATTTCATAAAAGTCGGATCAAAAAAACAAGATAAAGTTACTGTAACTGGGCAAGAAATAGCTGGATCTAAAAACAGTGGTTTGCTCGGCTTAGACTTTTTGAGAAGCAACTCCTTTAAAGTTGATTTTGAAAATAGGTTTATCATTTGGATGTAATTATTGATTGTCAAGACTAAAGATCTTACCGCGGCCGTGCTCAGAAATAAGACGCTGCAAATGGCGATGCGGTACACTCACCCGGATGAGCCCTTTCTAAGATCTGCAAGCAAAAGATCCGCGAATATTCAATACAGTTCGAGGAAAGTCTGCTCCGCCAGGGTACTGCCGATGAGGATCAGTTCCTGGCGGCTTTGAAGTGGTAATTCCGGATCGGGGGCGACCGTCAGCTCATTTTCCGTTTTCAGGGCGATGACGCTGCAGCCGGTCTTCTCCCGTATGCCGCTTTCGGCCAGCGACTTGCCTGCCAGCGCTGGCGGCATCGGCCGGCGGAAGATGTTCAGCCCCTCGGTGAACATGGTAATTTCGTCGGTATTGATGGCGTTGATGATGTTGTTGGCGCCCATCGAGGCATAGGAGAGGACTAGGTCGGCACCGGCCATATGCAGTTTCGCAACGCTCCGTTCGCTGGTCGCCCGGCTGATGATCTGAATCTCGGGCCGAAGCTGGCGGCAGTAAAAGGTCAGATATACATTCATGGCATCATCATGGGTGGTGATGATGGCTGTCCTGGCCTCGCGCACCCCCGCCCGTTCCAGCACCAGGATGTCCGCCGCGTCGCCCTGGATGTAATTTTCCAACGGCACAGCGGCGGCTCTCAGGAGACGCTTGTCGACGATGCGGTAATCGATGTCGTACCTGGTCAGCACCTCCGCCACCGCCTGCCCAACCCGGCCGCCACCGAGAATCAGCACCGGTTTTTCCTGGTTGTCGGCTTCGCCGGCGACGGCATAGCATTCCTCGAACCGGTCGAGCTGTTCGGCGGTGCCGGCCAGAAGCAGCAGGCTTGCCGGACTGATTCGACTGTCCGGTAGAGGTGTCTCAAATCGGCCTTTTTCCCACAGGCCGATGACCATCGCCCCGGTCTGCCGGCGCAGGTCGGTTTCCGCCAGGGTCTTACCACCAAGCGAAGTCTGGATCGCCGAGATCTCGGCGATCAGCAGCGAGTCGAAACGGCTGACCACATTGATCGGCCGCCCCAGGCCGATGGTCCGTTCGGCCATCGAGTGGCCGAGCATTTTGGCGAATTGAAATACCTTTATGTTCCCGGGGAACTGAAGGATATCGAGCGAGTTTTCATTGTCGGCGCTGGCGATGATCGGCACCTTGGCGGTAAGGCCACGAACGGTGAAGGCGATTGAGGTGTTGATCAGGTCGTCGTTGGTGGCTACCACCAGGGCCGCGTCCTCCACCCGCAGGCGGCGATACGTATCCGGGTCGTCCGGTTCGCCTACCATCACCCGATAGCCTGCGTCATACAGTTCGCCGGCCCGCTGCAGGTCGGCCACCACCATAACATACTCGCGGCGCCGGCGTTTCAGTTTGACCACCAGTTTTTCGGTGATCGGATCGAAGCTGGTGATGACTACATGGTTGGTGATTTCCGCCGGCAGCGAACGCGGGGTCCGGTTCCTCGCCTGAGCCTCCACCCACGGCGCCCATAAGAACTGGATGAAGAAGAAGGGGAGCATGACAAGCAGCATGATCATCCCGGTAGTCAGCACGATGATGCTGAAGAGTCGGCCGAGGTCGGTCTGGAAGGTGATGTCGCCGAAGCCGAGGGTGGACATTACCGTGAGCGTCCAGTAAAGGCCGGTTATCCAGCTGTACTCATGTCCTTCGTAGAGCATCAGCAGGTGGAACAGGACGCTGTAGAAGGCAATGGTCGCCAGCAGGAAGCCGAGGAATTTGACCAGCAGCAGGATATTCTTGCGATGGGATGCACTCTGCAGCAGAAAGACCAACTGAATGGGCAGAAATTTTAGCACGTTTTGAGACCTGAAGAAGCTGTACTGTGAGTTATGGAGCGGTCGGCGCCGCTTGGCATGTGCTTGTCATGCGAAACCGCCGAGGGAGCCGGCGCGCTCTATTGTCGGAACTGCGTGAAAAAGGTCGATTGAGGTTGAACCGGAGGTAATCCTAACCGATGAATGTTATTCGGGCAACTTGTCTTGTCAATCTTCTCAGTCCTCATTCCGCAGAGGTGGGGGTGAGAATTGCGGGCAGAAACCTTTATTCCGTTTCGATCTTCGATCCGTTGTGTGTTGGTCGGCAATAAATGGTTGCATGCTGGAGAGGGTGTTGCTAATACCCGCCACCTGTGACTGATAATCCCTCTATCAGCGGCTTGATCTCCGGCAGACGTTCCTGCGCGACCTTCCAGACCGTCATGAGATCGACGCCCATATAATCGTGGATGAGAACGTCGCGCATGCCGGCCATCCTGCTCCAGGGAATATCCGGATGTTTTTTGCGAAATGAGGCGGGAATATGCTTTGTGGCTTCGCCGAGTACTTCGAGGCTCCTGATTACTGCATTTACAGTTTTCTTGTCCGATGCGAAGGTCGCGTATGTCATTCCCTGCAGGAATTCCTCGATCTCGACTATTGATGTCAGGATGTCGCAGAGATAATCGGTGATCTCACGGCCTTTCCTAGACATATTCAACCTCGGCGAGGATGCGTCTGCCGATAGCCGGCTTTAGAGCCGATTCCATGACCAGATCGACTTTATGGCGCAACCGAGTTTCCAGAAACTCGCGTAAGTCCAGGAATTGAAAAAGATCTATTTCGTGATTGAAGGAGACAAGAAGATCAATGTCGCTCTTTTTCTTTTGCTGCTCGCGGACGTAGGAGCCAAAGAGGCCGAGACGTTTCACACCATAACGGGTTTCCAGAACCGGCTTGCTGTTTCTGATGATGTCGATGATTTCCTGTTTGCTCATTACTAACTTTTACCATAAACCATGTTCTCTTACCAGAGTTCAGGGAAGAGTTCCGTCGCGATGGCTGGTCTGAGAGGGGGTAATTCTCTCATTTGAATTTTGATCTTGAAATAGACAAAGGAGATTCGGCGTTGCAGCCGACTCTCCTTTGTCGTCTCCTGCGGCCGGAATGAATCGGACAGAGTTTCCGGCTACTCCTGCGTCTCGTTAAACAACTCCCGTCCGATCAACATGCGGCGGATTTCGCTGGTGCCGGCGCCGATCTCGTAGAGCTTGGCGTCGCGCAGCAGCCTCCCCGTCGGAAAGTCGTTGATATAGCCGTTGCCGCCCAGGCACTGGATGGCCTCCAGCGCCATCCATGTCGCCTTTTCGGCGGAGAACAGGATGGCGGCGGCTGCGTCCTTGCGGACGTTGCCCCCGCCGTCCGCGGCCTTGGCTACCGTGTAGACGTAGGACCGGCAGGCGTTCCAGGTGGCATACATGTCGGCGAGCTTGCCCTGCATCAGTTCGAATTCGCCGATCGGTCGGCCGAATTGTTTACGTTGGTGGACATAGGGCAGCACTACATCCATGCAGGCGGCCATTATTCCTAAAGGGCCTCCTGACAGAACCAGACGCTCGAAATTCAGGCCGCTCATCAGCACCGCGACGCCTTTATCCAGCTTGCCGAGGATATGCTCCTCCGGTACTGCACAGTTATTGAATACCAGCTCGCAGGTCGGGGAGCCGCGCATGCCGAGCTTGTCGAGTTTGGGGCTCGTTGAAAAACCTGCCATGGTCTTTTCCACTAGAAAGGCGGTGATGCCGTTCTGATGCTTCTCCGGCGCGGTCTTGGCGTAGACCACCAGGACATCGGCATAGGGGCCGTTGGTGATCCACATCTTGGTGCCGTTCAGGATATAGACATCTCCCTTTTTTTCTGCGGTGAGCCGCATGCCGACCACATCGGAGCCTGCCCCCGCCTCGCTCATGGCCAGGGCCCCGATATATTCGCCGCTGACGAGTTTCGGCAGGTAGCGCTCTTTTTGCTCCCGGGTGCCGTTCAGCTTGATCTGATTGACGCAGAGGTTGGAGTGGGCGCCGTAGGCAAGGCCGACGGAGGCCGAGCCGCGGCTGATCTCTTCCATGGCGATGACGTGCTCCAGGTAGCCCATTTCCGCGCCGCCGTACTGGTCGGGCACGGTGATGCCCAGGAGACCCATGTCGCCCATCTTCCGCCACAGTTCCGGTGGAAAGGCGTCATTGCGATCGATATCGGCGGCCAGCGGGGCGATCTCTGCGGCGACGAAGTCCTGTACCGACTCGCGCAGCAGGTTGGCGGTCTCGCCCAGGTCAAAATTCAAAAGAGAATAATTTTTCATGGTTGCTCCCGTTCTTTTGAGGCCGTTTTGAAGACAGCCGAAACAAATAAATGATTTTTTGACTGAATTTGGAGGGCGAAAAATTTTTCACCCCTACGTGTTTCGGCCTCAATTCCGCAGTTCTGCAAGTCCCGCAAAGAAATCCAGGGCTTCTGGATTCTTCAAGGCATCTTTGTTTTTTACTTCCCGGCCATGGATCACTTTCTGGACGGCCAGTTCGACTTTCTTCATGTTCAGGGTGTAGGGTATATCCGGGGCCTCAACGATCTTGGCCGGAACGTGACGCGGCGAGGCTCCCTGTCTGATATTCTTTTTGATCGTGTCCCGCAGTTCGTCGGTCAGGTCGAAGCCCGGCTTCATCTTGACGAAGAGGATGACCCGGACATCGTTCTGCCATTCCTGGCCGATCACGACACTGTCCTCGATCTCGTCGAGCTGTTCGATGATCCGGTAGATCTCGGCGGTGCCGATCCGGACGCCGCCTGGGTTAAGGGTCGCGTCGGACCGGCCGTACATGATGAGCCCGCCCCGTTCGGTCACCTCGATGAAGTCGCCGTGGGTCCAGATCCCGAGGAATTTTTCGAAATAGGCGGCTTTATACTTCCGTCCGTCCTTATCGTCCCAGAAGTAGATGGGCATGGAAGGGAATGGCGCGGTGCAGACCAGCTCGCCCTGGCGGCCGACCACCGGTCTGCCGTTTTCATCATAGGCGAAGACTTTCATGGCGAGCCCCCGGCATTGCAGTTCGCCCTCGTAGACCGGACCCATGGGGTTGCCGAGGGCAAAGCACCCGTTCAAATCGGAGCCGCCGGAGATCGAGGCCAGCTGCAGGTCTTTCTTCACCTCGTCGTAGATGAAATGGAAATCCTCCCTGGAGAGCGGCGAGCCGGTCGAAAGCAGCGCCCGCAAGGGGGTGAGGTCGAACTGTTTGCCCGGCTTCACACCGGCATTTTTCAAGGCGGCGATATAGCCGGCGCTGGTCCCGAACACGGTAATCTTTTCCTTCTCGGCCATCCGCCACAGGGCATCGGGTCCGGGATGGAAGGGGTTGCCGTCGTAAAGGACGAGCGTTGCGCCCACCGCCAGAGACGTGGTCAGCCAGTTCCACATCATCCAGCCGCAGGTGGTGAAGTAGAAGATGGTGTCCTCCCGCTTCAGGTCGGTGTGGAGCAGCAGTTCCTTCAGCTGATGGAGCAGCACGCCGCCCGCGCTTTGCACCATACATTTCGGCAGGCCGGTGGTACCGGAGGAATACATAATATAGAGGGGATGCTCGAAGGGCAGCTGGGCAAACTCCATCTCCTTTGCGTCCTTTTTGCAGAAATCGTCAAAGAGCACGGCGTTCGGTAGCCCGGCAAGCTTCGGCGACTTGCTGACATAGGGGACGACAACAATCTTTTCGATGGATGGCAGCTCACGGACGATGCCCGCGATCTTCGCCAGGCTGTCGAGAGGCTTGCCCTTGAAGAAATAGCCGTCGGCGGTGAAAAGGATCTTAGGCCTCGTCTGGCCGAACCTGTCCAGCACGCCTTTGATCCCGAAATCGGGAGAACAGGACGACCAGGTCGCGCCGAGGCTCACGGCGGCCAGCATGGCGATTATCGATTCAGGCATGTTCGGCATGAATCCCACCACCCGGTCGCCGGGAACGACCCCCGCCTCACGCAGCGCCGCGGCAAGTTTCGCCGTCGCCTCGTACAGCTCCTGATAGGTGAGGGTCCGACGGACAGCATCCTCGCCCCGGAAGATAAGCGCCGTCCGGTCATCGCGGTAGCGCAGCAGGTTCTCGGCAAAATTCAACCGGCTGCCGGTGAACCAGCTTGCCCCCGGCATCTTCGTCACATCGTCGATCACCCGGTCGTAGCCTTGTGAGGCGATGATGCCGGCAAAACGCCACATTTCGGCCCAGAAGTCGGGGATATTCTCCACCGACCACTGGTACAGCGCATCGTAATCGGCAAAATGCGTCCCATACGTATGATTCACATTCTGCATAAACCTGTACATCAAGGAATCCTTGATGCGTCGCTCGGAGGGTTGCCATAACGGTTTTACCATAGTCTTCCTCGTCATTTTACAGGTAACTGAAAAAATTCACTTTTTTGCCATGAACTCTTGCGCCATCTTTCGTAATTTGTATTTTTGGATCTTGCCGCTGGCAGTGCTCGGGTATTCTTTCACAAAAAAGATATATTTCGGGATCTTATGGAAGGATATCTGGTCTTTGCAGAAGGCGGCGATTTCCGTATCGATTGCCGTTTCACCCGATTTCAGCTGGATGAAGGCCGCAACTTCTTCGCCGTATTTTTCGCTGGGCACGCCGACCACCTGGACATCCTTGACCTTGGGATGGGTGTAGAGAAATTCCTCGATCTCGCGCGGATAGATGTTCTCGCCGCCGCGGATGATCATGTCCTTGATTCTGCCGGTGATCTTGCAGTAGCCGTTTTCATCCATGATCGCCAGATCGCCGGTGTGCAGCCAGTTGTCTTTATCGATGGTATTGGCGGTGGCTTCGGGCATTTTGTAGTAGCCCTTCATGACGTGATAGCCGCGGGTACAGAGTTCGCCCT
>MGTI01000097.1 GCA_001799365.1 Desulfobacterales bacterium GWB2_56_26 | reverse complement strand
GAAAATCGGATTAGTAGAGTTCATAAGCTGATCACTGGCACATATTGTTCTAGATGACGTTCCTAACAATAACCTAAAGAAGAAGGTCGTGCTATCTATATCTTTGAACGAGCGTCAATGATTAGTTAATTTCTCAAACGCCTCCCTCAGGAGTATCTCAGATGGATACTGCTTTCCGTACCGCCCCATGGTCTCACTATTGACCAAATGACCGTCGACCTGCTTGTGTTTCAGGTGGGTTATGAAGGTGTGCCGGAAGCATGGAGGTTTTCAAATTCCGGGGACAGTATACATATCATTGACAATCGTTCCCTGATATTGCTAAGCTTCCAGCATGGCAAGAATCGCACGTGCAGTAGCCCCTGGCTATCCACATCACATCACTCAGCGTGGCAACCGTCGTCAGCAGACTTTTTTTTGCGATGACGATTACTTAGCTTATATCGAGTTGATGGCGGAATGGTGCCGTAAGTATCGCGTCGAGATCTGGGCCTGGTGCCTGATGCCGAATCATGTTCACCTTATCGCCGTGCCGCACACCGAAGAGGCTCTTTCTCGTGCCATCGGCGAAGCTCATCGTCGTTATACCCGGCGGATCAATTTTCGGGAAAAATGGCGAGGACATCTGTGGCAGGAAAGATTTGCTTCCTTTCCCATGGATGAGCAATATCTATTGGCAACAGCCCGGTATATAGAAATGAATCCGGTTGCGGCAGAGCTGGTACAAAATCCAGAAGATTACCGATGGAGCAGTGCCCAAGCGCATCTTGCCGGTGAGGACGATGGACTCGCACAAGTCTCGCCTCTGCTTGAGTTGGTTCCCGATTGGCGCAGTTTTCTGGAGCTTGCACAACCGGATGAAATTGATGTGATTCACCGCCATGAACGTACCGGTCGACCTTTAGGAGAGGAAGGTTTTATTGAAAAACTCGAGATCGAACTTGATCGAGTTTTAAAACCGCAAAGACCTGGACCCAAAAAGTCCACGGAGTAAGAATCCCCCGAACATCCTCCGAACCACGAACATTCTGAACATCGACAACCAATAAATGTACCGGACAAATCAATGATTTCCATGGTATGCATGAATGGAGAATTATTGGTCAATAAGATTCCTGCGAATTCAATGGATTTTGCACGAGGTGAAATTATGAGAGAGAACACGTTAAGCCGAGACGACGTCCTTGCTATACTTAGGAAGCGAAAAGCGGATTTTGCTAACTCATATGGCGTCACGGCCATCGGCATTTTCGGTTCTTTTGCCAGGGGGCAGGCAAAAGAAGATAGTGATATTGATCTGGTCGTCAAAATGAAAAAGCCGGACCTTTTCTACATGGTTCATATCAAGGAAGAGTTGGAAGGTGAATGCAAGACCAGAGTAGACATCGTGCATTACCGTGAGAAAATGAACGCCTTTTTAAAAAAACGCATAGACCAAGAGGCCGTTTATGTATGACCGCGACCTTGGGGGAATATATGGGGTCAAATCTTTATTCGTGACAATGAATTTTTCAGTAATCCACGTTTTACCCGGCAGATATGATTTGTACGAAATCTGGTGGAAATCTGGTGACAGTTTACGCATCTCCTACAATGAAATGACCAGACAGGCTGATGAATTTGCCGTTCTGTGTAAAGCCTATAAGGAGTGAGAATGTTTGAAGAGTTGGAGATGATCAACGAACGGCCGACACCGTTCCAATTTTACACCGCAAGCGATTTATGGACCGACGAGCATACGTCAGCCCAGATGCTCTCGTGCCACCTCAATGAAGCCATCGACCTCTCTTCGCGAAATGCACAGTTCATCAATCGATCGGTGGAATGGATCGCTTCTCGCTTTAACATCGGCAATGAGAGCAAGATCGTCGATTTCGGCTGCGGGCCAGGGTTGTACGCAACGAGTTTAGCCAAACGCCAGGCTAATGTGACAGGCATAGATTTTTCGAGAAGATCCATCGAGCACGCAAGAGAGGTCGCAGCCGGCGAGCAGCTGAACATCAATTATGTGACGCAGAATTATTTGGAGTTTGAGACAGAGGATCGGTTCGACCTCGTCCTGATGATCATGTGCGACTTCTGCGCCCTCAGCCCTTCCCAAAGAAAAGGGATTCTAAACAAATTCCACAAAATCCTGAAACCGGGCGGTTCGGTCCTTCTTGATGTGTATTCGCTGGCGGCATTTAACCAACGGGAAGAGGCAGCGACATACGAAGTGAACCTCCTCAACGGATTCTGGTCACCAAACAAATATTATGGATTTCTAAATACCATCAAATACGAAGAAGAAAAGGTTGTACTTGACAAGTACACGATCGTCGAATCGGATCGCACCAGAACGGTGTACAACTGGCTGCAATATTTCGCGCCTGAAGAACTGGAGAGGGAGTTTGTAGAAGGCGGCTTTTCCATCGAGGCTCTCCATTCAGACGTCGCCGGAAACCCGTACGATCGAAATTCGTGCGAATTTGCGGTCATTGCCAAGAGGGCGTAGCTCGAATTCGGCCAAAGCCTGCCCGACGAAAATACGGGGTCAAATCTTTAACCATGACACATATCCCTTTTTAACCCAGCAGATATGATTTGTACGAAATCTGATGACACTTACGCAGTTCAACATTGAAATGCACCAGAAAAGCTTGTGATTTTACCGTTAGCGAAAACGATGGCTCCCATTTTGGATTGTTGGGGCAGAGGATAATAAGCAAGGTGTCCCGAATCCTGGCCGTGAGAGCATGACCCACGGAATTTGACATCTGAAGATTCATCATGAAACAGTATAAAGAAAAAGGAAATCAGCTGATACGCAACAGGACCAGAGGTCAATGAAATACATGTTATTCAGATCCTCCGTGATCCTTTCCTTAATAGCTTTCTTTCCGAACTGCGTTTGGGGGCTGGACAGCACCGCCAATTTCCTGATGGATGACAATGGGCGTTTATTAGTTCTCCAAATCGTGGGAAAAGGAAGAAGGTTTACATTGAGTCGCGGTTTTCCCTTTATTGATAAAACAAGAGTCCTAAAAGTTATTGATCTGCATTCCGGGAGTGAAGTTAAAACATATTTGCCCACAGTACCTGGATTAATGGATAATGCATACTCGCTTGACGGAAGGCATATCGTTTGCAACATCAACGCCTCTGCTGAATCGTCCGCTAAAGGTTTTACTCACGAATTGACTGTTTGGGATATCAAAAGTGGCAGAGAAGAAATATTCCGCCGGAAAGGCTCTTCCGCCGGCGGCTGGGGGCCTGAAACATCAGGAGTTAGTGCTGATCGCAAATGGATTCTTGCCAAAGACCATTATAAGGCCACTCTCTATTCTTTGCAGGACGACGAGCAAAAATCCCTTGAAGATGGGGCTGAGATTTTCTCAGCTCGATTCTCTCCGACGGGCTCACTCTATGCCTACTTCAGGCACAACGAATTAGTTATCGGTGAGCCAAGCACCGGAGAGTTTCAACGTATTCCTCTTGATCTGAATGGAAATCGTTATTCAGGCATAAGCCTTAGCTGGTCCCCTTCCGGTCAGTACATTTCGGGAATTTTGCTGAGCAAGACCGCCACAGGCGCAACCGGCTCAGGCGCTATCGGTTTATGGGGTTCCAAGGGAAATCTAGTCAAAATTATCAATCCGGAAGTGTCTGTTTATCCCGAATGGGCTCCGGTCTGGTCATTAGACGAAAATACGATTTCTCTTGTCTATCTTGCTAGATATAAAGAAAATTTCGAGGTCCATGAAATTCAAGTGAAGAGTTTCTCTTTAAGTCGCACTTTGCTAAATCAATAGATTGATGCTCCAACATATCTTATCCCTATTACCTGACAAGTAGACACAGCCCAAGCTCCATCTGCGAGATCGCGGCTCATTTCTCGGTGGTCGAATTTTCAACCTTCTACCTGCACCGACAAACTATCGGCATGCATTGCCCCACAATCATGTCCCAAAAAAACCTCTTTCAGTATCCGTTGCGCGACTTTGACTTGACCTGGTTCCCCATATGTCATACCATCTGAATGGATGGTTGATGGATGCTTACAGGAATCTAAAGGGATGGAGATTGGCAATGGCAGCCGAAACTGAGAAAATTACTGTTAATCTTGGCCCTGTCGATCTCGGGCAGATCGATCTGCTGGTGGCGGAGGCTTTTTATTCCAACCGCACAGACTTCATCCGTACGGCAATCCGCAACCAACTGGCCACCCACGCCGAAACCGTCAAGCAGACTGTTGCCCGCAAGACACTGATCCTTGGCTTGCAGCACTACACCCGTCAGGATCTGGAGGCGATGCGTGCCGCCGGTCAGCGGGTGCAGATCAACGTGCTTGGCCTGGCGAGCATCGCTGAGGATGTCTCTCCCGAATTGGCCCTGGCAACGATCGACACCATTGTCGTGCTCGGGGCCTTTCGGGCCAGTGACGCGGTCAAGCGGGCATTGGCGGGGCGAATCAAATAAAACAGACAAGTTCTCCGGAGCAGAAATGCCGGCGGAGTCACAATACAAGGAGTTCAACCATGGACGGCAAGATGCACAATATGTTCGAGGCGACACGCCTCACACGCGAGGGACGATTGAACGAAGCGACCCTCGTTATCCAACGGACTTTAGGCCTGGGGCACCCAGCCACCCGTGCCTCCGAACCGGAGCCGATCGAGGAGAGATTCCGACTGTCCGTCGAACCGGTAGAGGCAGACACCGACGCGGGCATGCCAACCGAAGCGGAGGATGTGCGCCCGCGCCTTGCAGAGCGGCCCATCGACGCAGCGACGACGGCCCGTCGCGCAACGATCCTCAGTCGTCCCTCGATTCTTCCTTCACTGCCCGGTATGGCACTGCCCGGCATGCGACTGCCCGGCGGTTCGCTGCCGGGTATGCACAAGGGACGTCCCGGCAGAGCAATCGAGCCGCCGGCCCCGGCGGAAGGCCAGTGGCTCGCGTCGACGTATACCAACGCGGCCGGCAATCGCGCCTACAAACTCTATGTCCCCAGCGGGTATCACGGGCAAGCCATGCCGCTGGTCGTGATGCTCCACGGCTGCACCCAGGATCCCGACGATTTCGCCGTCGGCACCCAGATGAATTTTCTGGCGGAGGTGAACGGTTTTCTCGTCGTTTATCCCGAACAAGCGGCCGGCGCGAATATCTCCAGGTGCTGGAACTGGTTCCAGGCCGCCCACCAGGAGCGGGACCAGGGCGAGCCTTCGCTCATCGCCGGCATTACTCGTCAGGTCATGGCCGAGTACCAGGTCGATGCAAGCCGTGTGTACGTGGCGGGTCTGTCGGCGGGAGGAGCGATGGCGGCGATCATGGCGGCGACCTACCCCGACCTCTATGTGGCCGTGGGTGTGCATTCCGGCCTCGCCGCCGGCTCCGCCCACGATCTGCCGTCAGCGTTTCAGGCAATGCAAAATGGAGGGCAGTCGGGGCGGATGGTGGCCGGCCGCACCGTGCCGTTGATCCTCTTCCATGGGGATCGTGATGCGACGGTCCACCCGGCCAACGCGGATGACCTGCTGCGCCAGTGGATCACCGGCAAGCCAGTCGCCGCGGATAAGGCAGCTCCGTCGATAACGAAGAGTCGGGGCCAGGTGGCGGGCGGACGGGCCTACACGTGCGAGACCTACTGCGACGATCGCGGGTCGGTCGTTGCGGAACAGTGGACCATCCACGGCGCCGGCCATAGTTGGTCGGGCGGGAACGGCAACGGCTCGTACACCGACCCCGTCGGTCCTGACGCCTCGCGGGAGATGGCGCGTTTTTTCCAGGATCATCCGCGGGAAACGATATGAGCTGAATAACAGCCCCAGCTGGGACATTTGCCGGGCGGTCGAAGATGCCGGGAAGATTTGGGGAACCCTTCCTCCCTAAGGTATATCGATCCAAGTCCTTGTGCCGCAAGTTCGGCGACAGGAACTGCCCGGCAGTGTCGGCACCGTCGGCAATGCGCAGGAAATTCGGGACCTGCCGAGCACGTACCGCCGCTTTTACTGAAGCTCGATACGGGTGGCGGCAAGGGTATCCAGGCCATTCATCATGAAGAGGAGATCGGGCCGGCATCAAAAAATCATTCGGCGCAGCCGACAAGTCGGGATGATATACTAATCTGCAGAATTACTTGTTGAGCTGATGTGGCTTCAAATATAATTGAGACAGCAGGAGGTTGATATGAAGAGTTTAGCAATGACACTTGCGCTGATTTTTAATGTGCTGGTTGTGGGAATTAGCCCGGCCTGGACGGACGATATCGGGTGCCTGGATACGACCTTCAAACTTTTAAGCCCTAACGATTCGGTATGCGTATCGGCTTTCGAGGACCCTGAAGTATCCGGTGTCACCTGCCATATCAGCCAGGCCCGAAAGGGTGGTTGGGGCAGCGTGGTCGGGCTCACCGAGGACCCCTCGCGCTTCTCCATCGCCTGCCGGCAGACTGGCCCCATCTCCCTCCCTGACAAACTGCCCGATCAGGAAAATGTATTCAGCGAGAAAACCAGTGTTTTCTTTAAGAATACTAAAGTCATCAGAATGTTTGACAACAAACATAACACCTTGGTGTACTTGGCCGTCAGCAGGAAGCTCATCGAAGGAAGCCCTCAGAATTCGATCTCCACGGTACCCATCATGCCCTGGGGCGGCAGGTAGGGAGTACGTAATTGATAAAAATGCAGGCGCCAGAGGCAATCTGCAGATTCTTCTGAAGGAGTAAAAGCATATGACTATTTCAGACTGGCTGGATGAGAAGGAAGCAGAGAATGTGGATGTATCTCAAATCGAATTGCCGATGAATATGGCCTTTGATGAAGACCCCGATGAGACAATCTTTTACCAAGAGATCAGGCCTTGCGGATTGTTCTGCACAGAAAATCATCCCTTTGCTACGGTGGAGCGCTTTGGGCACTGGTATTATAGCAGAGGTCAGGATAAAAATGCCGGGATCCATTCATCGGAAATGAAGTGGAGGCTTTTTACCAGAGATAGAGATGCCGCTCTCAATACTGCTAAAGCGCGTATAGGATAAATGGCCCATCCTGCCGATTCAGCTGGAGTTCTTGGCCCACATTATGATCAAAATCATTTCGAATAGAAGGATAGGATATGGCAGTTGGATGGGCCCGTGATGATGCGGTGCAGGAACAGATAGATGCCACAGTGGAATCGGCTGTTCTGTTGGCGAGGAGAAGATTGCCGAGAGGCAAAAGCTTACTCATTGTGAGGAATGCGACGAAGTAATTCCTGAAGCCCGTCGCAAAGCGATGCCCGGCGTCCGATGTTGCGTCAGATGTCAATCTGAGCGCGAAAAAATCCAGAAGACAGTCGAATTCTACAATCGAAGAGGAAGAGATTGGTCTCTCGGCAGCTGAGATTGCACGGCATCTCGGCGTTGCTACGTCCAGCATCATGCGAGTGGTGGCAAAGACGGCTTCAAGTCGTAACGCAACGTAGGTAACAACGTCCCAAAGATACGCACCAGGGTTGATGATACGATCAAATGATACTATCATGGAGATATGAACAAGCCACCTTACGATATCACTTCTTCGATTCTTGACCTCTACGGCAAGATCAATGAACGGCTCGGTCAGTGCAAGGGTCTGATGCTTGTTCGACCTGAGGCCCAGCTTCGACGGGAGAACCGGATAAAAACGATTCAATCTTCACTGGCCATCGAAGGCAATACCCTGGAAATTGAACAGGTGACGGCAATCCTCAATAACCAAAGGGTCCTCGCCCCTGCAAAGGATATTCTAGAAGTTCAGAATGCCAACCTTGCTTACGAACTTCTTCCTACACTCAAGTCCCACTCAATTGATGACTTTCTTCGTACGCATCGTGCTTTATTAAAAGGCCTTGTTGAAGAAGCTGGAAAATATCGGTCGAACGATGTGGGAATCGTGAAGGGCACCGAGGTGAAACACGTTGCCCCCGGATCGCATATGGTCCCAAGTCTCATGAATAACATCTTTGACTATCTCCGAAAAGATAATGATCCCCCAGTCATCAAAAGTTGCGTCTTTCATTATGAGATGGAGTTCATTCATCCGTTTCAAGATGGAAATGGCAGAATGGGCCGTTTTTGGCAGACCAAGATACTTATGGAGGAAAATCGAATATTTGAATTTTTACCAATTGAAGCAGCGGTGAAAGAAAAACAAAAAGAATACTACCAAGCACTTGCAGACTCCGATAGCCAAGGAAAATCAACACAGTTCATTGAATACATGCTAGGCAGAATTCTGGAAGTTCTGGATGGAGTTTTGAGCGCCTCTGCGACCAAAGGTGCAGATTATGGAAAGCGAGTTGAGTTCGCACTGGCTCAGCTCGATGGCTGGTTTGATCGAAAGACATATCTGGAAGTCTGTAAAAATGTTTCAACAGCAACAGCCAGCCGTGATTTGCGACAAATGATCAAAGACAATATTGTGGAAGTCTCGGGAAGCGGTAGAATGACACGATATCGAAAAATCTAACACGGCGCTCCAGCCGCCCCCGGGCAAGAACCGCGAGGTCGGCTGGAGGTTGGTATCGTTTGAGATAGATGAAACCACTGGCCTCAGTATAGGAAACTAACACAGGAAATTCAAAACTTAAAATGCCGTAATGATGCACAATCAATTTCAAAACATTTACTAAAATAAAAGATGAGGTCATTTTCAAAAAAGACTGCACTTCAGATGATTAAACGGAGATGTTTTATCTTCGAAGAAAAGAGAGGATTATAATGCCATTGGTCACTGTAACGATGTTAAAAGGAAAACCAAAAGAGTTCAGGAAGTCAATTTTAAATGTTGTGCATACTTCCTTGTTGGCAGCATTCAAGATTCCCGACCATGATCGAAGTCAGCGGATAATCGAGATCGATCCAGACAATTACGAATATCCTCCAGGCAAGTCTGATAATTACCTCACTATCGAGATGACAATTTTTCTTGGCAGGTCAATCGAGGCAAAGCGAACGTTGTATCAGGAAATAGTGACAGGGCTCAAAGCCCTGGGAATTACCAGCGAAGATATTCTCATAGTACTTCAAGAATCTCCACTTCAAAACTGGGGGATTAGAGGTGGATATTCTGCCGATCAAGTAGATATGGGATTCAAACTCGATGTATAGGATTCAAGATGGCCAGTTGCTATTCGTTGTGGCAGCAAAACCGGAGTTGGTGCACGGAGTGCACCCTGCTTTCGCAGTCAACTTGAAAGCTCATTGAATTCACAAGTGAGGCGGATGCAAAGAGGCGAGCGGATAAAAGATGGTCAACCGAGACGTTAAACCATCAAGCCAATGGAGGCGCCATGTCAGTACGCGTTACGCTGGAACAGATCGCAACAATTGCCCCAAGTGCTCGTTCAAGCTACCGAGAGGCGTTCGCGGCCGGTCAGGAGGTCCTTGATCGTTTTGGAATTTCGGACACCCCGCTTCGAGTTGCTCACTTCATGGCACAGATGCTCCACGAGTCCGGTGCCTTTACCATCCAGTTTGAAAATCTGAATTATAGCGCCGAACGCTTGCCGATCGTATGGCCAAGTCGCTTTTTGCCCAAAGGCCATCTGGATCCTATGGGTTATGCGCACAAACCCGAAAAACTCGCAAACGAGGTTTACGGAGGCCGAATGGGAAATATTCTCTCGGGCGATGGTTATAAATACCGTGGCCGCGGACTCCTGCAGTTGACGGGAAAGGACAGCTATGCGGAAGCCACCACAATATTGCGACAGAGTAATGCCGAAGCACCTGACTTTACGGAAAATCCTGATGCTGTCATCAATGCAGCCTGGTGTCTTGAAGTCGCAGCGTCGGAATGGTTCTCAAAGGGCTGCAATGAACATGCCGATCAGGATTCAATCAGAACAGTCACAAAACGAATAAACGGAGGTCTCATTGGCCTCGCTGAACGCAGCGAGTGGTTAAAACGTACAAAATTTATTTGGCGCTAAGATCACAGACAGCAACAAAGGGTCGGGTTGAGCACGTTATGTTTCCATATCAATATTAGTGAGTAATTTTCAGGGAGAAGTGGCTTTGGGATCATTTTTTCGTTCAATTCCAGATCAGGCGTTTGGAATTAAACCGATTGTTCGCATCAGAGACATCGATGCAGTAGCCCATAATTTTCGATTGTTTAAAGAAAAAGCCGATAAAACTGGGTCAATTTGTGCTCCTGTTTTAAAAGCTGAAGTTCATGGGTTGCAAATGAAAGATGTCGCACCTGTTTTGTATGATGAAGGTGCTAGATACTTTTTTGTGGCTGAACTATTTGAAGCAATCAACTTAAGAGAAATTCTCCCCCAACATGATGCTCGAATTTATACGTTAGCAGGAATTCTTGAACAGGAAGAACCCTATTTCAAGAAATACAGGATTATTCCTTGTATCAATTGCCTGGAACAATTAGAGCGATGGAATCAGTTTTGTAAAACAAACGGTAAAAATTCAGTCATCATCCATCTGGATACGCATATGCACCGCCTTGGGTTACTGGATGA
>MGTI01000096.1 GCA_001799365.1 Desulfobacterales bacterium GWB2_56_26 | reverse complement strand
TATCGGCCGCAGTTCTATTTCCGGACCACTGACGTAACCGGTGTCGTGAGCCTTGAAGAAGGTGTTGAGATGGTAATGCCGGGCGACAATATCAGTGCTACGGTTGAACTTATTACTCCGATTGCTGCCGATGTCGGCCTGCGTTTCGCCATCCGTGAGGGTGGACGTACCGTTGGTGCCGGCGTTGTGAGTGAAATCATCGCTTAATCTGTGCGAGCAGTGAGATTGCCCTATTCTCCTTTTTAGGAGTGTAGGGCTATTTTTCATATGGGAAAAGACAATGAGAGATATAGTCACCCTTGCATGTGGAACATGCAAGCGTCGGAATTATACGACGACTAAAAACAAAAAGAACACTCCCAATAAAATGGAATTCAGTAAGTATTGTCCATTTTGTAGAGTACACACACCGCATAAAGAAACAAAATAAGCACAAAACTGTCATGCAGGCCAGTAGCTCTAACGGTAGAGCGCCGGACTCCAAATCCGGAAGTTGGGGGTTCGAATCCCTCCTGGCCTGCCACACTCGTTTGGTTTTGACTTGCATTTTTGTACATATGTTCGGGTAAAATTGAACGGTTAACGGCTCGGAGGTAGTTGGGGCTATGGCTACTGGCATGAAATCGAAGAAGACAAACGCTTTAAAATCAGAAGAGCCTTCACCGTTCTCACCAGCTCAGATTAAAAAATTCGTTGAAGAGGTAAAGGCGGAGTTTTTAAAGATAGTCTGGCCCGATAAGAAAATGACGCTCGGCCTTACTGGAATTGTCGTGGTTCTCACTGTTGTTTTGTCACTCTACCTTGGGTCTGTTGATCTCCTTCTTGGGAAGATTCTTGCTTTATTTTTACGATAGGACTGCTATTCTGCCATATCTTATAGGTGTGGCAGCTGTATCTTCTATCTAACAATTACGTACAGGTCATATGGCTAGACAATGGTATATACTTCAAGTTCATTCGGGCTTTGAAGACAAAGTAAAAGCAACCCTTGAGGAGCGCATCAAAAAGGAAGGTCTGGAAGAGCAGTTCGGCGAGATCCTCGTTCCAACGGAACAGGTAGTAGAAATGATCAAAGGATCTCGAAAAACCTCTTCACGTCGTTTTTTTCCGGGCTACATGCTGGTGAGCATGGACCTCAATGATCGAACATGGCATACGATTCATGACAATATGCCGAGAGTAGTTGGATTTGTCGGCGATGATCGCGATCCAATGCCCTTATCCGATGCCGATGCCGCAAAAATTATCGGGAGAATTCAGGACGGATCTGAGCGGCCCCGGCCCAAAGTTGTTTTCGATGTCGGGGAAGTTGTGCGGGTAATTGACGGACCTTTCGCCAATTTCCAGGGAGTTGTCGACGAGGTATTCCCAGAAAAAGGGCGGGTACGTGTTATGGTATCGATTTTCGGCCGTGAGACTCCGGTGGAATTGGAATTTGTTCAGGTATCCAACACCTGAGCCAGTACGCAGTCCGGGTTATACCGTTACCGTGCACTTTATCGAAGGGATTTTATACGAGAGCTATTTTTCTGGAAAGCTGCGTCTGCCGCCACACAAAATATAAGAAGTGAGAATTGTCACTTTCGGCCCACTTTATGGTTAACCGACCGGAAGTAAGTAAATAATCGTCATTTGGAGTAGATACAATGGCAAAAAAAGAAACAGCCTATATCAAGCTGCAGATTCCTGCCGGGAAAGCAAACCCGTCTCCGCCTGTAGGCCCGGCACTTGGCCAGCATGGTGTTAATATCATGGAATTTTGCAAGAATTTTAATGCTCGAACTCAGACGATGGGTGATACGATAATTCCTGTCGTTATAACCGTCTATCAGGATAGATCTTTCAGCTTCATTACCAAGACTCCACCTGCTTCCATCCTTTTGCTCAAAGCTGCTGGCTTGCAGAAAGGATCTAGCAACCCGAAGATTGAGCGTGTCGCTGAAATCGGCAGAGATAAGATCAGGGAGATTGCCGAACTGAAAATGCCTGACCTTAATGCCTACGATGTGGAAAGTGCAATGCGAATTATCGAAGGCACTGCCAGGAGCGCAGGCATTACCATCGTTGATTGATGAATATAACATTGACTGCTGTTAGGAAGTAGTTGAACCTAAACAAGTAGGAGGCTAACATGCCGAAACACGGGAAAAATTTTAGAAATAAGCTGTCAGCGGTGGATAGAGCCATTCTCCATGGAGTTGAAGAAGGCATCGAGTTGGTGTTGAAATCCACGTATGCAAAATTTGATGAAACATTCGACATTGCCATGAAACTGGGTGTAGATCCCCGGCATGCAGATCAGATGATTCGGTCCTCTGTAACCTTGCCGCATGGAACGGGTAAGGTCACCAGGGTTCTTGTTTTTGCAAAAGGACCCAAAGAGGCAGAGGCGTTGGAAGCCGGTGCTGACTATGTCGGCGGCGATGATCTGGTCGAGAAAATTAAAGAAGGCTGGCTTGAATTCGACAAAACTGTGGCAACCCCGGATATGATGGGAGTCGTCGGTAAAATTGGTCGGATTCTTGGCCCTCGCAATCTGATGCCCAATGCGAAGCTCGGCACTGTAACCTTTGATATCGGCAATATTGTCAGAGACATCAAAGGTGGTAAAGTCGACTTCAGGGTTGACAAGGGTGGCATTATTCACAGCGGTATCGGGAAAGTTTCGTTCGGAAATGACAAACTTAAAGAGAATCTTTTAGCATTTGTACAGAAAATTTTCCAACTCAAGCCATCGACCAGTAAAGGTATCTATCTGAGATCGATAGCTATTTCTTCAACGATGGGACCGGGGGTCAAATTGGACCCAATCGCAGTAAGGTCTCTCATCAGTTAAAAATTTGATTGATTAATCCCGGAACATCGTAAGATGCTCCGGTGGCGTTGTAAGTCGAAGACAGCAGGCACCACTCTCAGTTTAATCGTGTATTACGACCTGCCGAGACGATAAAGGCTAGAAATGATGAAAGATATTAACTTATTTCATAACCTGCCTTGAATACGTAGTAACTGCTGCTTCGAAAACCATTAAACTTAACTTAGGAGGAGTGCTTTGAATCGTGATGACAAAGTGGCAATTATCTCGGATCTGAATAATTCGTTCAACCGAGCTAAATTGGCGATTGTCGCTGACTATTGTGGTTTAAAGGTTTCTGATTTCCGCAAAATTCGAGTTGAATTGAAAAAGTGTGATTCAGAGATCCGCGTAGCCAAAAATACTCTCCTGAAAAGAGCAGTTACGGACACCAGTAATAATGCATTGAGCTCTGATTTCACCGGCACTACCGCCGTGGTCATGGCCTATGCTGATCCTGTCGCACCCGCCAAGGTTGTGACAAAATTTGCTGATGAAAACGAGAAATTCAAGATCCGTTCTGCTGTCTTGGATGGCGAGAAAATCGGAGTGGACAAGCTTATAGCGCTTTCGAAACTCCCGAGTAAAGAAGTATTGCTTGGACAGCTCCTGTCAACCTGGAAAAGTGTACCTACCGGTCTTGTTCAGGTTCTTACTGGAGTTCCACGTACGTTTGTCTACGCATTACAGGCTATTAAAGATCAGAAGGAAGCGGCAGGCAATTAACAAGGCATCTTGTGAAAATGATATAATTCTATCAAAAGAGGAAATGAGTCATGGCTGTTACTAAAGAAGAAGTAATTGATTTTATAGCTAATATGTCTGTTCTCGAGCTCTCTGAGCTCATCAAGGAATTTGAAGAGAAATTTGGTGTGTCTGCAGCTGCTCCGGTTGCAGTTGCCGCAGCCGCCGGCCCGGCCGCAGCTGCTCCGGTAGAGGAGAAAACTGAGTTTGATGTTATCCTGGCATCCGTTGGCAGTGAAAAGATCAAAGTCATCAAGGAAGTACGCGCAGTGACCGGTCTTGGGCTGAAAGAGGCAAAAGAACTTGTTGAATCTGCACCTGCTCCTTTGAAAGAAGCCACTACCAAGGAAGATGCGGCTGACATTAAAGCCAAGATTGAGGCTGTCGGAGCTAAAGTAGAGATTAAGTAATTGAGATATAAAGGTTGTTGGTGTTTGCGCAACAGCAGCTTGATTTACAACACGCTACGAGCTTTGTTCGTGGCGTGTTGTGCTTTGTGGATAAGGAAAGTATTGGACGAATCTCAAGATTGGGTGGTTCTGCAGCAAGTGGGAATGAATAATTTTCGCTAAAACAGCAAAAGGAACACTACCATGCTCGAAAACAATGCTTACTATCTTTCTGGATCTATCCCCTGCATCGCTTTTCATTCTCTGTCGGCTAAATACGCGTTCTTCGGCACGTAGTGCAAGTGCACCGGTTTTCAGTTCTGACTCATAAGAACGCTGTGTCCTGTTAGTCAAAAACTATAGTACGATTCAAAGGCAATTTCGAGGAAAAATATGGAACGAGTGAGAAAGAATTTTGCCACGGCAGAAGCTATCCTGGAGCCGCCGCACCTTATATCAATGCAACGGCTTTCTTATGAGAAATTCCTGCAGATGGATCGTGACCCTGATGAACGAGAAGATTATGGTCTCCAAGCTATCCTGAAAAATGTGTTCCCGATTAACGATTTCAACGGACTGTGTTCGCTGGAATTCGTCAAATATAAATTCGGAGAACCGAAGTACACCGTGCATGAATGCCTTCAGCGCGGAATGACCTATGAGATTCCGCTCAAAATCGTGGTTCGTCTCATTACGTTCGATGTCGATGAGGAGACCGGTGTTCAGTCCATTCGTGATATCAAAGAGCAGGAGGTGTTTCTCGGCTCTCTCCCCCTGATGACCGGCGATGGCGTTTTTGTCGTTAACGGCACCGAACGGGTAATCGTATCACAATTACAGCGTTCGCCCGGACTTTTTTATACTCATGACAACGGGAAAAGCCACTCTAGCGGCAAACTCCTGTATTCAGCAAGAATTATCCCTGTTCGCGGCTCCTGGATCGATCTCGAATTTGATATCAAGGATTACCTCCATGTGCGTATAGACCGGAGAAGGAAATTTCCGGTCACCACTCTTTTAAAGGCACTGGGATATACTTCCGAGGAGTTGCTGGATGAGTTCTATCCTACCAATCGTGTTATAAAAGATAGTGAAAATTATAAAATCAGTTTTGACACCGAGTTGGTGAAGGGCCAGCGCCTTGAATTTGATATCGTCAATCCTGCCGACGGTGAAGTCTTGGCAAGGAAGGGCAAAAAGGTATCGAAGGTACTTTGTAAGAAACTGGAATCCGTAGGTATTCACTATCTGCCGGTGTCGTCTGAATCGGTAGTCGGCGAAATTCTCGCCCGCACTATTGTCGACGAGCAGACGGGTGAGATGATAGTTGCCTGCAATACCGAGATAACAGAGTCGGTTCTTGAGGCTCTGGACTCTCATAGTATTAAGGAATTCAGCATCCTGCATATTGACGGGGTGAAGTTTTCCGATTCTTTCAGCAGGACACTGGCACTCGATAAGGCCAAGAATTCAGAGGAAGCACTCATCGAAATCTACCGGAGGCTCAGGCCTTCCAGCCCGCCAACTGCCGAAGTTGCTGAATCTTTTTTTCATAACCTTTTCTTTAACCAGGATCTGTATGATCTCTCGGAGGTTGGGCGCTATAAAATCAATGCAAAGCTCAGCCTCGACATTGATATCTCTCATCGGGCGCTCACCAAGGAAGATATCGTCTACGCGGTGAGACATCTCGTTCGTCTGAAAGATACCCAGGGTGGGGTTGACGATATCGACCATCTCGGCAACAGACGGGTCCGCACAGTAGGTGAACTGGTAGAAAATCAGTACCGCATGGGACTGGTGCGCATGGAACGGGCAATTAAGGAGCGGATGACCCTGCAGGACGTGGAAACTCTTATGCCCCATGATCTGGTGAATCCCAAGCCCATTTCTGCGGCTATAAAGGAGTTTTTCGGGACCAGCCAATTGTCCCAATTCATGGATCAAACCAATCCCCTTTCAGAGGTGACCCACAAGCGGCGGCTCAGTGCTCTCGGACCCGGCGGTTTGTCGCGAGAGAGAGCCGGTTTCGAAGTACGTGACGTGCATCCTACCCACTACGGCAGGATCTGTCCGGTTGAAACACCCGAAGGTCCCAACATTGGGCTGATTGTTTCCTTGGCCACCTATGCGCGAATCAACCCTTACGGATTTATCGAGACCCCGTACCGCAAGGTAAATGACAGAATTGTCATGTCCGAGGTTAAATATCTCAGCGCCTTGCAGGAGCAGCATCATTTCATCGCTCCGGCACTTACCAAATTGGACGGGGACAATCGGATATTGAACGACAATCTCATCGTTCGTGAGGACGGGGAAGTTCTCACCACTGCATCCGAAAATGTCACCTATCTCGACATTGCGCCCAATCAGATGATCAGTATCGCCGCATCGCTCGTACCCTTTCTTGAAAACGATGATGCCAACCGCGCTCTGATGGGATCCAACATGCAGCGGCAGGCGGTTCCTCTTATGGTTACTGCCGCACCGTTCGTGGGAACCGGCATGGAGCGTTATGTTGCCAGGGATTCAGGCGCCTGTTTGTTGTCGGCGGGAGACGGCGTGGTCGAGGAATCCGACGCCAACCGAATTGTTGTTCGGTACGATGAGCCCGGTACCGACGGTTACGATACCGGTGTTGCGGTGTATAGATTGGAAAAGTACAAAAAATCCAATCAGAATACCTGCTTCAATCAAAGACCGATTGTCTTGCCGGGCACCAGGGTCAAGAAGGGCGTGGTGCTTGCCGACGGTCCATCCTGTGAAGCTGGCGAACTCGCGATCGGCAAGAATGTAACCATTGCGTTTATGCCGTGGCGAGGCTTCAACTTCGAAGATTCGATTCTGATCAATGAGAGACTGCTGAAAAATGATACCTTCACCTCGGTGCACATCGAGGTTTTTGAAACCATGGCCCGGGATACCAAACTCGGCAAAGAAGAAATAACCCGGGATATCCCCAATGTCAGCGAAGAGACCCTACGGAATCTTGATGATTCCGGGATCGTCCGAATCGGCGCCGAAGTGAAGGCCGGCGACACGCTGGTGGGTAAGGTAACTCCCAAGGGTGAAACCGTGCTCTCTCCGGAGGAAAAACTGCTGCGGGCGATCTTCGGCGAAAAGGCACAGGATGTGAAGGATTCGTCTCTTCGCGTTCCTCCCGGCATCAGCGGTGTCGTCATCGATGCCAAGGTCTTTTCCAGGAAAGGGGTCGACAAGGATGAACGGTCACTGCTGATAGAAGACTTGGAGATTGAAAAACTCAATCAGGATAAGGTCGATGAATTACGTAGCCTGAAACGCGGCGTATGTCGTGAGATAGGCAAGCTCCTTGAAGGACGGACCGCCAAGAGCGATATCGTCGATAAGAAAGGCGAAATCATTGTCAAGCTGGGCAAAAAACTCGTCGCCGATCAGGTAGAGTTGATTGGTTTTGACAAGATCAGAGAAGTCGATTTTTCCGAAAAAGCCAAGTACATCGACCTGATCGATGCAGTTTACGAACGCTATGCCAAACAGGCTCGCCTGATAACGGAACGCTACGACGGCATCATCGACCGAATGAGAAAGGGGGATGATCTGCCTCCCGGCGTCGTGAAGATGGTCAAGGTCTATGTTGCGACGAAACGGAAACTTTCGGTCGGAGATAAAATGGCCGGACGGCATGGTAATAAAGGTGTGGTTTCGCGTCTGCTGCCGGAAGAGGATATGCCGTTCTTCGAAGATGGCACCGCCGTCGATCTCGTGCTTAATCCGCTTGGCGTGCCATCCCGTATGAATGTTGGTCAGGTTCTGGAAGTCCATCTCGGTTTTGCTGCCAAAAAATTGGGCGAACAGCTTGAAACCCTGGCCAATAGGGAAGGGGTGGCAGAGATTAAAAAGAAGCTTCGGAACATCTATTCGGACGACGAATTTGCTGCACTTACCGAGGGCAAAACCGATCGGGAAATCATCGAATGGGCAAGGCTTCACAAATCCGGGCTGCACATGACCACGCCGGTCTTTGACGGCGCCCCGGAGGAGTCGATCCGAAAATTGCTGGTGGAAGCCGGGGTCGATGAAGTCGGCCAGAGTCAGCTGTATGACGGACTCACCGGCGAGCCTTTTGCCAATAGAGTGACAGTTGGGGTGATGTATATGTTGAAGCTGCACCATCTGGTCGACAACAAGATCCATGCCCGATCTACCGGACCCTACTCGCTTGTTACTCAGCAACCGTTGGGAGGAAAGGCTCAATTCGGCGGCCAGCGTCTGGGTGAAATGGAAGTCTGGGCAATGGAGGCCTATGGCGCTGCATACACTCTCAAGGAGTTCCTGACCGCGAAATCTGACGATGTCGAAGGTCGAACAGCAATGTATGAACGTATTGTCAAAGGCAATAACTTTTTGACAACCGGCTTGCCCGAATCATTTAATGTTCTCGTCAAGGAACTGCAGGCCCTGTGTCTGAATATGGAACTCATTGAAGAATAAGGAAGAGGAATTCCGCAAGAATTGTTGGGGAGTTACTCTGTTCCGGCGGCTCGGCTTGAGCGGACTCCGGAATGCCGAAGAGTTGATCTGAGACCGGGAAAGGTCCAGTAATATATAAGGGAGAGGTGATTTCGTGGAAGAATTGTTCAATTTTTTTCAAAAACCGAAAGCTCCAGTAAAGTTTAAAAGCGTCAAAATATCTCTGGCTTCTCCTGAGAAGATCATGGATTGGTCTCATGGCGAGGTAAAAAAACCTGAGACCATCAACTATCGGACCTTTAAGCCCGAGCGGGACGGTCTGTTTTGCGCAAAGATATTCGGGCCGGTAAAAGATTTCGAGTGCAATTGCGGCAAATACAAGCGCATGAAGCATCGTGGGGTTGTCTGCGAAAAATGCGGCGTGGAGGTAATTCAGTCGAAAGTCAGGCGTGAACGTCTGGGACATATCAAGCTTGCCGCACCGGTTGCCCATATCTGGTTCCTTAAGAGTCTGCCCAGCAAAATCGGTGCTGTTCTTGACATGACCCTCAAGCAGCTCGAAAAAATCCTTTACTTCGAGCAATATGCCGTAGTGAAGTCGGAGGTCGACGCCTTGCCGGTCGGTTCTCTTCTTACCGAAGAAAAGTATCGTCAGGCTCTTGAAGAATACCCGAGCAAATTTCAGGTAGGTATTGGCGCCGAAGCCATCCGGGAACTTCTTGCCGGTCAGGATCTTGTCACGCTCTCCGTGCAGTTGCGCGAGGAGATGCTGGCCACAAACTCTCAAACCAAGCGACAGAAACTCGGTAAGCGATTGTTCGTCATTGAGGCCTTTCGGGATTCCGGAAATAAACCCGAATGGATGATTCTCGAAGTCATTCCCGTACTGCCGCCCGACCTTCGGCCCCTCGTGCCGCTTGAAGGCGGAAGATTTGCGACTTCCGACCTCAATGATCTGTATCGCAGGGTTATCAACAGGAATAACCGCCTGAAGCGGCTTCTTGAACTGGATGCTCCCGATATCATTATCCGCAATGAAAAGAGAATGTTGCAGGAGGCGGTCGACGTTCTCTTTGATAACGGCCGCCGCGGCCGGGTCATCACCGGTGGGAACAAGCGTCCTCTCAAATCACTCTCCGACATGCTCAAGGGAAAGCAGGGCCGCTTCCGCCAGAATCTTCTTGGCAAGCGTGTCGATTACTCGGGACGTTCGGTAATTGTCGTTGGGCCTCATCTCCGTTTGCACCAGTGCGGCATCCCGAAGAAGATGGCGCTCGAGTTGTTCAAACCGTTTATCTACAACAAGCTGGAGAGCAAAGGCTATGTTACCACTATCAAGAGTGCTAGGAAGATGGTGGAAAAAGAGGTGAAAGAGGTTTGGGACGTTTTGGAAGAGGTGGTAACCGAATATCCGGTTATCCTCAACCGTGCTCCAACCCTTCATCGTCTTGGTATGCAGGCCTTCGAGGCTCTGCTCATCGAGGGCAAAGCGATTCAGCTTCATCCTCTCGTCTGCATGGCCTTCAACGCCGACTTTGACGGTGACCAGATGGCGGTTCACGTGCCTCTTTCCGTCGAGGCGCAGGTTGAAGCCAGGGTGCTGATGATGTCGACGAACAACATCCTTTCTCCCGCCAACGGCGAGCCGGTCATCATTCCGTCCCAGGATATCGTGCTCGGCCTGTATTACATGAGTAGGGAAAGAATCAATGTTCCCGGCGAAGGCAAGGTGTTCAGCGGCGTGGAAGAAGCTATAATAGCTTATGATTATGGTGAAGTACATCTGCAGGCCAAGGTTAAGGTAAGAAAAAACGGCGAGTTGGTTGCAACAACCATGGGCCGTATCCTCCTCGGCGAACTGTTGCCTCCATCGGTCAAATTTGCTGAAGTGAACAAGGTTCTGACCAAAAAAGCCTTGGCAAAACTCATCGACCATACCTACCGGAACGCTGGTACCAAGGAGACGGTCATTCTCGCCGACCGGTTGAAAGACACCGGCTACGAATACGCTACCCGGGCGGGAATTTCCATTTGCATAAACGATATGAAGATTCCGCTCAGCAAGGAGCAATTTGTCGAAAAGGCGGAAACGGATGTTCTCGATGTTGAGCAGCAATACACCGATGGACTCATCACCTCAGGTGAGAAGTACAACAAGGTGGTCGATATCTGGTCAAAGGTTACGGAAGATGTGGCCAACGCGATGATGGATGAGATCAAGGTTGATTACTTTCTTGACAAAGACGGCAAAAGAGTTGAGGGGCCAAGTTTTAACTCCATTTTCATTATGGCCGATTCCGGAGCCAGAGGTTCGCGGGATCAGATCCGCCAGCTTGCCGGTATGCGCGGCCTCATGGCCAAGCCGAGTGGCGCGATCATCGAAACACCGATCAAGGCCAACTTTCGTGAGGGTCTTGGGGTGCTCGAGTATTTCATCTCCACCCATGGCGCCCGGAAGGGTCTCGCCGATACAGCCCTCAAGACCGCCAACTCCGGGTATTTGACCAGGAGGCTGGTCGATGTTGCGCAGGAATCAACCATCGTTGAAGCGGACTGCCTTACCCTGGACGGAATTATAGCCGAGCCCCTCATGGATGGCGGGGAGATCATCGTCCCTCTGGGCGATCGAATCCTTGGGCGCGTCGCTTTGGAGGACGTGGAAGATCCTTACAGTGATGAATTGATCATACCGGCAGGCGGGGAAATTACCGAGGACGTGGTCGAGAAGATAACTGCTGCCGGTATCGACCGGGTGCCGATCCGCTCCGTGCTCAGCTGCCGAGCCAAGCGAGGTGTTTGCGCCGCATGCTATGGGCGTGATCTGGGCAGGGGGCATATGGTCAATACCGGCGAGGCTATCGGCGTAATCGCTGCTCAATCGATCGGTGAGCCGGGTACTCAGTTGACCATGCGTACTTTCCATGTGGGCGGTACAGCCAGCCGTTCAGTTGAGCAGGCTGAATTGCGGACTAATATCGGCGGTACCGTTACTTTTTCCAATCTCCACTCCGTTACCAATGCCGAGGGAACCAAGATCGTCATGAACCGCAATGCGGTTATCGCCATCAAGGACGAACTGGGGCGCGAGCGTGAGCGTTTCAAGGTGAACTACGGTGCGCAACTGCTGGTAAAGGAAGATCAGACAGTCGAGCGGGATACTATCCTGGCCGATTGGGATGCCTATACGATTCCAATCGTTGCCGAGGTTGGGGGGGCTATCAAATATGGTGATATCATTGAAGGTGTTACCATGCAGGAGAAGGTTGACGCGGTAACCGGACGTTCTTCCCTGGTAATCATTCATACTGCCACAGGCGCTCAGCTGAACCCCCGTATTTCGGTGAAGAACGAACGCGGCAAAACGGTAAAGATGCCCGATTCGGAAACCTACGCCCGATATAGCCTGCCAGTCGGCTCAATTATCTCGGTCAATGAGGGTGATTCCATTCAGCCCGGCACCATCGTCGGCAAGATCCCTCGGGAAACCACCAAAACCAAGGATATCACTGGTGGTCTGCCACGCGTGGCCGAGTTGTTTGAGGTACGGAAACCGAAGGATCCGGCGATCATTTCCAAGATCGACGGCAAGGTGAGTTTCGGCAAGGAACTGAAGGGCAAGCGAAGAGTCATTATCACCCCGGAATATGGGGAACCGCAGGAATACCTGATTCCTAAGTCGAAACACGTCATCGTTCATGAAGGGGATTACGTTCAGGCCGGAGAAGCGCTGATGGAAGGTACTATCGTCCCCAACGATATTCTCTCGGTCCTCGGTGTCAAGGAACTTGCCAAATTCCTGGTGAATGAAATTCAGGAAGTGTATCGACTGCAAGGTGTTAAAATCAACGATAAGCATATTGAAGTAATCGTCAGGCAGATGCTGAAGCGGGTCATGATAACGAGTTCCGGCGATTCGAGATTCATGATCGGCGAGCAGGTCGAATGGTGGAAGTTCGAAGAGGAGAGGGATCGTCTCATCGCCGAGGGGAAAAAACCGGCGGTAGCCGAACCCCTGCTGCTCGGTGTTACCAAGGCATCCCTCTCGACCGAAAGTTTTATCTCGGCTGCTTCGTTCCAGGAGACGACCAAGGTTCTCACTAACGCAGCAGTTGCCGGTCGGATCGACGAACTGGCAGGACTCAAGGAGAACGTCATTATGGGTCGTCTCATCTCCGCGGGAACTGGCTTGGCAGGGAGCCATTAGAACGGTGTTCAACCGGAGTGATTCGATTTTTTTCTTGACACTATTGTGCCGTCAGGGTAAATATGCTCACTTTCGTGCTTAAATCGAGTGTGCAGTTTTGCAACTGAGATATTTGATTTTCAATAAACGGGTTTGTAAACAGGAGCGGTTAACGCAATGCCAACAATTAACCAATTAGTAAGAATAGGGAGAAAGAAGTCGGTCAAGAAGACGACTACTCCTGCTTTGAAAGGATCGCCTCAGAAACGAGGAGTTTGCGTGAGAGTGTATACCACGACTCCCAAAAAACCGAACTCCGCTCTCCGGAAGGTAGCAAGGGTACGGCTGACAAACGGTATAGAGGTAACATCCTATATTCCCGGTATTGGTCACAATCTTCAGGAACACTCGGTGGTGCTGATCCGCGGCGGCAGGGTAAAAGATCTTCCAGGTGTTCGTTATCATATTATTCGTGGCACTTTGGACACGCTGGGTGTTTCCAATCGGAAACAGGGTCGTTCAAAATACGGTGCAAAGAAATCCTAAGGGAATATTGCTGAGTAAGAGGATAAAAGATGTCACGCAGAAGAACTATTGAAAGACGGCCTATTGATCCGGATCCTCGCTATAACAGTGTCTTGGTGGCCAAGTTCACCAATGGACTCATGGAGAGGGGTAAAAAAACTGTAGCGCAGCGGATTTTTTATGAGGCGATGGATTCTGTTCAGGAGAAAGTCAAAGATGATGATCCCCTGACCATTTTTGAAGGAGCCATGGAAAATGTCAGACCGCGCGTTGAAGTAAAATCACGCCGTGTTGGCGGTGCGACCTATCAGGTTCCTATGGAAGTACGGCAGACCCGCAGAAATGCTCTGGCAATTCGATGGATCATCAATTTTTCCAAATCGAGATCCGGCAAATCCATGTCCGAGAAACTTGCGGCAGAACTTATCGATGCATACAATAATCGCGGTTCCGCGGTGAAGAAGAAGGATGACACCCATCGGATGGCTGAAGCCAACAAAGCGTTCGCTCACTATCGATGGTAGTCGATTTCGGTTGAAGATATCGAGACTGTGTCTCGGCTGAAAGGGGCTTGCGAAAGCAGTAAATAACAATAAGAATAAGGTTATGGCAGCCCTTAAAGAATTAACCGATGTGCGCAATATTGGTATAATGGCCCATATTGACGCAGGCAAGACAACAACAACAGAAAGGATACTCTTTTACACCGGACGTTCTTACAAGTTGGGTGAAGTCCATGATGGTACCGCTGTTATGGATTGGATGGAGCAGGAACAGGAACGAGGTATAACAATCACCTCGGCAGCCACTACCTGCTACTGGAAAGGGAAAAAAATCAATATAATCGATACTCCTGGGCATGTCGACTTTACCATCGAGGTTGAACGGTCCCTGCGGGTGTTGGATGGTGCCATAGCGGTATTCTGTGCCGTCGGCGGTGTGGAACCGCAATCGGAAACGGTATGGCGACAGGCGGATAAGTATCACATTCCGCGTATAGCTTTCGTCAATAAGATGGATCGAAACGGTGCTAACTTTGAGCGCTGCATTTCGATGATAGCCAAACGGCTGGGAGCAAATCCGCTACCCATTCAACTGCCGGTCGGCAAGGAAGCTGAATTTGAGGGAATCATAGACCTCATTGAAGAAAAGATGCTCGTTTTCGACGAGCAGTCTTTAGGCCAGGAAATACTCGAAAGAGAGATTCCCGGCAGCTACAAAGAGAAATTCACGGCCGCACGTATGATGCTCCTGGAGAAGTTGGCCGACTTCGATGAGGGCATCATGGAAAAATACTTAGATGATACATCGGTATCTGCGCCTGAGATATACAGCGCTCTCAGGAAGGCGACAATTTCCTTGAAAATTGTGCCGGTCCTTTGCGGAAGCGCTTTTAAGAATAAGGGTGTCCAGCCTTTACTTGACAGTGTTGTCAACTTTCTTCCTTCGCCGATTGATGTGAAAGACATCGAGGGTCAGGGGCCAAAGGGAGAAATCATCAGTAGGAGGTCTGATCCAAGCGAAAAGCTTGCCGGACTTGTATTCAAGCTGATGAGCGATACATTTGTCGAAAATTTGGCTTTTGTCAGAATATATTCTGGCAGAATTTCGGTCGGCGACAAGGTATATAATCCTGTGAAACAGAAGCAGGAAAAAATATCTAAGCTTATGAAATTGCACGCTAATAAGCGAGAAGAAGTAAGCGAGATTACCGCTGGGGACATCGGTGCGATAGTAGGATTGAAATTTAGCACAACCGGCGACACATTGTGCGAAAAGGGCGATCACATCGTTCTCGAAAGTATGGACTTTCCAGAACCGGTGATCGGGGTTGCGATAGAACCGAGAAGTAAAGCCGATGAGAAAAAATTGGCCGAAACTCTCGCGAAAATCGCTCTCGAGGATCCGTCCTTTACAGTCTCCGTCGATGCGGATTCAGGTCAGACGATTATTTCAGGAATGGGCGAGCTCCATCTTGAGATTATCATCGACAGATTATTGAATGACTTCAAGGTCTCCGCCAATGTGGGCAAACCCCAGGTTGCTTATAAGGAGACGATCGAGGCTTCGTACCGGGCGGAAGCCAAATTTGATCAGATGACCGGGGCTAAAGGTCAGTATGGTCATGTCGTCATAGACGTAATGCCTTTGGAGCGAGGAGCTGGAATAGTATTTGAGAATGCTGTCGATAAAGAGCTTATTCCTGAACAATTTTTAGGATCGATCAAAAAAGGAATTGTGGATACGCTGGATTCCGGACCATTGATAGGATATCCGGTAACGGATATTAAGATTACTCTAGTCGGCGGGTCATACCATGAGGATGAATCGAGTGAGTTGGCTTTCGGGGTTGCGGCTGCAATGGCAATCAGAAGAGCCACCGCCGAGGCCGGAGCAAAACTGCTCGAACCTATAATGGATCTTGAAATTAGCACTCCTGAAGAATATATCGGAGACGCAATCGCTGATATCAACACAAAGAGAGGGAAGATCGTTGGCGTTACAGCGGAAGGTAACCTGCAGATCGTAAGGGCACATGTCCCTTTGGCTGAATTGTTCGGATATTCAACCTCTTTGAGATCGGCAACGCAGGGCAGAGCGAATTTTACCATGCAATTTTTGCAGTACGATGTGGTACCTGCTGCACGGGCAGAGGTAATAGTTAAAAAAATCAGGGGGATTTAAGTCCAAAGCATATTGAGGAAGAATTATGTCAAAGAAAAAATTTGAAAGGACAAAACCGCACGTCAATGTAGGTACGGTAGGACATATTGATCATGGCAAGAC
>MGTI01000095.1:9546-19178 GCA_001799365.1 Desulfobacterales bacterium GWB2_56_26 | reverse complement strand
GCCGGTTGCAGGAAACTGATCAGGGTCTGGCCCTC
Organism: Desulfobacterales bacterium GWB2_56_26; assembly: GCA_001799365.1. Classification (GTDB taxonomy): domain Bacteria; phylum Desulfobacterota; class Desulfobulbia; order Desulfobulbales; family Desulfocapsaceae; genus Desulforhopalus_A. The sequence goes on along the minus strand of MGTI01000095.1, from coordinate 19,143 downwards.
GTGCAGGTACTCGACTTCATGGAGGCTCTGCTCCGAATCGAATTCGGGCGCTCGGACCTTGAGAATAATGTCGGATTCGCGATAGACCGTCTGCGCGTCCGGGACCACCGTAACCCCCTCCTCGCGGTACGCCTCATCGATAAAATTGGCCGCAAGCCCGGCACCCGATTCGAGCATGAGCTCAAATCCGAGTTTATTCAGATGATGGGCCGCTTCCGGAGTGGTCGCTACGCGTCTCTCGCCTCTGTGAATCTCTTTTGGTATGCCAATACGCATGGTTGATCCTCGCAGATGGGTGATAACGAAAGTACTTGAAAACCGTCCCGTGAAGAACAGCTGGTGTTCTGTTGAGGGAAGAATATAAGCATTGATTCGATGTTTAAAGACCGGAGGCAGGTTTTTGACAAAAATCAGCAAGCCTTTGGCGACGATGGGGACGGGCGAGGGACAACTTGCAGGAAGCCAGACGCTCTTCGTAGGTTCGGTTATTGGCTTCCAGCACATCGGCTGCAAATGCCGCCGGGAGATATTCATTCTCGAAAATGACCCTTGAAGGATCACCGATTTTGGTGGAAGGCACAGGATAGATATCGAACGGCAGGTTCTTGTATCTTCTCTTCATTAGTACATTGCTTTTACTTTGACGAGGCTTGAAGCCTCCCGGAGCCGTTTTAAAAACTAAACTCGCAATAAGAGACAATAACCTGCATGGAAGAAAAAATGTAACCAGATCGGCATGACAGTGGAACTTCTAATTGCCAAAGATTTGCTAAAAGTGACATCTTGTCTTGCCATTTTCTGTAGATAAGAAAAATATGATACAATTTGAAGATAAAAAATTTCTATTCTCTCCCACCGGAGCGCTCTGCAATGCCCGTCACGCCCAGCCAGCCGTCACCTCCTGAAGCAGAAGCCGGCTATTCCATCCGCGATCTCGTTCCTTTAGAGAAGCTCCAGCAGATCCAGGACGCCTTTGCCAGGGCGGGCAGCATCGCCTCGACCCTTACGGATCCGGAGGGCGTGGCGATCACCGTACCGAGCAATCATTGCCGGGTTTGCAGCCTGGTCCGCGCCACCGAAAAGGGGCGTGCCAATTGCATCTCTTCGGGGAAACAGCTGGGGCGTTTGGCCAGGGAAGAACAGCGTGCCATCCACCAGCGCTGTTACAGCATCGGTTTCACCGATGCCGCCGCGCCGATCATCGTGGGCGGCCGGCATATTGCCAACTGGCTGATCGGCCAGTACCAGGTCGGCGCGGTCGATGAGCCGCGGGTCCGGCAATATGCGCTGGAGATTGGGGCCGATCCTGAAGAAATGCTGCAGGCCTTTCAGGCCATGCCGAAACTGACCATGGAGGAATTCGAAAACAAGCTCTCCTTCCTCGAACTCATGGCCAACGAGATCTCCACGATGGGCTATCAGAATCTGCTCCAGCGCCAGCAGACTGAGGAATTGAAGAGGACCAAGGACCAGTTGGAAATGTATCAGGCGGAACTGGAACTGCTGGTCGAGCAGCGGACCGCGGCCCTGCGGGAGGCCAACGATCAGCTGACCATGGAACTTTCCCAGAAGGCGAGGATCCAGAGGCGGCAAAATCGTCTTATCACCGCCATCGAGAATGCCGCCGAGTCGATCATAATCACCACACCGAACGGCAAGATCATCTATGTCAACCCCGCCTTCACCCGACTGACCGGATACACGCCGCAGGAAGTGCTCGGTCACACCCCGAGGCTTCTGCAGAGCGGCTACCATGACGACCAGTTCTACCGCCACCTCTGGGAGGTCGTCGCCTCCGGTCAGGTGTGGGCAGGGCGGTTTGTCAATAAGAAGAAGGATGGCACGCTCTATCGGGAAGAATCGACTATTTCGTCGGTGAAGGACGATCAAGGCAGAATCGTGAATTATGTGGCGGTAAAGCGTGACATCACCAAGGAAGTGGAACTGGAAAACCAGCTCCGCCAGGCCCAGCGGCTGGAATCGATCGGCACGCTGGCGGCTGGCGTGGCGCACGAGATCAACAGCCCCATTCAGTACGTTCTCGGCAATACGCAATTTCTAGGGGAGGCGCTGTGCAACCTCACTACCTTGCTCAAGGCCCATGAACATTTTGTGAAGACTGTCGCAGCGGCTGGAATCTTTGGCGAGGAGGTGGCGGCGATCGGCCAATTGGAGGAGGAAGTTGATCTGGCCTTCCTCAAGGAGGAGGCCGGCAAGGCCATCGATCAGGCCCTCGAAGGGATCCAGCGCATTTCGGCCATCGTCAAGGCCATGAAGGATTTCGCCCAGCCGGGTAGCCTGGACAAGGTCCCGGAAAATCTGAACGGGCTCATCGAGACCACAATCACCGTTTCCCGCAGCCGCTGGCAGAATCTGGCCGACATGGAGCTGCAGCTTGACCCGGCCCTGCCGGCCGTCCCGCTTTTGGCCGGCCGCATCAAGCAGGTGCTGCTCGACATGCTGCTCAATTCGATCCACGCCCTGACGGAGAAGTACGGCGATCCGCCGCGGCAGAAAGGCAAAATCACCATTTCCACCCGGACGGCGGGCGATTGTGCGGAACTGCGGCTGGCGGATACCGGTTGCGGCATCCCCGCGGAGATCATCCACAAAATCTTCGACCCCTTCTTCACCACCAAACCGGTGGGGCGGGGCAGGGGGCAAGGCTTGTCGGTCGTCCACGGCATCATCGTCGATAACCATGGCGGCTCGATCCGGGTCGTTTCAACCCTCGGACTTGGCACGGAATTCATCATCGAGCTGCCGCTGGCACCGGGATGCTGAAGTCCTCTTATTCTTCCCCTCTCCCCAGCAGCTTACAGGCGGCGCGAACAATTGAAGGCGTGTCGATGTGGCTGTTCTTCCACAAGGTTTTCTGGGGTCCATGCTCAATGAAATGATCGGGATGGCCGAGCATGCAGGTATGCACGCCGTAGAGTCCGCGCCGGCTGAGGAGTTCAAGGACTGAGCTGCCGAAGCCGCCCTGGCGTGCGCCATCTTCGATGGTCACAACCTTACCGGTGTGGCTGGCCCACTGGCAGATCAGTTCGGCGTCGAGGGGCTTGATGAAGCGAGGGTTGACGACCGCCGCAGAAATTCCAGCTCGTTGCAACTCGTCCGCCGCTTCCAGGGCCGGATAGACCCTGTTGCCGACCGGCAGCAGCAGGATGTCGTCGCCCGACCGCAGCAGCTCTCCGCGGCCGATCTCCAGTTGTTGCAGGGTTTTCGCCAGCGGCACGCCATACCCTTTGCCGCGCGGATACCGGACCGCAGTTGGACCGTTGTAATAGACGGCGGTGAAGAGCATGTGCTGCAGTTCCTCTTCATCCTTGGGGGCCATGATGACCATATTGGGGATGGCGCGGAACAGGGAGATGTCGAAGACCCCGTGGTGGGTAGGCCCGTCATCGCCGACCACGCCCGCCCGATCGATGGCGAGCGTCACCGGCAGGTTGGGAATGCAGATATCGTGGATCAGCTGGTCCAGGGCCCGCTGAAAGAAGGTGGAGTAGATGGCCACCACCGGCCGCATCCCTTCGACGGCGAGTCCCGCCGCAAAAGTTAAAGCATGCTGCTCGGCGATCCCCACATCGAAGAAGCGCTCGGGAAATTTGCCTGCGAAATTCTTCAGTCCCGTGCCCGAGACCATGGCCGCGGAGATGGCGACGATTTTTTCATCCTTTTCCGCCATTTCGGTAATGGTGTTGCCGAAAACCTGGGTGTAGCTGGGTGTGCCCTTGGCGGCCAGCGGCGAGCCGCTGATAATATCGAAAGGGCCTATTCCGTGGAAGATGTCGGGATTTTTTTCTGCCGGTGCGTAGCCCTTGCCCTTTCTGGTCAGCACGTGAATGAGCATCGGACCCTGGGAATTGTCCCGCACAGTCTCCAGGGTCTCCAGCAGGTCATCGAGATTATGGCCGTCGATCGGGCCGATATAGTTGAACTTAAAGGCCTCGAAGAGCATGCCGGGGGTAAAGAAACTCTTGAAGCTTTCCTCGCTCTTTCTGAGGATATTGAGAATGTTTTCACCAACATCGGAGATCTGCAGTTTTTCGACCAGATGGGCCTTGACCCTGCTCATGGTCTTGCCGGAGAGCTTGCGGCTCAAAAAGCTCGACAGGGCGCCGACGTTGGGCGAAATCGACATCTCGTTGTCGTTTAAGATGACGATGAGATTTTTATCGAGATGACCGGCATGGTTGAGGGCTTCGAAGGCAAGGCCTGCGGTCATCGAGCCGTCGCCGATCACGGCGATGACCCGGTTCTTCGCCTTTTTCAAGTCCTTGGCCAGGGTCATGCCGAGGGCGGCGGAGATGGAGGTGGAGCTGTGGCCGGTTTCGAAGGCGTCGTAGCGGCTCTCTTTGAATTTGGGGAAGCCGCTCATCCCCTTGTATTGCCGGAGCGTGGCGAACTGCTCCCGCCGGCCGGTGAGGATCTTATGGGCATAGGATTGATGGCCGACATCCCAGATAAGCTTGTCGGCAGGGGTATCGAAGATGTAATGCAGGGCGATGGTCAATTCCACCACCCCGAGACTCGGCGCGAGGTGCCCGCCTGTGCGCGCCACTGTCTGGACAATCAGCTCGCGAATCTCATGGGCGAGCTTCATGAGTTCGGGGACCGAGAGCGAGCGGATGTCGGCCGGAGAATCGATTTTGCCGAGGAGGGTGAATGGGGCTGGCGGTGGTATCGACATAGTTCCTACACAAAGACGGTAAGCCGAAAAATCATCTGAATGAAATTACGAACAAAAGGATTAATGATTCCTGGCATAGATATATTCGGCAAGCTGCCGAAGCGGATCGGCCTTGTCATCGAAGTCGGAAAGAGCCGCGACGGCTGCGGCGACCGCTTCCTTTGCTTTCTCCTTCGTCTCCTCGATGCCGAAGTAGGCGGGATAGGTAGCTTTCCCGCGGTCGGCGTCGGAGCCGGCGGCCTTGCCGAGCTGCTCCGTGGTCGAGGTGGCATTGAGCAGATCGTCGACGATCTGGAAGGCGAGGCCGATCCTGTCGCTGTACTGGGTCAGTCGCTCGAGCTGTCCGGCCGAGGCGCCGGCACCGATGGCACCGGCCAGAACCGAGGCAGTGATTAAAGCGCCGGTCTTGCTCCTGTGGATCGTCTGCAGGGTGGTAAACGGGTAAGTCGAATTTTCATTTGCAATATCGAGCGCCTGGCCGCCGACCATGCCGACCGGGCCGGCTGCTCTGGCGATCGTCTGGATGATTTTCAGACGACGTTCGGCCGGAATGGCAGTGTGGCGCGGGTCGCTCAGCAGGTCGAAGGCCAAGGTCAAGAGGCCGTCGCCGGCGAGAATCGCCCCGGCCTCGCCGAACAGGGTGTGGTTGGTCGGCTTGCCTCGCCGCAAACTGTCGTCATCCATGGCCGGCAGATCGTCATGGATCAGGGAATAGGTATGGATGCACTCCAGGGCGCAGGCGACCGGCAGGAGACTCTGCCCTGTGTTCTGACCATTGTCGATGGCTTCGCCAGCCGCGAGACAAAGAATGGGGCGGACGCGCTTGCCGCCGACGAACAGGCTGTACCGCATCGCTTCGATGTGACCGGCAAACGGTCCGTCGGCCTTGAGCATCAGCGTTTCCAGGCCGTCTTCAACCAACCGCTTTTTTTCACTCAGATAGGTCTTGATGTCCACTTTCCTGTTCATCCTCAAAGGGAATGGCCTCAAGTTTGCCGTCTTTGCTCAGCAGGAGGTCGATCTTTGCCCGGGCTTCATTCAATTGCTCGTTGCAGAAACTCGCCAGTCGTATGCCTTCGTCGAATTTTTTCAGGCTGCTTTCCAGGCTCAATTCGCCATCGGCAAGTTCCTCGGTAATTTGCTCGAGTCTTGCCAGGGCCGCTTCAAAGGTTTTTTTTGCCATAATCAAACGGATATTACTCAGGATGCCACGTGGAAAAAGTAAGTTGCTTGGTTCTTTCTTTCCGGATAGAACTACGCCGATGCATCCCATATTGGTAGCGAAAAGGTCCAATGCTGTGAGGCTCTAAAGAAATCATAAATGGAAGAAAAAAGCACCGTATATATTGTTTTGGCGGCAGGAAGTCGAGGAGAAAAACGGTGGAGGTTTGCCGTTTTCGCGACACCGCAACCGGCCTCCCTGAATTTGCGCCAGTTCCTTCGGCAATGAAAAAGACCCTGGACGAGTTTATCACCTGGCTCGAAACGGAGAAGGGGTATTCCGAGCATACGGTGAGCGGGTACCGCCGGGACCTGCTGGAATTCGGCAATCATCTAGGCGAGAGCTGCGCCGTCGAGACGGTCGCCGCCGGCCATGTCCGCTCGTTTGTGGTCAGCCTGCACCGCAACAACTGCAGCGCCACGGTGGCCAGGAAGCTCTCCGCCCTGCGCACCTTTTTCCGCTTCGGGATGCGGCGCGGCAGGGTCAAAAACGATCCGCTCAGCGGCGTAACCGGCCCGAAGGTAGGCCGGTATATTCCGGTCTTTCTCACGGTGGACGAGACCTTTGCTCTGCTTGAAGCGCCGGGATCGATCGACACCTACATGCATCGGGACCGGGCCATCCTGGAACTCCTCTATTCAACGGGGATGCGGGTTTCCGAGCTGGTTTCGCGCAATCTCAACGACCTTGATTTCACCGAGGAAGTGCTTAGGGTACGGGGCAAAGGAAACAAGGAGAGATTGGTGCCTGTCGGGCGCCCCGCCATCGAAGGGGTGCGCAGCTGGTTGCCGCAGCGGTTGCAGTTGATTCGGGAGCGGGCCGGCCGGGGCAGAGCTGTCGAAGAGGCTGCCATGTTCCTCAACGGCCAAGGCAGCAGGCTTACTGCCAGGAGTGTCGAACGACTGGTCAAGGCCTACGGCGAGCGGGCAGGAATTCCTCAGATCGTCACCCCTCATGCCTTGCGCCATTCCTTTGCCACCCACCTTCTGGAAATGGGCGCCGATCTCCGGTCCGTTCAAGAATTGCTGGGGCATGCCAGTTTGTCGACAACCCAGCGGTACACGCATCTGACGCTCGATCATTTGGCGAATGTGTATGACAAGGCCCATCCCCTGTCGCAACAGGGCGAGGAATAACAAGAATGTGCCGTATGAAGATTATTAAAATTGAGAAAGAGTGAAGGAATGAAAATACGATCGACCACAATTATTGCCGTACGGCACAAAGGACAGGTGGCACTCGCCGGAGACGGGCAGGTTTCTTTCGGTAACACCGTTTTGAAGCATCAGGCGCGGAAGGTGCGGAGGTTGTACCACGACCAAATCATAACGGGTTTTGCCGGGGCGACCGCCGACGCATTCACCCTCTATGACAAACTGGAACAGAAACTGGAACAGTACAGCGGCAATTTGATGCGGGCCTCAGTGGAACTGGCCAAGGACTGGCGGACCGACAAGTACTTGCGAAGGCTCGAAGCCATGCTGATCGCCGTTAACAAGGAACATTCGCTGCTGCTGTCCGGGACCGGCGATGTGATTGAAGCGGATCAAGGGATTCTCGCCATTGGCTCGGGCGGACCCTTCGCCCAGGCTGCGGCTCTTGCCCTCGTCGAGCATAGCGATCTGGACGCCGAGGGCATCTGCCGGGCGGCCATGGGGATTGCGGCCAATATCTGCGTTTTTACCAACAACTCGATTATCGTTGAGAAAATATAATGACAATTCCTTCCCACACACCGAAAGAGACCCTGGCAGAACTTGACAAGTATATCGTCGGCCAGGCGGATGCCAAACGATCCGTGGCGATAGCTCTGCGCAATCGCTGGCGAAGAAGGCAGGTTCCATCCCCTTTACGCGAGGAGATTGCCCCGAAAAATATCATCATGATCGGCCCCACCGGGGTGGGCAAAACCGAGATCGCCCGGCGCCTGGCTACGCTCGCCCAGTCGCCGTTCATTAAAGTCGAGGCGTCCAAATACACCGAGGTCGGCTATGTCGGTCGCGATGTGGAATCGATGGTTCGCGATCTCGTCGATCTTGCAATTAATATGGTCAAAGAGGAAGAGAAGGCCCGGATCGAAGGTGTGGCCGAGGCCAATGCCGAAGACCGGATTCTCGATCTCCTTCTGCCGCCCGGACCCGGTCCGATGTCGGCGGTCGGCCCGGAGGGGGGGAAGTCATTTACCATCCACAATCCCAATCTGCCCAGCAAAAAAGAAGAGCCTGGGGAGTCTTCGACCCGGGAAAAGTTCCGGAAAATGCTGCGGGAAGGCAAGCTCGACGACCGGGAGTTGGAGGTTTCCCTGACCGAATCGAAATCGATGCCGATGGTGGAGATCATGACCACCTCCGGCATGGAGGATATGCAGTCCAGTCTGCAGGATGCCTTCAGCAAGATTTTTCCGAGGAAGCAGAAGAGACGGAAGATGAAGGTGCCAGAGGCCCTGGATGCGACCAAAAAGGAAGAGATGGAAAAACTGGTCGACATGGACACGGTCATCAAGGAGGCCCTGCGGCGCACGGAAGAAACCGGCATCATTTTCCTCGACGAGATCGACAAGATCGCTTCCCGCGGCGGTAGCGGCGGCCATGGTCCGGAAGTCTCGCGGGAGGGGGTGCAGCGCGATCTGCTGCCGATCGTGGAAGGGGCGACCGTCAGCACCAAGCACGGCATGGTGAAGACCGATCATATCCTGTTCATTGCCAGCGGGGCCTTCCATATGAGTAAACCCTCCGATCTCATCCCTGAGCTGCAGGGCCGGTTCCCGATTCGGGTGGAGCTGCATTCGCTCGGCAAGGAGGACTTCATCCGGATCCTGACCGAGCCGGAAAACGCCCTGGTGAAACAGTATGTGGCGTTGATGAAGACGGAAGGAATGGAGCTGGAATTCACCGAAGGGGCGGTCGAGGAGATCGCCGCTATCGCCGTCGAAGTCAACGAGACCACCGAGGAGATCGGTGCCCGGCGTTTGCATACGGTAATGGAGCGGGTGCTGGATACCCTGTCGTTCGATGCCTCCGAGCTGCCGGATCAGAAGTTTGTGGTAACGGCGGAATACGTGCGCCAGCAGTTATCCGATATCGTCAAGGATCAGGATCTCAGCCGGTATATTCTGTAACGCCGGTGGAGGTGGCGATATGTTCTTGAAATTTTTCCGTAAGAAATCACAGGAAGCGGGAAAAAACGAATCGAGGGTCATGCACGGCATCGACCGGGAGATGTTCTATTGCCCCTCTTGCGGCGATGAGTACGTTCCTGGTATTGCCGTTTGTTCGAGTTGCAAGGTGCCGCTGATCAGCGGCGAAGAAAAACTTAGCCGGCATATCGAAAAAGAGAAGAATTCCGCCTCGCGCAGCATGGATATTTCCCCCGAGGATGATTTGGTCAACATCCGCAAGGGCTCGTTGCACGACATGAAGCAGCTGCGGCGGGTGCTGGCTGCGGAGCGGATTCCCGCCCTGATCGCGGGGGATGAAAGCTGCGGCCGGGGCTGTTGCGGTCCCGAGCTGTTGCTGCAGATCAAAAGGGTGGACGTTGACGAGGCGCTGAAAGTCCTCGCCAAGGATTTCATCAAAAGCACGTGCCTTGACAGCCACGACCTGTCCAACGCCCAGGCTGTCTTCGATCATCAGGCCGCGGAGACCGTCTGTCCCGCCTGCGGCTGCCGGTTCTCACCCAC
>MGTI01000095.1:0-9513 GCA_001799365.1 Desulfobacterales bacterium GWB2_56_26 | reverse complement strand
CGAGTAGCCGCGTTTCCTCACGGCTACTCTTTCCCTTCTCGAACATCAATTCGATTTCGACTTCTGGTTATCCCAGCGCTTTTTCTTCTGAACCAGCATAATCGGCTTTTTGCTGAAGGAGACGGCTTTATACTGCAGGATCTGCTCGATCGTGTCGGTCAGCGGCCGGCAGGGCCGGATGGTCAGATCCTTCAGGACTTCGATATCCACTTCGCCGCGGCCGGGGAAGTGCAGGGTGATGAGTACCGGACAGGACCCGTGGTACTGAAAGAGTACTTTCTTGATCGATTCCATCTGCTGCCGGGAAAGTCGGTCGGTCTCCAACCGGATTGTTGCCGATTCCGTGTACTTTTCCCTCGCCACCGGCAGCAGATCGATGCTGTCGGCGATAATCTTCGGCCCCCGTTCGTCCTTCTTCACGGTACCCTGGACAATGACCGGATCGGTGGAAGAGAGGATATCCTCGCAGCTGGCGTAGGCGTCAGGAAAAACTACCACTTCCACCGATTCGTAGATATCCTCAATGGTTAAGAAGGCCATCGGGTCGCCCCGCTTGCTCTTGTGTTTTTTGCAGGTCCTGATCAGCCCGCCGATCCGGACCGGCTGGTCGTCGCTCAGTTCCGGCAGATTCTGGATGGTGCTGTCGATGATGGTGTTGATCTCGGGGATGGCCACGTCGAGCGGATGGCCGGTAATGTAAAAACCGACCGTCTCCTTTTCAAAGGCCAGCTTCTTGCGGTCGTCCCACTCGTTGATATCGGGCATGGGAATCATGGCCATTTCCGATTTGGTCTGAGACTGCGGCGCCACCGAAAAGAGAGACATCTGCCCGCTCTGGGCATCGCGCTGGGTCGCCTTGGCCTGTTCCAGGGCCTTCTCGAGAACGGCCATGTACTGGGATCGCTTGAAGCCCAGGGAATCGAAGGACCCCGATTTGATGAGGCTCTCGATAACCCGGCTGTTCACCCGCCGCGAGTCGATCCGGTTGCAGAAGTCGCCGATGGAGGTATAGGGGCCGTTCTTTTCCCGTTCTTCGATCACCGAGTCGAGCGCGGATTCGCCGACGTTTTTCACCGCGGCGAGACCAAAGCGGATCCGGTCCTTGATGACGCTGAAATCCTTGATGCTCTCGTTGATGTCGGGAGGCAGCACTTCGATGTTATGTTCCTTGCACTCGTTGATATAGAGCACCACCTTGTCGGTGTTGGTCATATCGCAGGAGAGCAGCGCCGCCATGAACTGGGGCATGTAATGGGCCTTCAGAAATGCCGTCTGATAGGCCACCAGCGCGTATGCGGCGGAATGGGACTTGTTGAAGCCGTAGCCGGCGAATTTGGCCATGAGGTCAAAGATGTATTCGGCCTTGTCCTTCGGATGACCATTTTTCAAGGCCCCTGCCATGAATTTTTCCTTCTCGGCATCCATGACCTCGGCGATCTTCTTGCCCATCGCCCGGCGCAGGATGTCGGCATCGCCCAGCGAATAACTGGCCAGGATGTTGGCTATTTTCATAACCTGTTCCTGGTAGACGATAACCCCGTAGGTCTCCTCCAGCACGTGCTTGATCTCCGGCAGGGGGTAGTTGGCGGTCTTGCGCCGGTGCTTGGTCTCGACGAAGTCGTCGACCATGCCCGAATCGAGCGGCCCCGGACGATAGAGGGCGACCAGGGCGATGAGGTCGCTGAACTGCTCCGGCGCGAGTTTTACCAAGAGCTCCCGCATGCCCGAACTCTCCAGCTGGAACACCCCTTGCGCATCGCCCCGACAGAGGAGGTCGAAGGTTTTGGCATCGTCCATGGGAATCGTATCGATATTGAGATCGGTGCCGATATCCTTTTTGATGTGCTTGAGCGCCTTGTCGATGACCGTGAGCGTCTTGAGGCCTAAGAAATCGAACTTGATGAGCCCGGTCATCTCGGTATGCTTCATGTCATACTGGGTGAGCGTCTCGTCGTTGCTGCCCCGGCAGGTCGGCAGGTACTGGGTCATCGGCCCCGGCGACACGACTACGCCCGCGGCATGGGTGGAGGTGTGACGGGCGAGGCCCTCCAGAGTCTTCGAGACGGTGAGAAGCTCGGCAATGCGGGGGTCCTGGTCGGCCGCTTCCTGCAGCTTCGGTTCTTCGGCCATCGCCTTTTTGATGGTCATCTTGAGCTGTTCGGGGACCAGCTTGGCGACCTTATCCACCTCGCCGTACGGGATGTCCAGCGCCCGGCCCACGTCGCGAATGACCCCGCGGGCCTTCATCGAACCGTAGGTGACGATCTGGGCCACGTGCTCGGCGCCGCCGTATTTCTGGCGTACGTAGTCGATGACTTCGCCCCGCCGTTCCTGGCAGAAATCGATATCGAAGTCCGGCATCGATTTGCGCTCGATGTTCAAAAAACGTTCGAAGATCAGGCCGTAGGGGAGGGGATCGATATTGGTGATCCGCATGGCGTAGGCGGCAAGGCTCCCGGCGCCCGAACCGCGGCCCGGTCCGACAGGGATGTCGCGGTCTTTGGCCCAGTTGATGAAGTCGGCGACGATCAGGAAGTAGGCGGGAAAGCCCATGGCGACGATGACTTCGATCTCTGTCTTCAGCCTTTCGGTATAGGTCTTTTCCACCTCCGGGGTAAAGGTGCCGAGCTTGCGCATGTCGTTGAAGCGGGCCTTGAGGCCGTCCCAGCAGGCCTTGGTGAACATCGATTCGAGCGTCTCCCCCTCCGGCACCGGGAAATTGGGGAAATAGTAGTCCCCAAAGTTGATGGTCAGGTTGCAGCGGGCGGCGATCTCCTGGGTGGTGGCGATGGCTTCCGGACAATAGGTGAAACTCCGTTTCATGGTCTCCGGCGACTTGAAATAGAGTTCGTCCGTGGAAAACTTGAAGCGGTTCTGGTCGTTGATGGTCTTGCCGGTTTGGATGCAGAGGAGCAGTTCGTGGGCGTGGGCTTCGTCACGGTTGAGGTAGTGGCAGTCGTTGGTCGCCACCAGCTTGATGCCCAGTTCCGCCCCGAGCTTCATCAGGCCTTCGTTGACGATCTTCTGCTCGGAGAGGCCGTTCTCCTGAATTTCGAAGTAGAGACGGTCGCCGAAGATATCAAAGAGTTCGAGTGCCTTGATCTTCGCGCCTTCGTAATCGTTTTTACCGATCAGATACGGCACCTGGCCGTGCAGGCAGGCGGTCAGCGCAATGATTCCCTCGCTGTTTTCCCTGAGCACCGCCATATCGATCCGCGGTTTATAGTAAAACCCCTCGAACTGGGCGACGCTCGCCAGCTTCATGAGATTTTGGTAACCGGTATGATCCATGGCCAAAAGGACGATATGGAAGGCGATGGTGCCGTCGACCGCTTTTTTTTCCCGCATGTCGCCAGGTGCGATATAGAGTTCGCAGCCGATGATCGGCTTTATGCCCGCCTTCTTGGCCTTGGAATAAAACTCCAGGGCTCCGAACATCGCACCATGGTCGGTGATGGCGACGCTGTCCATGCCGTATTCTTTGCATTTTTCCAGGAGATCGGCGATGCGTATGGCACCGTCCAGCAGACTGTATTGGGTGTGAACGTGAAGATGGGTGAATCCTGCACTCATTGCTGTCACTGAGGTCCTTTTATTGTTTGCGGAGAGAAAACGGCCCGGGAAAAATCCTGGCGTTTGATGCCGGCTACGACCGGGATGAGAGTGGGCGTAATCCGCAAAAAATGAGAAAAGTTATCAATTATCTCGGTTTACAAGTGAGTATTAGCATACCTACCCTGTTTTTGCACAGGAAATCGCGACGCAAAAATATTTAAAATTCTCTATGACTTAGAAGAGAATTACGCTTGAGGGTGCCGGGTTTTCTTCTAGGGAAATCGGCAAGGTGGTGGGGGATGCCTCAAAGTCGGGGAACTATTTCATGCTCCTCCGCCTCTTCGTTCTGCAGTTCCCGTTCGATTTTGAATCGTTCTTTCAGTTTCGCGTAGGACAGCAGTTTGTTATCCCGTTCCGAAGGGGTGAGGAAGGATTCGAGTTTGGTCTTGAGGATTACCGGATTCATTTCGGAATTGATGGCGACAACCCCTTCCATAATGATCTTTTGCAGCAGGAGTTCATGGTTTGTTCTTTCCCTTACCGTTGCGGCAAACGGCAGGAAGAAAAAGTTTGCGAAAACGAGTCCGTACAAGGTGGAAGTCAAGGCGATGGGGACACTCTTCAATATAACGGAGGTATCGCCCACTCCGCCCAGCATGGCAATGAGACCGACGACCGAGCCGATGAGGCCGAAGGCCGGAAAATAGTCGGCAATGGCTCTGATCACCCGCTCGGAGTCCTCCCGGCGCAGTCGGAAAAAATACATTTCTGTATTGAGGATATCCCGAATCTGATCGATCTTATAGCCGTCAACCAGGCAGGCCAGCGCCCTTCTGAGAAAAAGGACCGTAGTCTCGTTTTCCATGTTTTGCAGGGTGATGATGCCTTCCATCCTCGATCTGATCGAGAGATCGATGAGAATATTGATGATGTCGGTCTCCTTGGTAACAGGTCTGCGATAGGCGGCGAACAATACCCTGACGACGATATAAAGCTGATCCACCTTGAAGCTGACCAGCGCAGCGGCAAAGGTTCCGCCGACCACGATCATGATTCCGGAAAGGTTGAAATAGAGACTGATATTGCCGTTGATGACGAAACCGGCGAGAAAGAGCGCGCAGCAGAAAAGAAGTCCGAGGAAGTTTTTGTTTATCATGTGGATAGGGGATCAGTTCAGGTTTTCCGCCGTAGCGGGTACCGGGGAAGGGAGCCTTTTCGAAATTATGATCTCAACCCTGCGATTCTTCGCCCGGTTTTCCGCAGTGGTGTTTGGTTGTACCGGCCGATAGGACGAATAACCGCTGACCACGAACTGGTTGGGGTCCATGCCTATCTCCTCGATCAGGTAACGGGCGACGGTGCCGGCGCGCGCCAGGGAAAGCTCCCAGTTGCTGCTGAACCGGCTCGACCGCATCGGCGTATTGTCGGTGTGACCAACGACATTTATCATGTACGGCGTATTCCGGATGACCGAGGCAACTTTCAGCAGCGAACCGCGGGCATCTGCGGAAAGATCGCTTTGGCCGAGATCGAAGATCAGATCGCCGGTCAGAATGATGCGCATTGTTTTGTCGGGCACGATATCGATCGAGGCAAACTGATCGAGATTGCTGCTTTCCAAGGCATCCTTGCTGAGAGTATACATTTCCTGGAAATTATCGGCTGGAGGCGCGCTCCTTTGTTCAGGGACCAGGGGCAGGGGACCGACGACCTCTTCATCCGGATGAGGGATAGGCGTTGCCGCAAGGGGTGGGAGGAGGTCCTTTTGTCCTTCGACCAGGATTGCAACTTTCTCGGACGGCAGAGTTTCTCTTGTCGGTGACTGCGGCTCGACAGTTGCAGGAGCAGGTTGTGGTTCTGCAGGTCTGCTTGCCTGAAGATTTTCATGAACCGGCTCAACTTTTTTGATCTTTCCCGCGGTCATGAGCGGCAGGCCGGGGTGGATCGGCGAAAATGGCAATGAGACGCCGCTTGAATCAAGGGTCTGCAGGGCTTCGGTGGTATCGCCGCCGATGATTTCGGGTTTCTTTTCCTTCAGGAAATCCTCATGTGCCGTCTGATACGCAAACATGACCAGGAACAGAACAAACATGGTCATCATGAGATCAGACCAGGCTACCGCCCAATGGGACGGCTGCGGCATTGTGGAAGAGAAGGCGACCTCGTCGACCAGAAATACCGAGTTGCTCGGTGAACGTCTATCGATATTGACATACTGGGATGCGAGCCGATTCCTGGCGGTGTTGGCAGGGAAATCGGCGATCTCCAAAAGGCCTTGATCCAAGGAAGCCGGATTCGGTTGGGCAGATTGTTGAAGAGTCTCCGTCATAACTTGGCTCCCGCCGGGTTTGCCGCGCGGGCATTGGGAAAAGGCCGCTGCCCTGGTTGTTCTTTGGGTTGAAGGTTCTGCGTGTTTCTCTTCTTATCGGCAAACACGCCAATATCTGTAGAAGAATTTGACGGATCCTCTTCGGATTTTCCAGGCAGCGGTCTTCGGGGACAGGGCCACTCTTGTTACAGCACGTTTTTCTTGAATTCTTCCAGGCCGATCCGCTCGATGAAGCGGGCGGTCCGTTCCTTTTTCTTGGCATTCTCGCGGTAGAAGTTAAAGCATTTGTCGATCAAATCGATGGCCTCGGCATCGGAAAAGTCTTCCGCCAGAATATCGCCCACCCGCGGCCGATTGCCGGAATGCCCGCCGAAGGACACAGTCCAGCCGTTCTTTTTGCCCATGAGACCGATATCCCTGACGAAGTTCTCGCCGCAGCAGAAGGGGCAGCCGGAAACGCCGATCTTCATTTTGGCGGGCAGATCTTTCCCAGCCAGCAGGTTTTCCAGCTGAATGCCGAAACCGAGGGAGTCGCGGATGCCGAATTTGCACACTTCGGTGCCCGGACAGGCCTGGACATAATGCAGGCAAAGTTCGATGGCCTTGCCCGGATCCAGCTTGAGATCTTCATACACGTTCAGGATGTCTTTTTCCTGTAAGCCAACTAGGGCAATCCTCTGACCTGAAGTGATTTTGACAATAGGAATATTGTATTTTTTTACCACGGTGGCGAGCGATTCGAGCTGCTCGGAGCTGAGAAGTCCGCCGGGGATCCTGGGGACGATGGCATAGGTGGTCTTATCGCGTTGAAGAATGGCGCCGTAGGGTGGAATCAATTGCATGGTTTCTCCTGTAAGGTTCGTCTTCGGTGCTATTTTTTCTTAAAACACCGGCTTAAAATCGAAAAAGTGGTGGGTTTCCAACATTCTGTATGTATGAGTTTCACCCCGGGCAACGAAAGAACTGGTAATGGCGCCGTTGGCAGTCAAGCGAACTCCTTCCAGGAATTCGCCGTCGGTAATTCCGGTCGCGGCGATGGCGACTTCCTTGCTGCGAACCAGGTCCTGTACCCGGAATATCTTCTCGAAATCATTGATGCCATGTTTGACGGCTTCCTGTTTGTCGCGATCGTTTTCGTAGAAGATTTTGCCCTCGAAGTATCCACCAAGGCAACTGATGCCGGCGGCAACCAGAACCGCTTCGGGTGCATAGCCATAGCCGATGTAGATATCGGCTTTTTCCCCGGTAATGGAAGCAAGACAACCGGAAACTTCGCCTTCGTCTATGAGCTTTATCCGAGCCCCGCAGCTTCTTACTTCATTGATCAACTGGGTATGCCGGGTTTGATTGAGGATGCACACCGTGACATTTTCCGTATATTTTCGTAGGGCTCTCGCCACCCGTTTGACATTGGTAACTGGGGCCTGATTGATATCGATCACCTCGCCGACCTGCGGGCCAACCACGATTTTGTACATATTGAGGTTGGGCACCGATTGTATGGAGCCCGCTTTGGCGATCACCGCAAAGGACGCCGAATTATTCTTGCCGTCGGCAGCGGAGTGATAGGCCTCCAGGGCAATGGTCATGAGATCGGTGGTTTCGCCGCCTTTGCCGAGGGTTTCCGGCAGCTGGAATACCTCGGCACGGTTGATAAAGCGATCGTTGATCAGGACGCCGTCGATGGCGAGACGATTGAGCGTCTTGGTGATAGCTTTCCTGGTCTGGTTCAGAATATCCCGATGGTCACCCAAACCCTGCAGACGCGCGGAGGTCAAGGCCGCAATTTCGGTCGCCCGTACAATTTCCATTCCGTAGTTGGTATCCATGGGCCACTCTTATTGATGAGATTGAATAGAGGAAGAATGAAAGCCGTTTTGTGCCGCGCATTGCAACAGGAGTTGCATGATCCTGCTGCGATCCTCCTTGAGTTTTTTGCCGGCGATCGTATCCTTTACCTTCATCGGTTGGGGGAACTCGTCGATCAGCTCGATATCCAGGGGCGCCGACTCGAGCTTTCGCTCGGCTTCCTTTATCTCATCCGGGGTCGGGAGGATGATCCCGTAGAGCTGGTGGGGCGTGTGGACCAGAGAATGGCCGCGGTTGTAATATGCTGCGGCAAAGCCTCCGTCAACATTAATGGCGACGCCGTCTTCACTGGCCATCTGCACACCTTTCTTGTAGTTCACCGGCGTATGCCCGTAGATTACCCGGAGGACGCCGAATTCCTGCTGCATCTTCTTCTTGAAGGTGTTGGTTTGCATATTGTCCTTCCAGTACAGGCTTTTTTCGACGTGGGTTTCTTTGTCCTTGAGGAAATACCGCTCAAAGGTTTTCATTGCGTGTTTGCCGAAGAAGGGCGATTTGGGGCCGCACCAGAGATAAAAAAACAGGGCCTGATCTTCAGCTTTCTGGGGGCTGCCGGCCAGATAATTGTCACCGACCCGGGTGATGGTGTCGTGGATAAAATCGAGCAGGTTCTTGCCGCGACGCCCTAAGAATTCTTCGAAGTCACCAGCCGCCGTGGAAGGCACGAGTGCGTGAATATTGAGAAAATTGTTCTGAATATGATACGTCTCGCCCTCCGTGAAAAGGAAACGGAGGAGCCGTTGTAACCGTCGGTTAGTTGTAAACTGGTTGGCGAGATCCTCGATGAGCGATTGTTCTTCGACCGTCAGTTTGCCGGGATTGGCCGGATCCAAGGTCGGGAAATGGCAGTCGTTCAACGCTTCGGTTTCGCCGGACTGGAGCATCTTGGCCAGGCGGTCAAGCCACAGGCGGGATTCCATGTCGTATTGCGGAAAGTCTTTGATGGTCTGTTCTTCGAGCTTGAACTGGATCACCGCCAGGGCTTTTTCCATCGACCGGCCTTTGTTGGTTTTGGCCTTGAAATTGCCGGTTACCAGTTCGACTGGATAGGTCTTTTCGGCAAACTCGGCAAGTTTGGTAAAATCGAAGCGCAACCGATCAAGAAATTCGAAGTGATCGTAACGACAGGTGATCCGCAGCGCCTCGGCGATCAGCGATCGGTTGCCCGAAGCAGCACCCATCCAGAGAATATCATGATTGCCGAAGACATAGTCGACCATGTTCCGGTAAAAATGGGACGAGAGGATCCGGAGAATCTTGTCGGGCTGAGGCCCGCGATCAAATACATCGCCCAAAACCTGGATCCGGTCGAGCAAAACCTGGCGAATGGTATAGGAGAGGTGGGCGATGAGCCGATGGGAGATAATGCTCTCCTCAAATATCGGATCCGGTACCGGCAGCCCGGACAGGAGTCTGCTGATGACGTCCCTGAATTCCGGACGGAAGATTTCACCATCATGAGAACGGATATTGGTGAGCTTGTATTTCAGGACGTCGACCAGGCAAAGGATAACATCCTGCATATCCATCTGAATGGCATCGTCATGGAAATAGGCCTGTTTTCTGATGATCTTGGTCAGATACTGGATTTTCTCCGAACTGACTGTGCTGGGCAGGGCCTCTTTACAGGTCTGGTACAGCATGCCGAATCTTCCTCGTAAAATGGACTTGAATCGGTCTCCCTCACCGTGCAGGTCGCTTATCCAGAGAGTGGTAGGAATGTTGGAATTGAGCTCAAGTTCGATCTCAAGAAGCCTGTT
>MGTI01000094.1 GCA_001799365.1 Desulfobacterales bacterium GWB2_56_26 | reverse complement strand
CACCCGGAAAAAATCTCCGCCCGGCTGGCAAATGGGAAGCAGGGGACGGATCAGCCGCTGGCCAACCGATCATGGCAGCCCTTTGCCGCAGCGCTCGAGGAGAACCGCGTCCGACTCTTCGACGCCCGGCCGGTGCTGACCCAATACGCGGCGGAGAACGGCGGCGCCTATCTCGCCACCGACACCCACTGGCTGCCCGGAGCGATG
This sequence comes from Desulfobacterales bacterium GWB2_56_26, assembly GCA_001799365.1. Lineage (GTDB taxonomy): Bacteria > Desulfobacterota > Desulfobulbia > Desulfobulbales > Desulfocapsaceae > Desulforhopalus_A. The sequence continues at coordinate 15,147 of MGTI01000094.1, read as the reverse complement.
GCGGAGGTGGCAGGCGAACTGGCCCGGGTGATCAGGACGGAAATGCCGGAGTTGCAGGGCAGTGGTGGTTTTCGGCTTGAGCCGCAAACGGTGGTCGGGCAGGGCGATATCGCCCGGATGCTGACCTTGCCGGACAAGATGTCGCTCTTTGCCGAGCAGCAGGTGAGCCTCAATCAGGTGACAAACGGCCAGCAGGAATTCTGGCAGCCGGACCGCAACAGCCCGGTGCTGCTCCTGGGCGACTCCTTTGCCAATATCTATTCGTCCGAGGGGCTTGGCTGGGGCAAAGGCGCGGGGCTGGCCGAACAACTTAGCCACCTGCTGCAGCAGCCGGTCGATCTGCTTGCCAGAAACGACAGCGGTGCCTATGTTACCAGGGAAATGCTGGCCGGGGAGCTGGTCCGCGGCCGCGACCGTCTGGCCGGCAAACGTCTGGTGATCTGGCAGTTCGCCGAACGGGAACTGGCCTTCGGCAACTGGAAAACAATCGACCTGCGGTTAGGCGCAAACAAGAAGACCGACTTTTACGTGGCGCCTGCAGGCGAAGAGGTGAAGGTGACCGGAGTGGTCGCCGAAGTCTCCCGGTCGCCCCGGCCGGGCGCCGTGCCGTACCGGGACAACATCCTCACCATGCATCTGGTCGATCTGCAGGGCGAGAACGGCAAGCTGGCTGGCGAAGAGGCGCTGGTCTACGGCTGGGGCATGCGCGATAACCGGCTCACCGGCCTTGCGAACCTGCGGCCCGGCGATACGGTAACGCTTGCCCTGACCGGTTGGGATGCCGTGGAAGGGGAGTACGGCAGCTACCGCCGCACTGCGCTGGACGATGAAATGATGGAACTGGAAATACCGAACTGGGGAAGAGCGATCGATGAAAAAAATAAGTTATAGTCTTGCATTGCTGGTCTTGCTGGTTGCAGGCGCGGCCGTTGCCGCCGCGCCGAATTTACGGGAAACGAGTCGCGAGCTGGCGGCCAAAAGTCCGGGCAGCGTGGTTGAAGGCGTCGATGGCTGGCTGTTTTTTAAGGAAGAGCTCGAGCATCTGGCCGTTGGCCAATTCTGGGGCGAAACAGCCGCTACCGCCTCCCGCGTGAAGGATAAGGCCAATGCCGATCCGCTGCCGGCGATTGTCGAGTACAGCAAGCTCCTGGCCGAGAAGGGCATAACCCTCTACCTCATGCCGGTGCCGCCCAAGGCTCTCATTTATCCTGATAAGCTGTCAGCCACGCTCGACCCGAAGTCTGCGGCCGAGGAGCTGACACTCTACCGGGAATTCTATGCAAAGCTCACCGCCGGAGGCGTCAAAATCATCGACCTGCTGCCGGATCTTACCGCCAACCGCGACAAGGCCCAGCTCTACTGCCGAACCGATACCCATTATTCCGGGGCAGGCCTTGCTCTTTTTGCCAAGGCGGCGGCGGAGGCCATCAAGAAAGAGGCCGCCTGGTACGGAGAGGTAGTGAAAAAAGAGTATACCCGGAATCCGCAGAAGGTGACGATCCGCGGCGATTTGACCCAAATGGCGGGTGAGGCGGGCGGGACGGGACCGACGGAGGAACTGGATCTTTCGGTGGTGACCGGCAAGGATGACAACAAACCGGTGGAGCCCGACATGCAGAGTCCGGTGATTCTCCTTGGCGACAGTCACGCGCTGGTCTTTCATGCGGGCGGCGATCTGCACGCCAAAGGCGCAGGCCTCTTCGATCATCTGTCGGCTGAACTCGGCTTTCCCGTCGATCTGCTCGGGGTCCGCGGCTCGGGGGTGACTCCCGCCCGGATCAAACTCTTCCAGAGGGTGAAGCAGGACGGCGGCTACCTGAGCGGCAAAAAGGCGCTCATCTGGTGCTTTGCCGCCCGGGAGTTCACCGGCACCGGCGGCTGGCGCAGGATACCGGTTGCTCCCTGATTCTTTTACTTTTCCCAGAGACTCGGCAGGCCGCGTTCCAACTCGAGAAGCTGTCGTTTCACCGGCAGTCCGCCGCCGAAACCGGTCAGCGTCCCGTTCTTGCCGATGATGCGGTGGCAGGGGATGATGATCGGCAACGGGTTTCTGCCGTTGGCCATGCCCACCGCCCGGCAGGCCTTCGGCTTACCAAGCCGTTCGGCGATGGCCTGATAGCTGGCGGTCTCGCCGTACGGAATCTTGCACAGTTCCCGCCACACCTCCTTCTGAAAGGGCGTGCCCTGCGGGTCGACGACAAGATCGAACTTCTGCCGCCTGCCGGCGAAATATTCCCGCAGCTGCCGCAACGGTTCAGCAAAGACGGCTTCATCCAGGACCCACTCCGCCGACACCGTCAGCGTAGCCGTGGCATTGGGGAAATACAGCTCCCCCAGCACGCCTTCCCGTCCCGCCAGCAGCATCATGCCGATGGGACTGTCGTAGTAGCAATATCGTTTCACTTGTCGTTCCTTCGCCTCGGGCAAAAAAATTTCGCCCCTACATTGCGTCCAGCGCCGCCTGATAGTTCGGCTCCTGGCCGATTTCCGGCACCTGTTCGGTGTATCTCACCTTTCCCTCCGGGCTGATGACCACGACGGCACGGGCCAAAAGGCCGGCGAGGACGCCGCTGGTAATGGTCTGGCCGTAGTTTTTGCCGAAGTCGGGGGACCGGAAGGCTGAGGCCGGAATCACGTTTTGCAGCCCTTCGGCCTCGCAGAAGCGTTTATGGGCAAAGGGAAGATCGGCGGATACACATATGACCACAGTCTCCTTTCGATTGCTCGCCTCACTGTTGAATTTTCGCACGGAAGCGGCACAGACGCCGGTATCAACCGATGGAAAGATATTGAGAACCACGGTTTTCCCTCGGTAATCCTTGAGGTTGGTTTCCTCAAGATTCGTTTTCACCAGTTTGAAATCAGGGGCCGGGGCACCAATTGCCGGAAGATAACCGATGGTCGAAATCTCATTGCCTTTCAGATTTATTTTAGCCATTGCCTTCTCCTCGATCTTTTGAAGTTGATTATTTCGAAACTGCAGGGAGCAACATCATTGATGTGGATGTTCTGTATGATATTGCATACAGTTAGAATAGTTGTTCTTACTCTTGGTCTTATTGTCAAGCAGGCAGCTACTTTTTCTCGGTTTGATCATCCAACCTATTGAAATCAGAAACGGGGCGTGGTTTAAAGGAGAAGACATCTCCTGGGCATGAAAAGGGCCGTGGGTTTGTTCGGCTCATGTCGATATATCAGAGCAACAAGAGAAACGCTATGGCCTTCGTACCGGTTGTTGGTAAATCCATCAAAAAGCAACTCGAGGACCGGGAGGAAAAAATTCTCTCGCCTTTTGCAGCGCTTAACAAGAATTCGTCGGGCCGCCATGTCGAAGAAGAAGAGGAGATGTCCGATATCCGTCTCCCCTTTCAGCGCGACCGGGACCGCATCACCCATTCGAAAACCTTCCGCCGCCTCAAACACAAGACCCAGGTCTTTCTCGCTCCCACCGGCGACCATTACCGTACGCGACTGACCCATGTCCTGGAAGTCTCCCAGATCGCCCGAACCATCGCCTCGGCCCTGTGCCTGAACGAGCCGCTCACCGAGGCCATCGCCCTCGGCCACGATCTGGGGCATACGCCGTTCGGCCATGCCGGGGAGACCACCCTCAACGAATTGCATCCGAGCGGTTTCCGGCACTATGTGCACAGCCTGCGGGTCGTCGATTTCCTCGAAAACGACGGCAAGGGCCTCAACCTCACCTTCGAGGTGCGCAACGGCATCGTCCGTCATTCCAAAGGCCGGGCCGACATCCTGCCCAAGGATAAATCGGAAATCGCCGTCACCCTGGAAGGCCAGGTGGTGCGGCTGGCCGATATCATCGCCTACGTCAACCACGACCTGGACGATGCCCTCCGGGCGGGGATTTTGACAGACACCGACCTCCCTCCGCGTATCAGGCAGGTGGTGGGCGAGCGCCATTCGAAACGGATCGGGGCCATGGTCCGCGACCTCATCGTCGAGACCCTCACCGCCGACGACGGTAATCTCCATATCAGCGACGGCATGCTGGAGGCCATCACCGATCTTCGGGCCTTCCTCTACGACAAGGTCTACACCTATTACAAGGTGCACAACGAATTTGTCAAAGCCCAGCGGATCATCTCCCATCTCTACCTCTATTTTCTCGAGAACGGCATCGTCCGGCTGCGCAACGGCCAGTGGGAAGACGGGGTCGGCAAGGACAGCTGGACCGATGAGAAGATGGCCCACCGCAAGGTTTGCGACTATGTGGCCGGGATGACCGATCGCTACGCTCTGTCACTCTACAAGCATATCTTCCTGCCTGAGCCGTGGAGTGTCAGATAGCCCTCCGTTTTTCTGCTTTTTTGCGGCTTCTAGGAGTCTGTTGGATTATAGCAATTTTTTTCTTAGATCGAGGCGAACTCGAAAAAATTACCGGAGGCATATAATTAATATTCCGAGGATAATTTTTTCGAGTTTAACGAAGAGATGGGGAAAAAGGGCATAATCCGACAGGCTCCTAGTGAAAACTGTTGAATTCTCGCAAGTTGGCAGTTAATCTCGCACGATGTGCGCCTGCGCGGCGGGGAGAATAACAAATTCCGGTAAGATCTGTGTAAGCTATGAGTATGAAAGAAGAAAAATTGTTGAGCAAGGGTTACGAATTTGCCGAGGTGGAAGAAAAATGGCTGCAGCGCTGGCAGGAGAACGGCAGTTTTTCGGCCACCATGGACGAAGGGAAACCCGCCTTCTCCATCGTTATCCCGCCGCCGAACGTTACCGGAGTGCTTCATGTCGGCCACGCCCTGAACAACACCCTGCAGGATATTCTCACTCGTTACCGGCGGATGTGCGGCGACAACACCCTGTGGGTGCCGGGCACCGACCACGCCGGCATCGCCACGCAAAATGTGGTGGAGCGGCAGCTGGCGACCGAGGGCAAGACCCGCGACGATCTCGGCCGCGAGGCCTTCATCGAAAAAGTATGGGAGTGGCGGCGGGAGAAGGGCGGCTCGATCATCAACCAGTTGAAGAAACTCGGGGCCTCCTGCGACTGGGAGCGCGAGCGATTCACCATGGACGAGGGGCTGTCCCGGGCGGTCCGCGAGGTCTTCGTGCGGCTCTACAAGGAAGGGTTGATCTATAAAGGCGACTATATCGTCAACTGGTGCCCGCGCTGCCATACCGCTCTTGCCGACGACGAGGTGGAGCACGAGGACACCAAAGGCAAGCTCTACCATATTCGCTACCCGTATGCCGATGGCTCCGGCCATGTGGTGGTGGCGACGACGCGACCCGAAACGATGCTTGGCGACACCGGGGTGGCCGTCCATCCGGAAGACGAACGTTACAGCCATTTGGGGAAAGTTGGGATTAAACTGCCGCTTACCGATCGGGTGATTCCGGTGGTTTTCGATTCCTACGTCGACCGCGAGTTCGGCACCGGGGCGCTGAAGGTCACTCCCTCCCATGACCGCAACGACTACGAGATCGGCCTGCGCCACAACCTGCCGCGGCTGAAGGTCATGGATGACAAGGGCATCATGAACGAAGCAGCCGGCGGCTATGCCGGTCTCGACCGGTTCGTCTGCCGCAAGAAGGTTGTCGAGGATCTCGAACGCCTGGGCTTCCTTGAAAAAATCGAAGACTATGACCATGCGGTCGGCCACTGCTACCGCTGCAAGACGGTAATCGAGTCCACCACCTCCATGCAGTGGTTCGTGGCGGTGCGGCCGCTCGCCGACAAGGCGGTGGCTGCGGTCCGGGAGGGCAGGATCAACATCTATCCCAAATCCTGGTACAACACCTTTTACGGCTGGATGGACAACATCCGCGACTGGTGCATCTCCCGCCAGATCTGGTGGGGCCATCGCATCCCGGCCTGGACCTGTTCGGTTTGCGGCGAGCTGATCGTCGAATCGGAAGACCCGACCGCCTGCCCCAAATGCGGCTCGGAAGCGATCACCCGCGAGACGGACGTGCTCGACACCTGGTTTTCCTCGGCCCTCTGGCCGTTTTCCACCATGGGCTGGCCGGAGCAGACGAAAGAACTGGCAACCTTCTACCCGACTTCGGTGCTTATCACCAGTTTTGACATCCTCTTTTTCTGGGTGGCCCGGATGATGATGATGGGCCTGCACTTCATGGACGAGGTGCCGTTCCGCGATGTTTACCTGCATGCCCTGGTCCGGGACAAGTACGGCAAGAAGATGTCCAAATCAACCGGCAACGTCATCGACCCGCTGGTGGTTATGAAGGAGTACGGCACCGATGCCATGCGCTTCACCCTCACCGCCTTTGCCGCGCAAGGGCGGGAGATCAGACTCGATGAGGACCGGATTGAGGGCTATCGCCATTTTGTCAACAAGATCTGGAACGCTGCCCGCTTTGCCCTGATGCATGTGGCCGACTGCCCGGAATCGGTGAAGGAGGTGGTGACGAATCCCAGTGAACTGCCCCTCGTCCACCAGTGGATCCTCAGCCGGACCGCGACGGTCATCGACGAAGTTCGCCTCGCCCTCGACGAATACCGCTTCAACGATGTAGCCTCCGCCAACTATCAGTTCATCTGGCGGGAATTCTGCGACTGGTACGTGGAGTGGATCAAAGCGGATCTCTTCAGCGCCGACCCGGCGGCCAAACGGCAGGCGCAGGGGGGTTTGCTCGTTGTGCTCGAAACGATCCTCAAGCTGCTCCATCCCATCATGCCTTTCGTTACTGAAGAAATCTGGTCGGTGCTGCCCGGCGAGCGGCCGATGCTGGTTACCAGTCCGTTCCCCGAGCGGCAGCAAAAGTGGATAAGTCCCGCCGCCGTCGAGCAGATGGAACTGCTCATGGGCGTCATCACCGGCATCAGGAATATCCGCTCGGAGGCCGAGGTTCATCCTTCCTCGAAGATCGAGGCCTATATCGTCTGCCGGGATGAGGTAAAGTCGGCCTGCATCTCCCGTTTTGCCCAGGCCATCTCCGATATGACGAAGCTCGCCGCCTTTGTGGTTGCGGCGGAACTGGAAAAACCGGCCGATGCCGCCACCTATATTTATAACGACATCGAGATCTTCGTGCCGCTGAAAGGTCTGGTCGACGTCGAGGGCGAACTGGCCAAGCTGGCGCGTGAGCGGCAGAAGGTCGAGGTAAAACTGAGTCAGGTCAACGGCAAACTGGCCAACGCCCAGTTCCTGGCCAACGCCAAGCCCGAGGTGGTCACCAAGGAACAGGAGAAAAAGGCCGTGCTCGACGCGACGATGGCCAAGATCCTGGAAGCGGAAGCGCGGCTGAAACAAAGAGCGTAGGAGGAATGGCAATGGACAAGAATCTGCTGCACTCCATGATCCGCGACTTCCTCCACGAGGACATTGGTCGCGGCGACCTCACCAGCGAATCGATTTTCACCGAGCAGGAAATGGGCAGCGCGAGACTGGTGGCTCGCGGCACCTTCGTCGTCGCCGGGCTGGAGAGTGTTGCAGCCGAGGTGTTCAAGGTACAGAATCCCGCCATCATCGTCATCGATCCGGTGGCCGAAGGAACGCTCACCCATCCCGGCATGTCCCTGCTGACGGTGAGTGGTCCGGTGGTGGACCTGCTGAAAGCTGAGCGGGTGGCGCTGAACCTCTTGCAGCGCATGTCCGGCATCGCCACACTCACCGCCAGTTTTGTCGAAAAGGTCAAGGTCTATCCGGTGCGCATCACCGATACCAGAAAGACCACGCCGGGTCTTCGGATGCTCGAGAAATACGCGGTGCGGGTCGGCGGCGGCACCAATCACCGCTTCAACCTGGCCGATGGGGTCCTCATCAAGGACAACCATATCGCCGCCTGCGGCTCCATTGAGGATGCGGTCACCCGGGTGCGGGGCCAGATCCCCCATACCATCCGGATTGAGGTGGAAACCGAGACCCTGGAGCAGGTCCAGGAGTGTCTGCGGTGCGGGGTGGACATCATCATGCTCGACAATATGAGTCCGGAGATGATGGTCAAGGCGGTGCGGTTGATCGATGGTCGGGCCCTGGTCGAGGCATCCGGGGGAGTTAGCCTTGAGACGATCGAGGCCATCGCCATGACCGGCGTGGATATCATTTCCGTAGGCGCGTTGACCCATTCCGCTCCGGCCTGCGATATCGGCATGGACTGGTCTTTCTGATGGCCGTCGCAAAAATGATTATTTCTTTGTAGGGTGCGCTCCGCGCACCAGCAGTAGGGGGATCCTTTCGGCAGGTCGTGCCCTCTTCATGGGAAACTCATGTCGATTCGGAGAGTTAAGGCGATTACCCGGTAAATTTCCTTGATCTTTTAACCGGAAGTATGAGATACTTGGTCTATATTTGATATGATTTTGGATTCCGGCCGAATCTCACTTGTAAGTTTTACTTAGAGGTACCAGTTCATGCGATGCCCAAAATGTGGATACATCTCCTTTGATCATCTGGAAGTATGTGTAAAATGTAAGAAGAATATCAAGGCGGTGTCGGACACTCTGCATGGTACCGTCTTTCAGATCCAGGCTCCGTCTTTTCTCCAGCTGCAGCCGCGGCAGGCGGAAGACGAGACAGCGGACGATGTCCTTGTGGCACAATCGGACGAGTATGTCGATGACGATTTGGACATATTGATCGAAGAACCGCAGGACAAGGACAAGGAAATTGAATTCGGGGGAGATGAGCAGCCTGAGCTGAAATTGGAAGCCGACAAAAAATCTGCCGAAGGCGAAGAGGAAGAAGACCGGGAAATCGAAATAGATTTCAGCCAGTTCGAAGATGATCCGGATGAGAGTCCGACCCTGGCCGAGGAGCCGACGGAAAACGCCCGGGAAGAAAAAACGTTTTCGCTCGAAATGCCGGAATCTTTGGCGGATATCTCCGATCTGGCCCCGCCCGCCAGGATGGCGGAAGCCGACAGCGAACCGTCACCGGTTGCCCGGAAATCCACCGCCGACGTTGACGATGAACTCGATTTCAACCTGGGCCTTGACGATCTGGATCTGCCGCCCGCTCCGGATTCACCCGCAGAGACTGAACTCTCTCTCGACGAACTCGATTTTTCCGACACACTTGCCCAAAGCCCACCCAAACCGACAGGCAAGACTACCGCCGATATGGACGAGGAACTGAACTTCGAACTCGATCTCGGCGGACTGTCGATCCATAAGGATCAATAAGCGACGAAAAGGCAACAGGCCCAGAAAATCTGTTGACAGTGATATCGAAGTCGAGTAAAAAAAGCCTCTCAAAATGAGTTGCCGGGATAGCTCAGTAGGTAGAGCAACGGACTGAAAATCCGTGTGTCCCTGGTTCGATTCCTGGTCCCGGCACCAAGAAATTCAAGGGGTTAAGCCACTTAAGGCTTAACCCCTTTTTGTTTTTCTAGTCATTTGTCCACACTTTATAGATTAATGGGACAATCCTCATTTGAACCGGCGGCATAACACGGGGCAACCCTCCAGGTTTTACGATCCTCGGTAAGTGGCTCTGCCGTAGGGGAATCCAAACTTCCTCAATTTGAGGAAGTTAAATATCGAATTAGAGACACCAGCCCCGAACCGAGAATGTATCTATTTAGCCCGGTTTTCTCGAGAAACTGCCCAATCGGGCTGGGGTGAGGCTGACGATAGAAACCCCCTCGATCCAGGCAAAAGATTCAGGAAGAACCTAAAAAAATTCTGAACTTTCTTTTTGATTACAATTGCCAGTGGACATCTCTATTTCATGAGGAGTTCAGCCAGAGTCGGGATTTGACCTGCGGCGGTGTAACAATGCTGTAGATCTAGATGCCATGTTCGGCATCACTGTGTCACCGCCAGCGAAAGCTTGATACGCTCCTGCCCGAACCGATGTCCCTTGTTGCCCTTCAGTTCTGGTCTGATCAGTGCTCCGAGCGTGCAGTTGGACTTGGATTTGCGGCAGGCGGTCTAGCTCGACAGCCAGTATCTGTTGAATGGTTATGGTATCGGCTTATTCTGCTTATCCAAGGTCCCTGTTTTCCGTTCAAAATGATAAAAAATGGTACCGTTCTCCATACCTGCTGTAATTTTAATTAGTTATTATTTGTGTTTGGTATGGTTCATGTGTATTTTGGAGAAAGTTTTAGCAATTATTTTCGTTCCTGCCGTCACGGTGTGAGAGGCAAACGGTTTTTGTGCGCCTGTGGGCTTGCGTTTGTTGGCGAGCAAAAAAAAGATTGAACTGCAAAGCTGAACACCGAATTTCAATTCGGAAAACCCGATAGCTGACCTAGGTAAATGAGATGCGCGAGTTGTGATGGTGGAGCTTTAGGTTGATCTGGGGTATGACCGGTTGACATGGCAAAAACATCTATGATTTCAAGTACGTATCTTGCGCAAGATGAGCTGTCCCCGATTGGGGTCGCCGAACTGGCGCGAGTCGTTCACGAGCACCGTTGTTTTTCTCAGGCTTGGCGGAAAGAGAAGGCAGAGGCCAGCGCGCTTGCGCTGCGGAAGCAGCTTGCCGAGTGGGCGGATATTCCAGTCTGGATCAAGAAACAATCAACGGCGGTGGGTAAGCGAATTACCATTTTTTTCAGCGAAGGGGAAAAGACTTGCTCGGAAAAGCGCTTCGATTCGCCTTGCCGCAAGGGGGCTGCTTACACGCTTCTTTCCTGTCATAACCAGCAGTCAGATGCCCATTTTGAACGAATTACGCTAGGTTCCCTCATCGACAATCAACCAGGAATCGACGCCCTATATGGTCGTCTTGACAAGAAATGTATTGCCCCATACACCCCTGAGGATGTCGCTCATCTTGACTTGAGCAAGGCTCAGACGATCTGGACCTGGGATAATGGTGAAATTTACCCTGCCGCCTTGCTGTGTGCTCCGATGACAGATGTGCTCAACGGTCCGACAGGGGAATACCCGGTATGCATTCCGGCTGCGTGGGGAAAGCTGGATAGTTACTGGCATGGCTGGTTACATCTGCACAAGGGCTTCACGCTGGTGGTGTGCAAAGCCGAGGGTCGCTATGGATTGATAAAGCTTCGACAACTGGGAGAAACGTCCCCACGGATCGTTGGTGAATGGTTCCAATCCTGTTCGTGGGCGTTCCTATCTGGCGGCAACGGATGTGGCTCCGGCCTCCTGGAGGCCGCTTCCTCAATCGAACCCGATAACCGAGGAGAGCTGGTTTGCGATGTGATCGATGCGCAGGACGGGCATCGAATCAATCCCCCAGGGGTTAAGGCACTGATGGGCTCGACTAACTACGAAGGGACGATAGTGGTCAATGAAGTCGGGTTTGGCCGCTTTGCGCGTGTGCTTGGCCGTTTGAACGAGCAGGGCGTCTTCTATCAAAGGCAGGCAGGGCAGGAAGGAGAACTTGAGGTCGTTGAGTGGGGAGTGGATGACCTCTGCTGGCTGGAGATTGGCTCGCTTCGGGAGGGGCTCAATGCGGTACGGTCTGCGGAAAATGGCTTGTGGGGTTATGTCGACCATAGCGGCACAAGCCGTATTACGTCACAGTTCGGAGATGTCTGGGCCTTTCATTACGGCACGGCGGTAGTTCAACAGGCGGGCAATAGCCTCTGGGGTTTGATCGACAAAACCGGACAGTGGGTCCTACGACCGGAGTGGGTGAGCCTGGAGCGCTGGAGCAAGCACATTATCGTAGCGGAAGATGCGGAACTCCGTTGGGGGGCAATCAACGATCAGGGGAAGTTCATTGTAGAGTTCCGCTCCGTTGAAGAGTGGATGATTCACCCGGAGGTGGTCAAGCGACTGGAAGGCTACGAAATCGGGGACTCATGGTCGGAAGATACTGAAACAGGCAAGCGGCGCACCTTGGTCAAGGCGATTGCCGAAATTTCGAAAATAGACTTTCGCAAGAAAGCTCGCCGGGCCCTTCTCGATTGCTCGACGTCGCTGGTTGGCTTGGAGGGTGTGTTTGACGCCGATACCAGCGAGCGTGATTTGATCGAGGCTGGTGTCTGGGGGCAGGAAGTTCGTCTACTCAGGAATAAAATCAATGGCATACTGCAACCAGGCAAAGGCGAAATGGGTCGAATCGGCTGCTATTACCCAGTTGGACTTTCGGCCTTCGATCTGTCGCTTGAGGCACCGGTGAATGGTTTGGCAATCCAGCCGGAAGCGGCAATAGGCATTCCCTGGCGGGATCTGGAATTGATCGGGGCGCAAGCGGCCAAGCCAGAGGCAGAAAAGCCATCGCCTCCAACGCTACCCTGGCCTTAAACTCCGCTGTGTGCTTCCGTCTCTGCTTTTCATCGTTCCTCCCGTGGTTCGCGATAATACCATGTCGAAGGAACTACTTGCACTTTTATGCTTCAGGCTGTGGTCTCAATTGTTGGCCCCCTCTCTGACCCTGGCGGTGCCATCATAGAGGCAGAAATACACGAAACAATTGAAATTGATTCATAACTCATCCTTTTTTTATAAACCGGCAACGCCTTGTCCACTGTGAATATTTTCTGTGACTGAGACGGACAGGGATGAGAGATACAACAAAAAAACATCCTGCTCTCTGCGACACTCTCAGATATGGTACAAATGACCATACCGCATGGAGCATTCAATTTTTCTTATACAATAGTGAAATGAGACATTTACTCAACCGAAACCTGCAATTACTCTTTGTTATATTTTGCACAAAATTACTGCTCACCGGCTCTGTGCAGGGGGCCGGCAGTCTTGCAGGAGAAAAAGCTGCCCCGAATCCTCAACGTCACCAGGTTCAGCAAGCATCACCTCTGCAGGGCAAAGTCGCGCAACTGATTGCCGAAGTTCTTCCACAAGACAAAAAAGAACTGCGTTTGTACCTGGCTCCACTACACAATGCAGCCTGCAAGTGTACCACCGAATTTTCACGGTCCTTTTTACTCATGACACAAAAGGAGATAGAGCGTACTCATACCAACATTCATTTCTCGCACGGGCTTCCAAGCGCTTTGCAGAAACCCGACCAAATAAGAAGTATTAAAAGGAAAGTACAGGCTGATGATAATCTTGAAATAGCTGATGCACGACTCGCGGGAGCTGATATGCTTTTGACAGGCGACTACCTTGTTGAAGGCACTACGGTTACTGTTACTCTTGTTCTTAAGAACCAGTCTGGGGAAGTGCTCAGAAGAGGTTCTGTTACTCTTGACAGCAAACTCATCACTGCTCAGTTGACCAATCCTCTTGCCGACAGACTCTCTGATCTGGCTGACCGAAGAGAAGAACGAAATGGCAACCAGATTAAAATAACAACAACTAAAGGCAGTACCGCTCCTCTGTACAGAGAGAATGAGAAAATTGTTTTCCTTGTGCAGCTCAAAAAACCTTTATTTCTGTATATATATTCAATCTCAACGACTAAACAAGCAGAACTGCTCTTTCCATACGAAAATACGCAGAAACAAAAACCGATGCTCCCTGGTGATCTCCTGGTGTTTCCTGATGATTCGGCCGGATTTGAATTTCTGGTTCAACCCCCATTCGGCACAGATATTATCAAGGTTTTTGCCTCACCTGTTGCACTTGAGATCCCTGAAATCAGCGATACTGTCCCTCAGGTAAGTTATGTTCAAGGAACCAGAGCGGTCAGCAAGAAGCGAGTAGAAGCACAGCATGCGCTCGCAGCAAGAGCAACAATCCACTCTCATGATCTGGTGGATTATTATCGCGGTATGGCAACCAAACTGACTATTGAGCTGTTTGAGGACAGCTTGCTGATTGAAACGACAAAGACAAACTAGAAAAAATGGGTACGACTCTAATGGTGACTGGCGCCAAGAGAATCGTACCCATTTCTATCAGGGATGCGCCAAGGGATAGTCTTTACCGAAATGTTGAATCAACGGCATCTGCTGGATCACTCCCCCTGCATTTTTCTCTTTGAAGGATATCTGCTCCGCCGTCTTTGTTTTTGCGTAATCACCGAGAGTCATAATACTGATGTTGCCTTTTTCATTTTTACGGGCAGCACCCAGGATCCCCTCCAGCAATTTAGAGGTGAACAATCCATTCGTTCCCGGTTTTCCATCAAGCGCTACATCCGTTGCCTGAGCACTGGCGAACAAATGAAGCCCCATGTTTTTTGCGAGAACGCTCATCCTGGCATCATACAGTCCCGACAATTTGTAATCCAAGCCACCGCTGTGGCACGTATCTAAAATAAGTAGTTGTGTCATTGCCTTGATTTTCTTGCTCGCTTCCAAAAGATCGGTGCTGGTGATGTGTCCTTGCAATTGGGTACATTGTGAATCAACACACTTTGTATCATAGGCGGCAAAAGAATATTGTCCACTGCTGTCAAGCATTCCATGGCTTGCAATAAAAAGCACGAAAACATCTTGTGGCAGCGCCTTTTCCGCAAGATCTTTCAGCTTTGACATAATCGCTTCTTTGCCGGCGTTGTGGTCAAGTAGAACATCGACCACCTTGAGATTGTCACTGCCGTAAATACTTTTGCCAACGCCATTTTTTTCACATTTTACCGGCATCTCACGCATAGCATCCTTGCCAGCATACACGCAGCCAAAGTCCAGCGCGTCTTTATAGGCATTATTCAAAGCCACAATATCGGTAAACTTGTTTATTCCAACCGCCAGCAACCAGAGCGTTGGGGGTTCTTTCTTTAGTGTACTTGAAAAACTTGCGGAAACCGGCGAGCTTTGAATAGTATTATCACGATTGAAGCCGACGACCGATATGGTATTTTCCTCGCCTGCCAGAACCTCCACTTCAACTTCATTCCTGCACGGGTTGCAGTCTTTCTCTTGCGCGGTTCGCGGGACCATTTCAGCTGAAGTCGGGTAGTTCCCGCTGCCTTCATTAACGGCAACTTTCTTTATCCCTCGGTGCAGGTCGAAATTTTGTACCGCTTCCGGGGTCCTGCTCCCAATAGGAGTATAGAGAGAACCGGAGATGTCTTTGTAGTGCCCATCACTGAAAACAAGTTTGCCATTATGAAACACCCGTACTTCGCCGACCCCTCCGTTATTATTCTGGATTTCATACGTGAGTTTAACCTTTTTTTGATCGACGCTTGTTGGAGCATTAACAATGGTTACGCTGGGAGGAGGGTTTTTGAGCGCCTCTTGGATGGTAAGAGTACCTATTAAAGGCCGTATACTTTTTCCTTCCAACTGAGTGCGAACGATGTCAGGACGATAGAAAACATCCCAGAAGTCTGAGGCGCTTCGCACTTTCAAGCCTTGTCGAATATTAATCTT
>MGTI01000093.1 GCA_001799365.1 Desulfobacterales bacterium GWB2_56_26 | reverse complement strand
CGAAAAGGCCCAGGAGGTTCGCCTCGTCTATGAAAAGAAAATCCAGCAACTCCGGAAGCAGGGAGTAAACGTTTTCGACACCAATTATCAGAAGGTCGCGGGCACCAATCCGCAGAAGCATGTCGCCGCCTTCACCAAAGCCTTCGAAACGGAAATGATTCCGCTCTACGAAGTGGCCAAAACCCAGATGCCCGACGTGATCTACGTGCTCGCCGTCGACCGGAATGGCTATCTGCCCGCCCACCATGCCGCCTTCTCCCAGCCGATGACCGGCAACCCCGCCCACGACCTGATCCACAGCCGCCATCAACGCATCTTTTTCAGCAACGAGACGGAAAAAAGGCGCTGCACCCATACCGAAAACCTGCTCATGCAGACCTACATGCGGGATACTGGCCAGATCCTCAACGATCTTTCCCTGCCGATCTATATCGACGAGAGACACTGGGGCGCCCTGATCATCGGCTTCGACCCGAAGGTGATGTTCACCGGGAGTAAATAGTGACATAGATTACTGTCAGCCGCTCCCCAGACACTCCGAGATCTTTTCCCAGTCTCTCATCTCCACCCATTTCAGCTTCTCGGCAAAGGACCGGTCGCTCAGGTAGGTTTTGCCGGTCTTCGCCCTTTCCAGGTATTTTTTGTATTGCCCGGGGCCGCCGTTATACATGGCATAGACTCCCCTGGCCAGCAGGTCGAGATCCATGCCGCGGGCAGGGGCCTTGTCGCTCAGGGCGTGGCGGCGCAGATAGAGATCGACGATTTCGCAGCCGGCCAGGGCGTTGTAGCGAATGTCCCAGCGCAGTTTGCGGATATCGTACAAGCCGCGCCACACCCGCTCGTTAACCTGCATAACTCCGACCGAAGTATTGTTATACGACAATAAGTAAGTGAGCTTTTTTCCTTTTTCGATAAATTGCCGAAAGCAGCTTTCCTGCCAGGCCGTGGCCACAATCATCTTCTGGTACATCCCATGGAGCTGGTCGGGAAGCTGCTGCCTGGCGACGACCGAGAGCGATACCTCGTCAAGCACCGCTCTCACCCGCTGGACATAGCCGTCGATATTATCTTTCGGCAACCGCCATTCGAGAATCTTGTCATAGGGCTGCTCCTCCGCTGCATACGCCGGGGTAAAAAAGAAGTCCGACACCTGCGAAAACGGATCTTTCTCTTCTTCGACCGGCAAATCGATCTCCTCTATATCATTCTCGAACAGCATGTCATCGCTGCCTTTCAACATCGGCAGCTGCAACAGCTTACGCAGCCCTTCGTCGACTTCGAGACTGTAGGGCAACGGGGTCTCGCCGCCGGTCAACATGGTGGCGAGACGCAATAGCCCCTGTTCGCTGATCTCGATGCCAAACGACGGACCCATCCGATCGAATACCGCCAGGGCATCCGCCGCGGTGAAGAAGGCGAGATACCCGAGGCTGTTGTTGTCCGACCGGGCAAACAGCTGCCGCCGGAAGATGGGGCCCAGATCGCGCCAGGCCAGGACAAACTGCTCCCGCACGAAATCCTGGCTCATGTCCTCCTCGTCGAGCGTCGCCACAAAGGCATGGCGGGTATCGAGCAGTACATCGATGAGCAGTTCCCGGTCCTCCGGACGCAGGGGCGGATCGATGGCGATGGTGGTGATCAGCTGCACCAAGAGGGCATCCCAGGTCTCCCAGAGGCGGATCAGCCAGCGGTGCTCCTCGGGCGTGAGTTCGGCGCTCTCCGGCTTTTCTTCCGGAGAGAAAATCTCCTCGACCTCGGCCATCAACTGGACCACCACGCCATCTTTTTCGATCGTAACGTCCCCGCCGCGCAGGCTGTCCAGCATGGTCTGGGTTGCCTGGCGGGCCTCCTCGTGAAAGAGCGGCGCGAGAAAGTCGCGCATCTCGCGAATCGGCGGCGCGAGATTGATGCGGACCCGACCGAAGTGTTCCAGCACCCTGGGTTTGGCGAAGTCCCAGAGCACGCCGGCAACGGACCCCGGCTGCCGGTTGAGGTTGTAGAGCTTGGAATCGACGGTGCGGAAGGCGAGGCTGAGGGTTTGATTGTCGAAGACCGGCTGCTGCACCAGGGTGATATAGCCCTGCCATTCGAGGGGCACGAGACACTCCGTGCCGAGCTCGGTGCCCAGCCGGAGGGACAGTCGCATCTCCAGCTGGAGAAAACTGCCGGCCGTGGTGAATTTCGGTTCGGAGAGCCCGATGTACATGCAGTCGCCTGGGCTGCCGACGATCGCGGCACTGTGATTTCTGCCGGTGAAGGTATCCTTGATAACCAGGGAAGTCAGCAGTCGGTGGTCGAGGGTGAGCGGCAGGATCACCTGTTCGGCATGGGCCGCAGGAAGAAGGAACATGAGCAAAGCAATCGACCAAGCCAACGACATCCTTGTCTTTCGCATAATTTCCAGGCGCTCCTTTTCAGCCAAAAAGAATGGTGGTGTCTTCCAGGTGGATCTCCAGTTCGGCAAGATCGATCTCGGAGAGATTCAGCAAATGGGCTTCTTCCCTGGCGGAAAGCTCCAGGGTATCGTCCGTGGAGAGACCGATGCCCAGTTTCAGGCAGGCCGTGTCGGCCAGGCGGACCATGAGGAGCATGTAGTTCTTGGTATCGTAGTCGCTCCGGTGGTGGTCCCTGGTGACGAGGCAATACTCTTCGGGCATGTTCCAATTTTTCATCAACTTATAGCCCTGGTCGGTGTGCAGGCTGGCCATCGATTCCAGCAGCAGGGCATGGGTGATGGGCAGCTCTTTGTTCTTCTCCCGCAACTGGTCGACCACCATCAGGACGAACAGTTTGCCGACATCGTGGAAAAGGCCGGCAAAAAAAGCATGGTTTTCCAGCTCTCCGAAGTGCAGTCGCTTGGCCAGCCAGCGCACGCCGAGCGCACATCCCACCGCGTGCTGCCAGAGCTGCTTCATGATCAGGTTGAGCTCTTTTTCCTTGCTCCGGAACTGGTTTTTCATGGCCACCAGCAGGGCAATCCGTCCCACCTCCTGCATGCCGAGACGGATGATCGCCGCCTTGACCGTAAGTACCTCGTTAAGGCCCTGATAAAAGGCAGAATTGGCCATCTGCAGGATCTGGCTCGAGAGCGACTGATCCGCGGCCAGGATCTTCTCGATTTTTTTTATGTCCGGCTCCTTTTTGGTCAGCTCCTGCTGCACTCTGAGGGCGGCGGAACTGAATACCGGCAGGACGATGTTTCCGGACTCGATATACCGGGTGATGACTTCAAGAAAGGAACAGTTTTTGGACATGCACTTATTCTCCGCATAGACGGCGTATTTCCAGTAAGGGGCGAGGCTTGCTCAGTTTCGGCAAACACCGCAGAATTTCATCGAGGCTGGTGAGGCCGGCTGCGGCCTTGACCAGCCCGTCTTCCAGCAGGGTCACCAGACCGGAGTGCTCGACGCTGATCTGGCG
The DNA here is from genome assembly GCA_001799365.1 of Desulfobacterales bacterium GWB2_56_26. Taxonomy (GTDB): domain Bacteria; phylum Desulfobacterota; class Desulfobulbia; order Desulfobulbales; family Desulfocapsaceae; genus Desulforhopalus_A. Next base: position 18,487 of record MGTI01000093.1, on the reverse strand, counting down.
GATCTCGTAGCTGGTTTTCTGTTCGAGGATGGCGCTTCTGACCCGTTCGTTCAGCACCAGCAGTTCAAAGACGCCGATCCGGCCTCTGTAGCCGGTCTGCTTGCATGCCGTGCAGCCGCGGCCTTTCCGGAACCGGGCGCCCTGAATGTCGGTCGCCGACAGTCCCAGCCGCTGCAGCTGGCTGGGCGTGGCGGCAGTTTCCCTGGCACAGGAGTCGCAGATCCGGCGCAAGAGGCGCTGGGCCAGGACGCTGACCACGGTGGAGGAGATGAGGAAGGGGGCGATATCCATATTGAGCAGCCGGATGAGCCCGCCGATGCTGTCCTCGGTATGAAAGGTACTCAATACCTTGTGGCCGGTCAACGCCGACTGCATGGCCATCTCGGCCGAGCCGCTGTCCCTGATCTCGCCGATGACGATGACGTCCGGGTCCTGGCGGACGATATGGCGGAGGGTCTCTTCGAAGGTCAGATTGATGGACGGATCGATGGAACACTGGGCGATGCCGTCGATGACGTACTCCACCGGCTCTTCGGCGGTGATGATGCTTATCTGCGGGTTTTTGATATGGTTGATGCAGCTGTAGACGGTCGAGGTCTTGCCCGAGCCGGTGGGTCCCGTCACCAGAAGGACGCCGCTCGGCGGGTAGACCGCATCTTCGAGGAATCGGCTCAGCATCTTCGGGGCCATGCCGATGGTCTGGATGTCGAGGAGTTCGCGTTTCTGCTTCAGCACCCGGCAAACGATCTTTTCGCCATGAACGGTAACGTAGAAGGAGACGCGGATATCGACCCGGCCTTCCTCGTATTCGAACAGGATCCGCCCGCCCTGATGCCGTCTTTTTTCGGCGATATCGGCATCGCACATGATCTTGATGCGGCTGGTCAGGGCCGGCAGGATGTCCCGTGGAAAGTCCTTGTAATGGCGCAGGACGCCGTCCTCCCGGAATCGGACCTGCACCCGGTCGGCCAGCGGCTCGATATGGATGTCCGAGCAGTTCTCCTTGATGGCGGTGATGATGGTGGAGTTGACGATGCCCACCACCGTCTGCCCGTCGACATTGATGGTCTTGCCGGCCACCTTATTGGCCAAGAGGGTAATGGTATCGGCGATGGTCTTTTTCTCGCCGATGGCCGGGCTGATCTGCCCGCCCAGGAACTTGCTGGCGATATCGACGCTCTTCTTGTTGAGCGGATCGGCAAAGGCCACGAAGTTTATCTTGTCCCCGTGTTTGATCGGCAGGAACTGGTGCTCGACGATGACTTTTATGGGAATCCGGCTCGCCGCCGTCTGATCGACCAGCGACAGGTTGACATCGAGCAGGGGAAAACCGAGTTGGATGGACAGCACCCGATTGAAGACCTTTTCGTCGATGAAATTGTACTTGATGAGGATCTCCCCCAGCCGCAACTCCTGCTCCCGCTCCTTCTGAATATTGAAGGCGGCATTGAGATCGTCTTCCGAAAGATATCCCAGTTCCCGCAGCAGTTCACCGATGCGAAGGGTCAGCTGGGTGTCGAGCAGGGCCTTCCGGACCATTTCATCCGTGACATCCCCCAGCTCCTTCAAGACATTGAGCAACGGCGCCGGAGTGGCGAGCTTGGCCCTGATCCTCTCGGCATGCTTCAGCTGCTTTTCGCTGACCACTCCCGACTGCAGCAGCAGCGAGGCAATTTCACCGTATTCCGATTTTTTCTCGTTTGCCATGAATGAAATCCTTAAATGTCGTCCAGACGTCCCCGGACCACAGCGAGACGCCACTTCGCAACAGTAACAAAAATCGGATCGGATAGTAAAGATAATGCATGGAAAAAATGCAATATCCGTCGTGCTCTTGAAAAACCTGAAGGGGGCGAAACGACAAGGGGAAGTTGTTGTGCCGACATTCACCACATCGATTCGGTGAATTGACAGGGAGGATTTGCAGGCAGGGGCGAAAAATTTTCGCCCTCCGATCGACGTCCGGCTTCGTTCGTCCCGCGATCGGCAGGGGTTCGAATGTTGCTACTCGCCGACCATCTCCCGTAACAAGGTACCGAGAATTGCCAGCATGGCGTCGATCTCCGCCTCAGTGACATTCAACGCGGGCATGAAGCGCAGCAGGCCCGGCCGCGGCGCATTCAGCAGAAGTCCCGCGGCAAGCGCCCGGCCGACAAGGTCGGCGCCGATCTCGCGCCGAAGATCAAGCGCCAGCAACAGACCGCGTCCGCGGACCTCGCCCAGGTTGTGACTGGACGACAACTCTTGCAGCCCTGCCGCAAGATAGGCCCCGCGCCTTACGACCGTGTCGAGAAAGCCGGGGGCGGTCACCGCATCCATGACCGCGCAGCCGACCGCGGTCATCAGCGGATTGCCGTTGAAGGTGCCCCCCTGATCGCCATGATCGAAGCAGCAGACCTCCTCTTTGGCGACCAGCGCGGCGAGCGGCACACCGCCGCCCAGCATCTTGCCGAGCGTCATGATATCCGGCTCGATCCCGGCATGCTGATGGCCCCAGAGCGTGCCGGTGCGGCCCACACCGGTCTGGATCTCGTCGACGATAAGCAACAGACCCCGTTCGCGGGTCAACTGTCTGAGACCCGTCAGGAAGGGGTCTTCGGCCGGGACGACGCCCGCCTCGCCCTGGATCGGTTCGAGCATGACCGCCACGGTCCGGTCGCAGATCAGCGCCGCGACCGAATCGAGGTCGTTCAGCTGCGCCTTGGGAAAGCCCGGAACTTTCGGTTCGAAGAGGTCCCGGAACTGCGGCTTGCCGGAGGCCGACATGGTGGCAAGGGTCCGGCCGTGAAAGCCGCCGTCGAAGGTGATGATCTCATAAGCCCCGCCCCGGTTGCGACCACCCCATTTCCTCGCCAGCTTGATCGCCCCTTCGTTGGCCTCGGCCCCGCAGTTGGTGAAGAACACCCGATCGAAACAGCTGTTATCGACGATCCGCCGGGCAAGGTCCAGGGAAGGTTCGTTGTAAAAGGACGGGCTGGGAGTAATCAATCGGCGGGCCTGCTCGGCCAGCCGTTCGGCGATGACCGGCGGGCAGTGGCCGAGGCAGTTGACTGCCCAACCCTGGACGAAGTCGAGATACCGTTTGCCGGTGTTGTCCCAGAGCCATGAGCCTTCGCCCCGCACGAAAACCAGCTGCGGCCGGGCGGTAACCTCCATCAGACTGTGTATCGGATAGTGAGTAAATTGCATGATGTTAAAGATAGTGTTTGCCTTTTATTGGAGCACCGATACGGCGGTGTCGAAGGCGAGGCTGTAATACTCCCGTCCCCCGTACTGGAATTCATCGACCACCTTCATGCCAAGCCGCCGGGTATGGGCCCTATACGACCGTTCATTGGCCTTATTGATAAAGGTGATGCCGACGGGGAAGCGGGGACACATTTCCAGGCGCATCTCTTCGAACAACCGGGGGAACGCCTGGGTGCCCCGCATGTGCTCATCGATGCACACCGGGCCATACTGGAAACTGTTGTGCTCGGAAATTATCACGCCTCGGAACCGCGTCCCCACCAGGCGGGTGATCATGAAAGGATTAATCGGCCACTGCGCAAAATACTCCCAGTTCGCCGCCGCCGTATAGCCATGCACCTGGTCGTCGCTCTCCACCACGAACAGGCCGTGGTCGGCGATCAGCCTTTTCAGCTGGTGGATGGTAAAAGGAGTGGTCACAAAGCCGTTCTGTTCCCTCTCCAGACGCGAGAGGTTGTCAAAGAGGTTCATCTCCTGGATCAGGATGATGGTGTGGATGTCGCTTTTGGCGGCGAGTCGGGTGATCATGCGGTCTCCTCGATTCGGTTGGCAAAGAGATTTTCGCCTGCAAGATAGTCGCTTCGACCGGACACTCCTCTCTGTCCGGAGCCGCTGCAGTCACTGCAGTCGACGTTACCTCCCTCTCCCTGAAATCGCAAGTTTTTTCCCCAGAACGGACGCTCTACCCGCTGCTACTCCGCCAATTCCTTCCTGGCAAACTTATGCCGATCTTTGGGCGGTGTGCTTGATGAACAGCCGGCGGAAGGAATTGATGTCCTCATAGCCGACCTTCGAGGTGACTTCGCTCAGCGAGTCCCGGGTCTTCTCCAGGTACCGTTTGGCGGATTCGATGCACAGCCGCTGGAGGTAGGAGAGCGGCTGATAAAGAGGGTCACGACATTATCTTTTTGCTGAAAGATTTCCCGTGGCGACCTGCCGGAGTCGATCATCACAGAAACTCCTGTTCAAATCAGGTGCTCCGGAAAATGTCTGAGAGAGGTTTTTCGGCGTGCCCTTCATCTGTAATTTGTAATTGTTCTATCACCTGTTCCATCACAGAATCCAATGCCTGTATCGTTTCGGTCGGAAGATTTCGCAAAGCTTTTGGCAGTACTCCTTCTGTAGGGCTAGGGGCTCTTTTTATCAGTTTAATAGCTTCTTCCGACAACCACAGCCCAACACGGCGCTGATCTTCTTTGCTGCGTTTCTTGATAATTAGCTTGCTGGTCACCAGTTTCTCGACAAGCTGGCTGCATGTAGATTGATGGATGGACAATCGTGTCGCCAACTCCGAAACACCAATTCCGGAAGTGTCGGCAATTTCCTGCATGATCCACAATTGTGACCCGGTTACTCCGCAAGTTCGTTCAACCTCGCGAAAGTGCTGGCGTACTGAGCCATAGATAATCCGAAACTTTTTCAGCACCTGAAGTGAGAGTTGATTTGAATTATGCCCGCTCAAGGTATGCCTCCTAATGTGAATTTCCAATAGATCTATAATGTTTGCATTATACAATTGCATCAATTATATTTACGTAAATACAATTTTTCCGCATGAGTATGCGACATAGTGGCATGAGAAGATCGCTGAAAACCAACCTGGCTGTTTTTCCTTCCGCTTAAACGTAGTTCCAAGTTCGTAGTGGAGCTTGCACGCGCTCATCCATAGCATTACGCCGATGCTGGATATGACGGATGGCTCGCCCACCAGTTGGGCGCACCGTTAGTGCATACCGGTCTCTCTCTGGGCCGCAGCAATCGACTGCGTCTGGTGGCGAGCGGCATCAAACGGAGCGAGATTGAAACGACGTACAATATCTCTCGCCGAATCGAAGCAGAAGAAACAACCCTGGACATTGCCGAACGTGTCATTACCAGCAAGATGATGCCGATATGTTGCGTGGCAACACGTTGGCTACGGTGGCAGAGAACCCCCATCGCAATGACTTATTCGATCTGGCCCACATGGAGAATATTACTGAAAAAGCAGCATGCCGCGGGGATTCTCGAAGCACTGGACTACTACAAAATCTTTAAGATTGAACAGGGAGTACATTGTGACCCGGTTCCTGCTATCGGAATAATGGCTCCGAAGGAGAAGAACTATGCATATCCGCGAAAATGTCAGTCTCGACCTCAACATAAGAGGAATGAAACAATCCCCGACCATCGTCATCAACGATCTCAGCAACTCCTTGCAACAAGAGGGCAAGACCGTTTTTCGACTCGGATTGGGACAATCGCCATTCCCCGTGCCGGGGCCGGTGGTTGAAGCCCTCAAGCAGAATGCCCATCAAAAGGACTACCTGCCGGCGGCAGGACTCCCGGCGCTGAGAAGCGCCGTGGCAAACTTCCACCGACAAAAACACGGCGTCGAGATGTCGCCCGATCTGGTGATGATCGGTCCCGGCTCCAAAGAACTGATGTTTCTGTTGCAGCTCGCCTATTACGGTGAATTGCTTGTACCAACTCCCTGTTGGGTTTCGTACGTTCCGCAGGCCAACATGCTCGGGAGAAAGGTCATCTTGCTGCCGGCATCGTATGAAAATCGCTGGCGCATCCTCGCCGAGGACCTGGAGCGGTATTGCGCCAGCGAAAACGATGACTATCGACCGAGGATTCTCGTGCTCAATTATCCCGCCAACCCCGACGGCTGCACCTACACCGCAGAACAGTTGGAATCCCTGGCGGAAGTGGCTCACAAGTACAAGGTGATACTGTTGTCCGACGAGATTTACGGTGAGTTACATCACCAAGGAAAACATATCTCGGCGGCGAGTTTTTACCCGGAAGGAACGATCATCAGTTCCGGCCTTTCCAAGTGGTGCGGTGCGGGGGGCTGGCGCCTCGGCACCTTTGCCTTCCCCCAAAGTATGGGATGGTTGGCCGATGCCATGGCGGCGGCGGCCAGTGAAACCTTTACCTCAGTCAGCGCCCCAATCCAGTATGCCGCAGTTCGAGCCTTCGAAGGAGACATAAAAATAGAACGCTATCTCTGGCAGGTCAGGCGAATTCTCAGCCGCCTGGCGGAGCGATGCGTTGCAATTCTTTGCCAGGCCGATGTCGACGTGCATTCGCCGGACGGGGCATTTTATCTGTTTCCTTCCTTTGCCCGTTACAGGGAGCGACTCGCTTTGCGCGGCATCACAGGCGGCCTGGCCTTAAGCCGCCGGCTGCTTGAAGATACCGGCGTGGCAGTGCTTCCCGGAGAGGTTTTCGGCCGTCCGGCCGATGAATTATCGGTCCGCATTGCCTATGTCGATTTCGATGGACTCAAGGCCTTAACTGCCGGGGAGACTATCCCCATCGACCAACCGTTACCGGATGATTTCGTCGACTGCTGGTGCAAGAAAGTCGTCACCGCCATGGAACTTATAGTGGATTGGCTGGCCGACTGATTCCTTCCAAAAACGTTTGGAAGGCTCAAGAAACATTACCGCAAAGGCCACTGGCGAAGTATTTCCTGCCGATTGGCCGCTTTTAGCAAAGATAGGAGAAGAATTGTCATGACCCCAAAAAATTATACCCAGCAACAACTCAAAGCGACGTTACCCGAATTGTTCCGCATCGCTCGGCGGGCACATTCATTGGACGCCTTGCGCAAGTCCATAGCGAAACTGGTGTATACCATGAGCTATGAACCGATTGAGGGACAAGACGCTTTCAGCGATGGCAAAATTATCCGGATCAGGGATTGCGGCTATGCCATTAATCAGGTTATCTCCAAACGATCCGAAGAAAAAACGGGCTTTTCGATGGCGCAAGCTATTGTCGATATCGCCAGGGGCGTACCCAGACCGGACCTGACCCCCGCATTCTTTGCCGACCTTTACCACCTGTTTCTTGGACTGCAGGGAAAAGGGCCGAGAGCGCGATATGCCGACACCCATCTCGATTCAAGCGATCTGGAGGGTCGGGAGGCCGCCATTGAGAGAAGCCGGCAACTGGACGCTTTGGCTGGAGAAGTCTCGCGGCAGATGGAATTTTACGCCGATGGTCTCGACCCGCAGGCGATCAAGCGAAGAACGTTGCGGCGCAACCGAATGTTGCGGGAAATGAACGCCACAACCAAGGATTGGGATGACTGGCGTTGGCAATATCGTCATGTTCTGCGCGACCCCGAGCAGATAAAGAAGTTGGTCGCGCTCTCCGACCGGGAAATCGAGGCCATTGAAAAATCGAAGTTACATCGCATTCCTTTCGGTATCACTCCACATTATCTGTCTCTTATGGACGATGACCCGTCAGACTTACGGGATATGGCTATCAGGGCCCAGGTCATTCCTCCGGCGGCCTATGTCGACCAGTTGGCTGCCCAAACCCCGACGGAGAGGACCTGCCTCGATTTCATGAGAGAAAGCGATACTTCCCCTATCGATCTCATTACCAGGCGATATCCGGCCATTTGCATCTTCAAGCCCTTTAACACCTGCCCGCAGATCTGCGTCTACTGCCAGCGCAACTGGGAGATAGAAGACGCTATGATGCCCGGGGCTCTAGCCTCGACTGAGAAGATCGAAGCGGCTATTGGTTGGATATCCGACCATCCGACCATCCGGGAAGTGCTTATTACCGGGGGCGATCCGATGGGCATGGATGACGACAATATCGAGCGAATCCTCTCGAAGGTCGCGGCCATTCCTTCGGTTGAGCGCATTCGTATCGGCACGAGAACTCCGGTAACCGCCCCGATGAGATTTACCGACCGACTAGTGGACATCCTTGCCCAATATCGTTGTACAGGTACGCGACAGATCGGTTTGGTCACCCACATCCAACACTCATACGAGTTGACCCCCGATACCGCAGCCGCCGTGGAAAAGCTGCGACTGCATGGGATCTCTGTGTTCAACCAGTTGGTGTACACTTTTTTTGTTTCCCGCCGTTTCGAAGCGGCAATCCTGCGCCGCAATTTGACCCGCATCGGCGTCGAGCCTTATTACTCTTTCAACACCAAGGGCAAGGAGGAAACCGCCGAATACCGGGTGCCCATTGCCCGTCTGCTACAGGAACAAAAGGAGGAGGCAAGAATGCTTCCTGGCCTCACCAGGACCGACGAGGCAGTCTATAACGTACCCGGCATGGGTAAAAATTATCTCCGCGCCAAACAGCACCGAGACTTGCTGACAATTCTTCCGGACGGCACCAGGGTTTATGAATTCCACCCTTGGGAGAAAAACATCACAAGAAATATCTCAACCCATGTCGGACATGATGTCCCAATTCTCGACTACCTGCAACGGCTTGAAGCGATCGGGGAAAAATCGGAAAATTACGGGACTATCTGGTATTACGTTTAAGGATCCTGCTTGGTTCAGTCAGTGATGCTGAAATGAAAATCTTGCCTATTGGCGAGATTCGGCAGGGAATGTGCATCTCATAGGTTAAGCTTCCTGAAGCATCTTAAGTATGTTCGAAATTTCCCACCGACAAGAAGATCAACAGCTGCCCGGTAACGGTGATCAGCTACCGGGACGAGGAAATTGCCGCATTGTTACGCAAGAAAATACTGAAGCACCTGGATAAAGAGTAAACTATTGCGCCACCAGCTCCACCCGCCGATTCCTGGCACGGCCTTCTTCGCTCGCGTTGCTCGCGACCGGGGATAGATTTGCCACGCCCTTGCCCATCAGCCGATTGACGGCGATTTTATACTGACCCGCGAGGGCGGCCACCACCGCCTCGGCCCTACGCTGCGACAGCGACAGGTTGTAATCGAGCTTGCCCTGGTTGTCGGTATGGCCGACCACATAGACGGCGACGCCGGGATTTTTCTGCAGATAGGCGCCCATCTCGTCGAGCTGCGGTTTGGATTCCTGTTTGATCTCGGCCCGGTCGGTATCGAACAGCACCCCGTAGATCGTCGCTCGGCCGTCGCGGGTCACGGCCTGTTCGATCTCACTCGATTTCAGGGTCACCATGCGGCTCTCCATGGCGCCTGCCTGGACGGTTTCCAGATACACCGTCACCCGGTTCTTGATGCTGCTGTCCGCTGCATTGCCGGAGGTGGCCGCCAGCACCGCAACATAATTGACGACCCCGCCCTGGTTCTGTTCGGCCACGTACAGCCGTTCGTCGCTGGTTTCGATGGAGAAGGCGTATTCGGTGACCTGCTTGCCGGGGATCTTGTTGCGCTCGTTGTGGAAATAGAGGGTCTCGGCGGTCTTCTTGCCGCAGCCCTCGCCGCTGCATTCAAAGATCGGCGTGTAGCCGGACTTGGCCAGCTCCTGAGTGTAATTGCGCAGCACTTCGAGCGACGACCGTCCTTCGGGGGCCAGATAGAGCACCCGGGTGCGCTTGCCCTCGACATGTTTGGTCTGTTCGAAACCGCGCTTGCCGCCCTTGAAAAAGGCCTTGCCGAGGGGCAGCTCCGACTCGTCGTAATCGCCGTACTGGTAGCCGAAGATCACCGAGCCGGCATAGCGAGGCAAACCGACCGGATCCTTGGACCCGGCCACATCCTGGGTCGGAGCGGCCCAGGCAGTCGATGACAGCAACATTCCCAACAGCAACAGCCAACACCGTTTCATCGCTCACTCCTTTTGCAAGTTTATGTTACAGACTTCTTCCCATCCAGCCCCCGCCCGCTCCATTATTTGGAACAGGCAAGACGACGACGCCTCGAAATTTCATACACCACATATGATTATTTCGCCATTATTTTAGCCAGTTGTATCTCAGGGATTTCTCGAAGCCAGGCAAGCGAGGGAAGCACTATGAAGAGTGTGGAGCGTGAATGAGGCAGCCTGTCATGCCGCTTTTGCGACATGACAGGCTGAGGAGAAGTGTGGAGCAAGATGCTACCTGTCGATCGCCCGGACCAGCCGACCGAAACCGCCGGGAATGGTGCCCGAGGACCAGAAGGCCCGGCCCTGTTTGTAATCGACAAACCAGTAGCCGCCCGGCCGGCGTTGCGCCGCGACAAAGATAAAGGGCTGTTCTTTGGAAAAGGCGGGGTGGAGGTAGAGCCCTTTGGCATTTTTCGCAGGCTCCATGAGCGACATGGCCTCCTCCATGGTGGGAAGCCGCCAGTCGGCAAAGCCCGCGAATTTGCCGCGGTTCAATTCCTCGATATTTCTCTGGATATGACGCAACGAGCCGATATCGATCCCATCCCGCTGCCACATGAGCGACGTCCGCCGGTCGACGATCACGCCCGGATCGTTTCCGGCGGCAAGCGAGTTGACGAACCTACCCGAGGGATTCAGTTCCGCCTCAAAAAAGTCCCATTTTTTCACGATGTCTGCGATCCCGTCGTCATTGATGATCGAAGATTCCGCGGGCAGGGCTGTCATTTCGCCTGCAAAAGGTCGGTCCATGGCCGGCAGCTGCGGCCCCATATCCTCTTTGACGATCCTTTCCACCCGCGGCACCACCAGCTCCGGATCGCCCGCCTCGTCCAGCACATGGTCGATCAGCCATTCCTTGAGCTGCTCGTTGATGGCATAGCTCTTCTCGAAACTGGATGACTGGCCCTGTTCCGTCACGCATTTTTTGACAATTTCCGGTGGCGCCTTGATTTCCGCCATGATCCGCGCATGCTTCACCGCCCGCTCCATCAGGCAGAGCTTCGGTTCGTCCCCCCAGTTGTCGACGAAGAAATAGTAGACGAATTCGTCGTTGTTCCGTACCCTCTCACGACCTCCCCAGGATTCGAACGTCCCGAAGGACAGATCGGGATTCATCTCCCAGTCGATCGGACTTATAACCCGGTCGCCAACCTTTACTTTGTGAAACATCCCCATAACTTCCTCCATTGTGAGGGTATACTACTCCGGTCTTTCAAATTTATTGTAGCTGGAGTAACCTGAACATGTAAAACAAAATTCGCGTGACGGTACGTCTGATTTCTACTATTAATAACTATTCTCAAAATGTCAGCCAATAAAAAATTGAGAATCAAAAAAAGAGGGTATCCGATTCCAACCGGCATCACCCTCTTTAAAGAAGGCATCAATTTTTCCATCTTCGCCCGCCATGCCACGCGGGTCACCCTGGTGGTCGAACATCTGCCGCAGGGTGCCGACAAACCGGTCCGCCACGAATTTGCCTTTGATCCCGTGGAGAACCGGACGGGCGACATGTGGCATATGCTGCTCCCCACCCATCGCCAGGACTTCAGTTACGGCTACCGGGTCGACGGACCCATCGGCAACGGCCACAGCTATGACTACCGCAGAATCCTCATAGACCCCTTCTGCCGTGAGCTTCTCCCGCGAAAATGGGCGGAGCCGGCCCAGTACGGCGTGAAACCCTGCTGCCGGATCGTCAATCACGACTTCGACTGGGGCAACGACAGGCCCCTCAAAACCCCGCTTGCGGAAACGATCATCTACGAGCTCCATGTCCGGGGCTTCACCAGGGATGCGAGCTCCGGAGTGAAGGCACCGGGCACCTACCTCGGGATCATCGAAAAGATCCCCTATCTCAAAGAACTCGGGGTAACCGCCGTCGAACTCATGCCGGTCACCCAATTCGACGAGAACGATACGGTGTTCACTAACCCGCAAACCGGCGAGCGTCTGAAAAATTTCTGGGGCTACAATCCGGTCTCGTTTTTCGCCCTCAATACCGGCTACGCCGAGAATCCGGACCGGGCTGTAGACGAATTCCGCACCATGGTGAAGGCCCTGCATAAGGCCGGCATCGAGGTTTTTCTCGACATGGTCTACAACCACACCGGTGAAGGCGGCTACCAAGGGACCACCAGCAGTTTCAGGGGTCTCGACAATTCCATCTACTACCTCCTCGACCAGAACCACGAGTACCTCAATTTTTCCGGCTGCGGCAACACCATGAACTGCAACCACCCGATCGTCCGCAGCCTCATCAAAGAGTCGCTGCGCTACTGGGTCACCGAGATGCACGTGGACGGCTTCCGCTTCGACCTCGCCTCCATTCTAGGCCGCGACCGGCAGGGCCATGTACTGGCCAACCCGCCGATGATCGAGATCATCGGCGAGGACCCGGTGCTGCGCGACATCAAGATGATCGCCGAGGCCTGGGATGCCGCGGGCCTCTACCAGGTCGGCAGCTTCTCCACCGACCCCCGCTGGGCGGAATGGAACGGCAGGTTTAGGGACGACGTGCGGGCCTTCATGATCGGGGGCGAAAACACCGTCACAACGCTTGCCACCCGCATCGCCGGCAGCTCCGATCTCTATCAGGTAAGCGGCCGGGGTCCCTTAAGCTCGATCAATTTCCTCACCAGCCATGACGGCTTCACCCTCTACGACCTGGTGAGCTACGACCGGAAAAGAAACCTTGCGAACGGCGAAAACAACGGGGACGGCGATAATCACAACATCAGCTGGAACAGCGGCCGGGAGGGCGAGACCAAGGATCCTGCGGTCAACCGCCTCCGCTTCCGGCGCATGAAGAGTTTTGCTGCCGTGCTCCTTCTCTCCCAGGGGGTGCCGATGATTCTCGCCGGCGACGAATTCGGGCGCAGCCAGGGCGGCAACAACAACGCCTGGTGCCAGGACAACGCTACCAGCTGGCTGGACTGGTCCCTGCTTGAAACCAACCGGGAGTTCTTCCGATTCTTTCAGCATTGCATTGCCCTCAGAAAAAAACACCGAGTCTTTCGGCGTAGCGAGTTTTTTACGGCAACAGGTTCGGCCGAAGATAACCCGCCGGAAATCTCCTGGCAGTATCTCTCTCCCGGCGAACCGAACTGGGAGGGTACCTGCCATGGCCTGGCTTTTTTCCTCCGGGCCGAAGATCCGGACAGTCCCGGCGACTTCTTCGTCATGCTGAACAACGACCGGGAGCAAACCCTGCACTTTACGGCCGTAAGCCTTGACGGCCACGGCAAGAGCTGGCGACGTATCATCGATACCACCGCCCAGTCGCCCTTCGATTTTCTTTCGCCGGAAGAGGCTTTTCCGATTGCCGAAGGCGAAAAGATCGCGGTGGCGCCTTTCGGTTGCATTGTTCTGCAGTCCGTACCTTCGCTGAAACAGCTCCCGGAAAACCGGCCGGCTGAGAAGAGAAAAACTTTGGCAGGCCAATTGTCTTATGCTACTCTGGAGAGCTAGCATAAGATTGATCTCTATAACCCTGACGGTCGCGGCTTTGCCTGCGGCCCGGTCCCTTCGGAAAAATAACTATGTATAAAATCATGTTGTTGGGTGACTCGCTTGTCGCCGATTACGACTGGCAGTCCCATCTGTCATCCTACCGGGTCCAAAATTTCGGAGTTCCGGGCGCCACCTCGGCCGATCTTCTGGCCGCCCTGCCGGCAATCAAGGCGAAAGCAGATACGGCCGATGTCATTATGGTCGTGATCGGCACCAACGACCTGCTGTCCGGCCGGGAAAAAGATATTCTCCCCAACCTGAAGACAATCCTCGTCCGACTCAGTCACGACTACGCCAACGCCGAAATCCTGGTCAACAGCCTCTTTCCCATGGTCCTTTCCCATTTGCCCGCAGGCTCGGTGGAAAACCTCAATGGCCAGATCGAAGAGCTTACCAAGCAGACCGGCTGCTGTTATCTCAACACCCACCAGCGCTTTGTCGATTCGGACAAGCAGCTCTTTCAGGAAGACGGGGTGCACATCACCGCCGCCGCCTATTCCCTCTGGAACCGGACCTTCCTGGAGCATCTTGCCTTTCTCATCGACAATGACTAAGGTAACCAGCCAATACATATTTTAATTTTTCTATATTTTCGGGAGGATAACAATGCATCGCGGCTTGACCAATCTTACCATCGGCGCTGTCCTGCTTTTCTGCTCCATACTCTTTGCAGGCGAACCAATGGCCATGCCAAAAAATTCTGATTCTGCCAAGATGGAGAGTGGTACGGTGGTTGAGACCACCAAGGTTCCGGGTTACACCTATATGCTGGTCGACCACGGGGCCGGACAGAGCTGGGTGGCAATTCCTGAAACGGATGTCGCAATCGGGGCAAAAGTTCGCTATTCGGTTGACATGACGATGAATAATTTCACCAGCAAGACTCTGAACAAGTCCTTTGAGACCATCGTCTTTTCCGCTGGGCTCGCGCAGGATGGCGGCCAGGCTGCCCCGAAACCGGCAGCGAACGAATCGTTCGACGCCGCAGTCAAATCGGAGCAGCAAAAAACGGCCGCTGAGCCGGCCATGCCTGAAACCTCTGGCGGCAGCTCCGGGGCCATCGCTCCGCTCCAGGAGAACATCTCCGTGGCGAAAGCCCCAGGGGAAAACGCATATACCGTCGAAGAACTCTTCACCAAGGCTAAAGAACTGAACGGCAAAAAGGTCCGGGTGCAGGGCAAGGTTGTCAAGTTCAGCCCGAACATCATGGGCAAGAATTGGGTGCATGTCCAGGACGGCACCGGCAATCCCATGCAGAACACCCATGACCTGGTGATCACTACCAGCGAGACGGTCGAAATGAACAGTGTCGTCACCCTGGAAGGGACTCTCGCCGCCGACAAGGATTTCGGGGCCGGATACAAATACGCCGCCATCATCGAGCAGGCCGCGCTCATAAAATAATCCGGCAAAGGCAAACAATGCATCTCTTACTGGTAGGTCCGGGTGCCCTCGGGTGCCTGTTGAGCGCCATTCTCACCAAAGGCATAGGCAGCACCGGCGACCGCCTGACGATCCTCGACTATAACCGCAACCGGGCCGAATACCTTACCGGTGAGGGCATTGTCTACCAACTTGGCGAAACGGAGGAGACGATTGCCGTGACGGCGGTTTCCGACCCGCGCGGGCTTGACCCGGTCGCCCCCGTCGATGTAGTGCTGCTCTGCGTCAAGTCGTACGATGTGGCGGCGAGTCTCGATTTCTGCCGGCCGCTGCTCTCCGAGAAAACCCTGCTGATTTTTCTCCAGAACGGCATCAGCCATCTTGGCCTCGGCGACCTCATTGCGCCTGCGACCGCCGCCTACGGCACGACCACGGAAGGAGCGACCCTGCTCAGCCAGGGCCATGTTCGCCATGCCGGCCGCGGCGTGACCTATCTCGGTTTTCCCGAATCCCCCACCGATCATTTCGCGCATCTCATAGACGGCACTCGGGCGGTGCTGGCGGCCGGGGGCCTGCAGGTCGAAGTGACCGAGCGCATCATCGCCAGGATCTGGGCAAAACTCTTCATCAATGTCGGGATCAATGCCCTTACCGCCACCCTCGGATGCAAAAACGGCGAGCTGCTGACAATCTCCGGAGTCGATAGGCGGATGAAGAGCGCCATCGCCGAAGCGATGCTGGTTGCCAAGGCGCAAGGCATCGACATCATGGACGATCCCTATCTGGCGACCAAAATTGTCTGCAAAAAGACGGCGGAAAATGTTTCTTCCATGCTGCAGGATGTACGGAACAAACGCCGCACCGAGATCGACGCGATAAACGGGGCGGTCGAGGCTCTCGGCCGAAGCAATTATATCCAGACACCGGAAAACAGCCTCCTCTGCCGGCAGGTCAAGGAGATTGAAGCCGCGTACCCCACGCCACCGGTACCCCGCCCATGACCATTACCGTCGACCGGATAGGCTTTGACTTTGACGGGGTGATCGCCGATACCGCCGAGGCCTTCATCCGGCTGGCCTGCACCGAGTACGGCTACTGCGGCTTCACCCTGGAAGAAATCACTCACTTCGAGCTGGAAAACTGCCTCGCCATTCCCCGTGATGTGGTGGAGAAGATCTTCACCGATATAATGATTGACTCCCTCGGAGCAGGCCTTACGCCGATACCGGGTGCTGTCCAGTGCCTGGAACAGTTCGCCGAACAGTCGGCCGTGACCATCATCACCGCCCGCCCCCTCAGTCGACCGGTCTTCGACTGGCTGGATCATTTCTTCACCGGCAAGGGGCGCGACAACATCAAGGTTGTTGCCACCGGCGACCACAACGATAAAGTCCGCTACATCCACGACCACGGTCTCAGGTATTTCATCGACGACCGGGCCGAAACCTGCATCCAACTGGCGAAAGAAGCGATCACCCCCTTCGTTTTCAGCCAACCCTGGAACAGGAACCGCCACAACCTGCCGACGGTTGCCGACTGGCAGGAGATCGCCGCTCTCGTCGCCCCTACCCCATAAAGGAGCAGCCATGAAATGTCCGCACTGCGGCGGCGAAGTGCCGGTTCATAAGAATCCGGTGCCGACCGTCGATATCATCATCGAGATTGAAGACAAAATCGTCCTCATCGAACGCAAAAACCCACCCTTCGGCTGGGCTCTGCCCGGCGGCTTCGTCGACTACGGCGAGTCCTTCGAGAACGCCGCGGCAAGAGAAGCCGAAGAAGAAACCGGCCTCAAGGTGCAGGGCCTGCGCCAGTTCCACACCTATTCCGACCCGAACCGGGACGCCCGGCTCCACACCGCCTCAACCGTCTATATCGGCCAGGCGGATAGCCCGCCCACGGCGGGTGATGATGCGGCACGGGCGGAGCTCTTTACAGAAGACAATCTACCGACGCTGGCCTTCGACCATGCAAAGATCCTTGCCGACTATTTTCATAGCAAGAGACAATAGTAATTGTGCTATTGCACACAATCTTTCATGTTATACTTAGAAGTACTTGTTGGCCTGCGAATGGTGCGAATGGAGAAGCATAGCTGATGTCAACACGAGATGATTTTAAAAAGCCTGTGAGGGATCTTCTTGCGCGTCGTGTTGGGTATCGGTGCTCGAATCCCAACTGCCGCGTACTTACGGCCGGCCCTGGCGACAGTATGAGTGGCACCGTTGACGTTGGCGTGGCGGCGCACATCACCGCAGCAGCAAAGGGAGGGAAACGGTTTGATCCACACCTAACGAAGGAGGAACGTGGGTCCGCCGAAAACGGCATCTGGCTCTGCCAGATACACGCGAAGATGGTGGATGATGTCCCAGAACGTTTCACGGTCGAGTTGCTCCGTGAGTGGAAGCGGCTTTCAGAGCAAGCTGCCCGTCTCGAGATTGAAGAACTCGATAAAGGACTGCCTGCCCGACATGCAGCTGACATCGAGGCCCTCAAGGTCTATGCGGGAGCTTTTGATCGAAGTGCTTTCAAGGACCATTTCCACTTCGAGATGAGCATGTCAGCCTTCGACCAAGCAATCCGCGATACTGTCATCGCCTTGTCCACCGGCACACTTCGCGATCGAGAAGGGAAAGTACTGAGTCGAACAATTGGACGGTCCGCTCTGGAAAATCGGTCGTGGCGTGAAAAGATCGGCAGTGTCATCGATCTGCTCAATGTCATCGTGCGTAGGTTCGAGATTGCTGCATCTTCCCGGGCAATCGAAATCCATGGACGGGGACATGAACTAGAAACCTACTGCATCAATGATCACGAATTGGGGCACTGGATGGATGCGACTCGATCAGAAGCGCTGAAACTCTTCTCAGAAGTGCTGGCAGAAGCAGGATTGGACCCCTTACCATATGGTCCATTCCGCCATTTCTCAAGGTGGTAGGAGTTTCACAGGACGGGGTAGGGGGTCAAATCTTTAACTGTGACAATGAAAAAAAATTAGATCTTGCACCTTGAGCCCAGGGCAATTGCAAGATATGCGGTTCAGCGAAGTCAGGCTGCCGAACCGCAAGGATTAATGGAAAGATTATAACAACCGTTACCACACGCTGTGCAGCAGCCAATAACTTAAGAGACCCATCCCGATGGATCCGTAGACCATCACTCAGGGGGTGCAGCTGCTGCCGAACTTCTTGGCGATGACGCCGAAGGTGGCGAGCCCCATCAGCATCGCCCCCGCGAGAATTGCCAGCTCTTTCATACGCTTCCCCTTCTTTTTCAGCCTCTCTGTTTTGCCGCCGCCGGCCGCTTGCGCAGGCGGATCGAGGCGGGCGTGACCTCCACCAGTTCATCATCGTTGATGTAGGCGATGCAGTCCTCGAGGGTCATATTGACCGGCGGGGTGAGGACGACTGCCTCATCGGTGCCGGAGGCCCGCATGTTCGTCAATTTTTTTCCTTTGCCCGGATTCACCACCATATCGACTGAACGGCTGTTTTCCCCGATTATCTGTCCGGCATAGAGGGGAACGCCGGGATGAATGAACAGTCTGCCGCGCTCCTGCAGGTTAAATAAGGCAAAGGCAACCGCCGTGCAAGGGTCTTTCACCACCAGCACGCCGTTGACCCGGTTGACGATGTCCCCGGCATAGGGACCGTATTCGGAGAAAACATAGGCCATCATACCCATGCCCTTGGTATCGGTCATGAACTGGGAGCGGTAGCCGAGCAGGCCACGGGTGGGGATTTTGAAGACCATTCGGACCATGCCGTGGGCGG
>MGTI01000092.1 GCA_001799365.1 Desulfobacterales bacterium GWB2_56_26 | reverse complement strand
CCCGGGCAACCAATGATGAAATGGCATGACCCCGTTTTTGGCAAAACCGAAGATGCAGAAGATGTACAGCATGACGACCAGCGTCTTGTTCACATCGGCGGGGAAGATACCCGTGGTGATGTTTGCGGCGAAATCGAGCGTTCCGGTCAGGACATAGATGAGAATCATGGCCGGCAGGAGAAAGGCCTTGGCGGTCGCGGTGAGATAGATCAGATATTTGCGTCCGCCGTTGTATCCTTCCTCGTCCTGATGGTGGGCAACCAGCGGATAGGTGCAGACCGAGACGATTTCATAAAACAGGTACATGGTAAAGAGGTTGTCGGAGAAGGCAACCCCTATGGCGCCAAAGATGGCCAAGGCGAAACAGGCGTTAAAGCGAGTTTGGGCATGTTCGTTCAGCCCCCTCATGTACCCCATTGAATAGAAGACTGCGATGGTCCACAAAGAAGATGCCACCAGGGCAAAGATCATGGACATCGAGTCGGCGCGCAGGGTAACGGTGACACCGGGCAGGATGGTAAACATGTGAAAAATGAGTGTCTTGCCATCCCAGACAGCGGGGATCAACGAACCCACCACCAGCAACAGAAGAAGCGAGGAAATCGATGAGATTCCTTCGCGGATGTTTTCGTTGTTGCCCTTGAACATCACCCCCAGGGTACCGATGAGTGGAATGAGCAGGGCCAAGAGTAATTTATATTCCATTCCCGATGACTCCTTGACTAACCTTTGAGTTGAACGGCGTCTTCCGTGTCGATCGACTTGAATTGACGATACACTGCGATGATAATGCTCAGGCCGATTGCGGCTTCTGCGGCGGCTACCGCCATGATGAACAGGGCAAAGACCTGGCCGGTGACCGGATCGGGTGCCGTAAAGCGGTTGAATGCCATAAAATTGATGGAGGAACCGGCCAGAATCAATTCGGCGGCGATGAGCATACCGATCAGGGTTCGACGGGTCACAATGCCGTAGATACCGATGCCGAACAGCAAAGCGCCGATGACCAGATAGGTGGCGAGATTGTTATACAGTGCAAGCGTCATTGGCCTTCCCTCCCATCCCGGGCAATAACCAGGGCACCAAGGATTGCGATCAGAAGTACGATAGAGACAAGTTCAAAGACCATGGAATAATCGGTCAGCAGCTGGATACCGATTTGCTTCACCGAACCGTCATTGATTTTCGCCTGAACCGGCCAGTCAGTTTGCAGGGCGAGAACGGCGAAACCGCCGGCAAGAAGGGCGGCCGTGCCAAATCCGAGAGGTCCGGCCAGCGGGCCGGTGATGCCGATCTTTTTCTTTTCTTCCGGCGCAGCGAGCATGATCGCAAAGGAAATGGTGACCGCCACGGCACCAACATATATGAGAATCTGCATCATGGCGACAAACGGCGAGTTGAGAAAGTAATAGATCCCGGCAACGCCGACAAAGCAGACGATCAGGCCTGCGACGGAACGGACCAGCCTGTCCGAATTACAGGCGATCAGGCCGCCGATAAGAGTTATCGCCACCATGATGAGAAAAACCACCCCGACCAGCCCGTCGACACTGAACAAGGCGGGGGAGGCAATCGTTGACGGATTCATTTTTTCTTTTCCTCCAGACGTTGCAGAAGATTAAAAATAAAATCTTCCTTCCTGGTGCTTGCCAGATTGTATTCTTTGGAAAAATCGATGGCGCCGAAGCTGCAGGACTCGACACAGGAGCCGCACAGGGAGCACCTGGTGAAGTCCAAATTATATTTGGTAAGCTCTTTCTTTTTCCCGCCTTCCGGTTTTTCTCCGGCGAGGGAAATACAGTCGGAGGGGCAAGCTTTTTCGCAGAGTCCGCAGACGACGCATTTCGGATTACCTTCTTCATCCGGCACGAGTTCAATATGCCCGCGGTACCTGGCACACATGGTCAGGGTCTCGTACGGATAGGCAACGGTCACCGTCGGCTTGAAGAACTCTTTGAAGGTGATCCCCATGCCGATAAAAAGGCTCAGCAGGCCGTTAAAAATTTCGGTAAAATAGGCGACCATTTAAAACACCTTTAATAATCCTGCGGTAAACAGCAGGTTGAACAGGGAAAGCGGGATAAGTATCTTCCAGCTGAGGTTAAGGAGCCCGTAAATGGTAGTTCGAGGAAAGGTCCAGCGTATCCAGATAAATGTGCCGATGAGCAGGTACAGTTTCAGGATGAACCACCAGACTCCCGGGAAAAGCCCGAAGGGGCAGTTCCAGCCGCCGAGGAAAAGGATGGTGGTCAGACAGGAGCCAACCACAATATTGGCATATTCCCCCATGAAGAAGAGGCCGAAGCCCATGCTTCCGTATTCCGTGTGAAAGCCGGCCACCAGTTCGCTTTCCGCCTCGCCAAGGTCGAAGGGCGCCCGGTTCGTCTCGGCGAGGGTACAGGTAAAGAAGATAAGGAAGGAAAAAGGCATCAACAGATTGTGGGAATTGCCAAGCACGGGGAAGATATTCCAATGCAAAATCGAACCGCTCTGCTGTCTGACAATCTCCATGAGATCCATGGAGCCGGTGATCATGACAACCGTGATTGTGGTAATGAGCATCGGTATCTCATAGGCAACTGCCTGGGAAACAGCCCGGACCGACGACATCATGGCATATTTATTTCGTGAACTCCAGCCGGCGAAAACCAGGGACATACCGCCCATGGAGGCAAAGGCAAAGATCATGAGGATGCCGACGTTCATGTTCTTGGCGACGATCGTATCGCTGAACGGAATCGTCACAAAACTCATGATGGCCGGGAACATGGCAAGTATCGGGGCGGCAATGAACATGGCCTTGTCCGCGCCACCGGGAATCGTCAGCTGTTTGGCCATCAGTTTGATGCCGTCGAGCGGCGGTTGGAGCAGACCGAACGGCCCATTGATATTGGGGCCAGGCCTACGCTGAATACGGGCCGCTCCCCGTCGTTCCGCCCAGACCAGATAGGCGGCATTGAGAGCGGCAAAGGCAATCGCGGCAACAACCGCAATGACGACGTTTATCAGTGTTAAGCGCATAAGCTTTTCCTCTTATCTGTCTATCTCGGGGATAACCAGATCAAGACTTCCCATAAAGGCAAGGGCATCCATGATCATCATGCCACGGCAGGCCTCATCGAACAGATGCATGTTCGAGTAGGTTGGTGAACGGAGCTTCAAGCGATAGGGATTCTTTCCGCCGTCACTGACCAGTCTCACGCCAAAGCTGCCTCTGGCGGTTTCCACCGCCTGGTAGTAATCGCCGGCAGGGGGCTTGATTATCTTGGGCTTTTTGTCGGGCATGATCGGGCCGCCCGGCAGTTTATCCAGTCCCTGCTCGACGATTCGCAGCGACTGCTCGATCTCATCCATGCGCACCATATAGCGGGCGAGGGAATCGCACTCGTGGTAGACGGGGATATCGAAGTCGAATTCCGGGTAGACTGAGTAGGGTTCGTTCCTGCGTACGTCGAAATTGATACCAGATCCTCTGGCCACGGCACTCGAGGCGCCATATTTCCGGCACATTTCCGGTGTAAGGGGAGCTATACCCTCAAGCCTTTTCCGGAAGATGATATTGCCGGTAACAAGAGCTTTATATTTTTTGAGGGACTTGCGCATCCGCGGGATGAACCGTCTGGCGGCGGCAATGAAGTCGTCGTCGATATCGTTATAGAGGCCACCGAACCGGAAGTAGCAGTATGTCAGGCGGGAGCCGGTCACCGCCTCCAGCATATCGAGGATATGCTCCCGATCCTGCAGGGCGTACATCAACGGACTGAAGCCGCCCAGATCCATGACGAAGGCGCCGAACCAGAAGAGATGCGAGGCGATCCGGTTAAGCTCCACCATGATTGCCCTGATATATTCCGCCCGTTCGGGAACAACGATCCCCGATGCTTTTTCGACCACCAGGACATGGCAGTGGCTATAGCCGAGAGCGCCGAGATAATCCATGCGGCTGAGGTTCATCAAAAACTGCGGATAAGTCTTCAGCTCCCCCATTTTCTCGTGCATCCGGTGAATATAGCCAATGACTGTTTCGGCATTGACGATATACTCGCCGCTCATTTCCATTTTGACCCGTAGTACCCCGTGCGTGGCGGGATGCTGGGGACCGACGTTGAGAATGAAAGTCTCGTCCGGCTGGAGCAGTATTGGAGCGTTCATGCCTTGAAATCCTTTAAGAGTGGATGAAAATCGGCGTCTTCAGGAAGGAGGAGCGGAATCAGGTGAGGATGTCCCTCGAACTTGATTCCGAAAAAGTCATGGGTTTCCCGTTCGTGCCAGTTGGCTCCGGCATAGATGCCCGTTATGGTCGGGACAACGGGATTATTGCGGTCGAGTCTTGTTCTGATCACGACCCGGCAGGTATCGAAGTCATACCGGCTGAAGTCATATACAACCTCCAGCTGATTTTCCTTAATCCAGTCGACACCGGTGATACTTTCGATAAAGAACGCTGCTTCATCGAGAATCGATACAGCCTCCAGTAACTGGTCAGGTGAGACCTGGGCATCAAGATGGTATCCATGGACGGCATAATCGCGCTCAACAACGCCGTCCTGCCTCGGTGCGGGTGCTTTGGCTTTCTTTTCTTGAGCTTCAGAGGAGGGTATTGCCGGACTGCTTTCAGCAGGCTCCGGCGTGGCCTTCGGAAAGAGACTCTGAAGAGCCTGTTTTGTTTTGTCACAGATCATTTCAATGCTCCAAAGGACTCTGAACAGCCGTATTCTGGCGGTATTGGACTTGTCGATTCAAGGCTCAGGCAGCCTCGGGATTCTTCCAACGTTTCCAATCGGAAACAAGGTGTTCTAGCTCGATTATCCCCTGCAAAAGCGCCTCGGGACGCGGTGGACATCCGGGGATATACACATCGACCGGAAGAAATTGATCAGCCCCCAAAATAATGCTGTACTGGCCTTCGAAAGCAAAAGGTCCACCCGAAATAGCGCAGTTGCCGAGAGCCATTACCCATTTTGGTTCGGGCATTTGATCATAAAGGGTTTTGATTCCGGGCATCATTTTTTTGGTGATGGTGCCGGCGACAATCATGACGTCGCTTTGCCGGGCGGAAGGCCGAAAAACCTCGGCACCAAATCGCGACATGTCGAATCGTGCACAGCCGGTGGCCATCATCTCGATGGCGCAACAGGCTATGCCGAAGGTAAGAGGCCAGAACGAATTAGCTCTGCCGATATTGATCAGTCTGTCGGCGAGTGCGAATTGTACTACCGACGAAGGAATTTTTTCCGTTCCCACTTGAATACTCCCTTAATCCATGCATAGACAATAGCGAGCGAAAGAATTCCGATGAACAGAACTATTTCGATGAAATCACGTATCGAAGACGCGAACATCGCATCGTTGTAGGCAACAGCTACAGGAAAAAGGAAGAGAACGTCTACATCGAAAGCGAGAAAAATGAGGGCATAGAGATAGAAGACGACGCCGTAACGTATCCAGCTGTCGCCGATGGGGTCCATTCCACATTCTATGAACTGCAGGGCCTTGTTGTTGATCTGCCTGGTCTTCAAAGGCATGAACAAATAAACGATGGCGATCGGGCCTAGCGCGAATGCCAACCCACCCAGGGTGAAGGCGGCGATCCAGAGGATGTTTTCTTGGTAAAGAAAAGCAGTGAATTGATGTTCCATACTCTGTTCCTTGTTATGCTTTTACTGGAAAATACCGCAAAACTACCAAGTTACATCTCTACTGGTTAACATTATTCGCCTAGCTCGAATGGGGGCTATCTTAAATAATTGTCATAAGCCTGTCAATAAGAAACTCGCGCTCAACATACCACAGCGTGGAACTTCGTTGGACCGCTATTCTCGCGAAATCCTTCATGTAAAAAATCTTGTTAAACTTATCAGAAATGCTATAGTGACAAAAAAGGACGTAAGTAAAAAAGATGATAATTATCAAAAAAAATGATCAGTCTCCTGGGGACTTGTTATGTCTATCACGTTAAGACAATTGGAAATCTTTATAGCTGTCGCGGAGACAGCCCAGGTAACCAAGGCCAGTAAGAAGCTGTTTGTCACCCAGTCAGCCGTCAGCATGGCGCTGGCGGAGTTGGAAAATCAGTTGGGAGGATCGCTGTTTGACCGACATGGCCGTAGCTTGTTATTGAATGCCAGGGGGAGATTCCTGTTGCCGTTGTCCAAGGATATCATCTGCCAGGTGGGTAATATCGAAACCATCATGTCGGAACGCAATGATACCCTGGACGGACGTATCGAGATAGTGGCCAGCACAACCCTGGGGAATTATATACTCCCTTATTTGATTGGGGCGTTTAAACGTGTCCATCCCAATGTCCATGTCAATATGCTGGTCTATAACACAAGGCATGCCGAAAAACTTGTATACGAAAAGGAAATGGATATCGGTTTTGTGGAAGGGCCTCTTTCCGGGCGTGACGATATCCAGTGGCGGCCATGGTTTGAAGACGAGCTGGTGGTTCTTTGCGGTCCTACCGATCCGCTCGCCCATAATGAAGTGTTTGACATCAATCGCGATCTGAAGGGAAAGAAGTGGATCATGCGGGAGAGCGGTTCCGGCACCGCCGCAACCATCAGTGAACGATTTGGCAAATATATGGAAGACGTCAATGTCGTTATGGAGATGGGCCATCCGGAAGCGGTCAAGCGGGCGGTCGAATCGGGGGCCGGCATAACCTGTCTTTCCGCTCTCTGCATCTGCCGGGAGGCCGAAAATGGCTGGCTCAAAGGACTCAAGGTAGAAGGCCTCGACATGAAGCGGCAACTGAGGATCATCCAAAGAAAAGATACGGAGATCAGCGAAGCCCTTGCCGAATTTCTTTCATTCTGCGAGGTGATGTCGATCTGCGACGATTCGCGGGTCTGTCTCTCTTCTCCCTGGAAGCTGCAGTCCCTCCTGGCCCGACATTCCGCAATGAAAAAGTGAGCTTGTCCAGCTCATACTTCAATACAGCACTTTGTTCAGCCGCAGGCCGTGGGCCGGGACAGTAGGTCCGGCCACGGTTCTATCCCTGGCATTCAGTATCCGGGCAAAATCTGCCACGGAGACGTTGCCTCTTCCGGCATCCAGCAGTGTTCCCACCAGGTTGCGCACCATATTGCGTAAGAAGCCGTCGCCGGTGAATTGAAAGGCGAACAGTTTGGGGGTGTTCTCCCGGATAACAGCCTCGTAAATAGTTCGTATCGCGCCTCTTCCCGAACAGTCATCCTTATCCCTTGAGCCACTGTTTTCAAACGAGGAGAAGTCGTGCGTGCCTTCGAGCAGTTTCAAGCACTCTCTCATGGCGCCGAAATCAAGGGGGCTGGTGATATGGAGCGTGTACAGTCGCATATGAGGCGGCTGGATCCGGCCCGTATAGACCGAGTATTCGTACTGCTTGCCGGTGGCGGAGAATCGGGCGTGAAAAGAGGGGTCGACTTCCTCAGCCTGATAAATCCGGATGGCGCCCGGGAGCATGGCGTTCAGCCCGCGAACAATCACCGCGCAGGAGATTGACGAATGGGTCCGGAAGTGGGCGACCATGCCCTCGGCATGAACACCGGCATCGGTTCTTCCGGCACCGTGCAGGGCGATGTCTTCGGTGGTCATCACCGCCAGCCGGCTTTCGATCTCGCCCTGGATGGTGCGATCATGCCTCTGACGCTGCCAGCCGCTGAAACCTGTTCCGTCGTAGCCGATGAGCAGTTTGATGGTGCGTGGCGGAAGGGCGGGTTTCGAAGGCATGGTCTGGGTAAAAACCTGATCAGGGGAAGAATGGTACAACGCCAAGGCCTGCAGTTTCGGCAAAGCCGCATACGATGTTCATGTTCTGCACGGCCTGTCCGGAAGCTCCCTTAACGATGTTGTCGATCGTCGTCATAACGATGATTCGCCCCGTGGCCGGATCGATCTTGTAGGAAATATCGCAGTAATTTGATCCTCTCACATACTGGGTGGCCGGGAATACGCCGTCCGCCAGCAACCGGACGAAGGGTTCGTCCCCATACTTTGCCCGGTAGAGTTCGTCGATGCGCTTTCGGTCAAACCCTGGGGCGAGCGAAGCATAGATGGTGCTCAGGATGCCTCGTGAGATTGGCAGCAGATGCGGGGTAAAGGTGACCTTCACCTGCTTGCCGGCAACCGCACTCAGTTCCTGCTCGATCTCCGGAGTGTGCCGGTGAGCCCTGCCCACCTTGTAGGGCCTGAAACCGTCATGGACCTCGCAGAACAGGGTCCCGGTCTGGGCGGCACGACCGGCGCCGGAAGTCCCCGATTTCGAGTCGGCGATGATGGTCTCAGGCATAATCGCCCCGGCCGCCAGCAGGGGAGCGAGGCCGAGAATAATGGACGTCGGGTAGCAGCCAGGGTTCGCCACCAGACGGCTTCCGGCGATTTGTTTGCGATACAGCTCGGGCAGACCATAGACTGCCTCGTTCAGAAGATGGCTGGAAGAGTGAGGTTGATACCACTCCTCATACACCGCCAGGTCACGGAGACGAAAATCGGCCGAGAGATCGATCACCTTTTTGCCGGCGGCAAGAAGATCCGGCACTAAATCCATCGCGGTCTTATGCGGTACGGCGGTAAAAAAAAGATCGGCTCTTTCGCAGAGTTCAGCCACCGGCAGGTTTTCGCAGACAAGATCGGCTCTGCCGCGCAGATGAGGAAAGATTTCCGAGAGGGGGCGACCGGCATATTGGCGCGAGGTGGCAACGGTAATCCGCGCTTCAGGATGATTGACGAGAATTCTGGCCAGTTCGGCTCCGGTGTAGCCCGAAGCCCCGACGATTCCGATGTTGATCATGGCTATTGCTCTCCCGGGAAATGATGTTGGGGCGACTCAACGAAAAAAGGGAGCGACAGTGAACTGTCCCTCCCTCAAGAATACTTTGTAAACTGCAATTCCCAACCTTCTGTCGACAAAACCGACAGAAGTAAGATGTGCTCGGTCCGAAAATTAACGTTTCGAGAACTGGAACTTGGCGCGGGCGGCTTTCTGGCCGTATTTCTTGCGTTCCTTCATACGGGGGTCGCGAGTCAACAGGCCGGATTGTTTGAGCGGCAGCCGATTGTCCGGGCTTGTCTCAAGCAACGCTTTGGAGATACCATGGCAGAGGGCGTCGGCCTGGGCGGATTTGCCGCCCCCTCTCAGGGTGGCAACCACGTCGTACTGCTCCGCTGTTTCCGTTACCCTGAATGGTTTGACGATTCTCTGGTTCTTAAAGATCTGACCAAAATATGCATCAGCTTCCATCTGGTTGACTATTACCTTGCCGGTCCCGGGGGTGAGCCAGACTCTGGCTACAGCATTCTTTCTCTTCCCGGTGGCATAAAAGCGATCTTGAGCCATAATTGATTCTCCAGATTAAATATCTAATTCAGCAGGTTGTTGTGCTGCATGAGGATGGTCTTTTCCAGCATATATCTTAAGTTTCTTGAGCTGCGCCCGGCCGATCTTGTTCTTCGGCAGCATGCCGCGCACCGCATGCATGATCAGATCGGTGGGGTGCTTGGCCAGAAGCTCCTTGGCGGTGGCTTCCTTCAGGCCGCCCATGTATCCGGTATGCCGATAGTATTTCTTGTCGTCGAGCTTGTTGCCGGTAAGGGCGACTTTTTCTGCGTTGGTTACGACTATAAAATCGCCATTGTCAATAAAGTCAGAAAAAGTAGGTTTGTGTTTTCCCCGCAGGCGATTGGCAATCTCAGAAGCCAGACGGCCAAGAACCTTGTTCTCAGCATCCACAACGTACCATTTCTTCTCGATCTCGTTGACTGGGGCAAGATAAGTTTTCATTATATCCCTCGAATGGTCGATCTTAATAAAAAAAGGTCCGAACAGCGTCGAACCTTTTCTAATGTATAGTGGAGCGGGAAACGAGATTCGAACTCGCGACTTCAACCTTGGCAAGGTTGCACTCTACCACTGAGTTATTCCCGCTCATTTTGTCTTGGAGTGTCAAAACTGCGGTGTTTATACAAAGTCTTCAACTGAGTGTCAATAAAAAAAGATTGAGCTGAGCTTTGCAATATAATTGTTTTCTTTCCAAGTGTCACGAAAAAACAGGGGAAGGTTTTTACAGTATCGAGTATGGTGAACTATTGACGCAGATTCCCGTCCATGCCTGCGTAATGGTTATCTAATGTGCAAATCATACTCTCGTCGATTACGGAAATAACAACACCGGAACCTTTTACCGAACCACACTTATGAGACAGAATACACCGCGAAAGGACTCCATTGCCAGAAAGACCGGAGAAACCGACATCGAACTGGAGCTGGTTATCGACGGCTCGGGCAGATGCAACGTCAAGAGCGGCGTGCCGTTTCTTGACCACATGCTGACCCTTTTTGGAGTACACGGTTTTTTTGACCTTACGCTGAGGGCGGACGGGGATATCGAGGTAGACGACCACCATTCCGTCGAGGATATCGGTATCTGTCTCGGCAAGGCAATCGCCGGGGCATTGGCCGATAAAGGCGGGATTGCCCGCTACGGCAGCTGTTATCTGCCCATGGACGAAACGCTTGCCAGGGTGGTGGTCGACGTTTCCAACAGGCCGTTTCTCCATTATGAAGTTCCGGTGGCCGAACAGAAGATCGGCTCCTTTGATACCGTGCTGGCCAGGGAATTCTTTCGGGCGGTATCGCAACATGCCGGTCTCACATTGCATATTGATCTCTTGCACGGTGAGAATGGTCATCATATAATAGAGGCCGTATTTAAAGGATTTGGCCGCGCTCTGCGGATGGCGGTGACGAGGATCGGGATCGAGGGTCCCCTTTCGTCCAAAGGATGCTTGTAGATAAACGTTTCATTGTTGTGCAATGTCAATTAAATACAAGGTGATTGTGTGGAAAAATTAGCAAAGCTTTTTCTTTCCTGTTGTGCGTTTTTTCTTATGGCATCCTGTTCCGCCAACCTCGGAAGCGATAAGGGACAAGCTGAGGCACCTGTGCTGCTTTCCTGTATTGCGGTGCTGCCCGCCGGGACCTCGGTGGACCAGAATGAAACCATCGATTATCAAGATGCCCGTTCTCTCGAGAAGGGCGCAGACTTCATCTCGGCAATAATGGAGAGGGAACTCGTCGGCCATGCCAAGGTCAAGCTGCTCACCCACAGTAAGGTTGGCTCTCTTGCCCCGGAAATAACCGGGGGTATGTCCGGTATGGTTGCGACCATCGGTAAAAAAATGGATTGCGATGCTGTCCTCTTGACTACGGTTCGCCGCTTCAAGCAACGTGAGGGAACGGAATATGCCGTAGAAGATCCGGCCTCTGCCAATTTTCAGATGGCTCTCATCCAGTCCAGGACTGGCGCAGTGCTGTGGACGGCCGACTTTCGGGAAACCCAGGAGTCGCTGCTCGACAACATTCTGACCTACAACAAAGCACAGAGCAGAGGATTCAAATGGGTGACCGTTGAACAGCTCGTGGAGCAGGGAGTTAAAGATCGGCTGGCCACATGTCCATACCTGAAGTAGTCTCCTGATGTTCTGCAGTCGAAGGACCCGCGCATCGCATGTTTTTCGCGAGTCCCGGAGTGATTTTTCAGTACTCATCCAATTGTAAGTGTTACAAATGATCAGCAGTTACCGGCTTCCCGCCCGGCTGAACAGAAAAATCGGCCAGGCCATGCATGATTACTCGATGTTTTCCGAGGGGGACCGGGTCATGATTGCCGTGTCGGGTGGGGTCGACAGCCTGACGCTGGCCGGTATCCTATCGATCTGGCAGCGAAAGGCACCGATTCGCTTCACCCTTGCCGCCCACCATATCGATCACGGTTTCTGGCTTGATCAGGATTGTGAGCTGAATCCGGAAATCGCGCTTGTGCCGCAGTTGTCCGGTCTGGGGCTTCCCCTCCATATCGTTCTCGAAAAAGATATCGACGCGGATGCCAGAACCTGCTTTCTCTGTGCCCGCAATAGACGCAGTCAGCTCTTCGACCTGGCCCGCGACCTTGGCTGCAATAAGATCGCTTTCGGCCATCATAAGGACGACCTGATCGAGACCTTCTTTCTCAACACTTTCTACAGCGGCAACATCTCGACCATGGTACCCCGGCAGGATCTTTTCGGCGGGACTCTATCTCTGGTGCGGCCGTTGGCCTATCTCGAAAAGCACGAGGTGCGGCAAATTGCCGGCGAACTGGGCCTTGTCCCGGTGAAGAATCTTTGTCCTCTGTCGGACGACACCCGCCGGGAGAAAG
Organism: Desulfobacterales bacterium GWB2_56_26; assembly: GCA_001799365.1. Lineage (GTDB taxonomy): Bacteria > Desulfobacterota > Desulfobulbia > Desulfobulbales > Desulfocapsaceae > Desulforhopalus_A. Next base: position 9,098 of record MGTI01000092.1, on the reverse strand, counting down.
TGCGGACAATGTTACAAAATCTCTATGCCGATGAGCCGGGGGCCAAGGATTCGGTCTTTGCCTCGCTGGCCAATGTCCGCCGGGAATATCTGTTATGAAGACCTCCGCTGAATGTTTCCCCTGTTTTCTCAGGCAGTCGCTGCAGGTGGCGCGAATCTGCGGCTGTTCGCCCGAAGTGCAGGTGCGGACGGTCAGAAAGCTTGCGGCAGTTGTCTCGGGACTCGATCCCGCCTTGAGCCCGCCCGCCAACGCCCAGCAGGTGTACCGGGCTTTGGCCGAGGTCACCGGCTGCGAGGATCCCTATCGTCTCGAAAAAAAGGCGAGCAACGAGCAGGCGCTGCAGGTGGTACCCGCCCTACGGCGAGAAATCGAAGGTTCCCCCGAAGAATTGTCGATGGCAATACGTTTTGCCATCGCCGGCAACATCATCGACTACGGCGCTTTCCAGACCTTTGATATCGACCGGGCGCTGGACAACAGCCGGAAGCAGGTTCCGGCCGTAAATCACAGTACGTCTTTGATCGACCGGATCTGCAACCTGAAGCAAGGATCGCACATTCTCTATCTTGCCGACAACTGTGGGGAAATAGTTTATGATTCGCTGCTGATCGAGTATCTGTTCCGCCGGGGATTCACGCTCACGGTGGCGGTCAAGGACGGTCCGATCATCAATGACGCTCTGCGGGAAGATGCCCTGGCTGCTGGGCTTGACCGTTACGCCCGGATCATCTCCAACGGATCGAGGTGTCCCGGAACGGTGCTTGCGGACTGCTCTCCCGAGTTCCGCCAGGTATTTGCGAATGCAGATCTGATTATCGCCAAGGGGCAGGGTAATTTCGAGAGCTTATCCGAGGTGGATCGGGAGATTTACTTCCTCCTGACCGTCAAGTGTCCGGTTGCCGCACGGCATATGGCGAAACTCGCCGGGATGGATGAGGCACGGCTGCCCGGGAAGGGAGAAATGGCCGTATTCCATTCGGCACAGAACAAGGAAAATGGTGAATGCAATGAAGACACGCATTAAGAATATTCTACAGGAAAAGGGAACCGGGCAAAGATTGACAATCACCGGCTGGGTGCGGACGCGTCGAGATACCGGCGGTTTCTCGTTCATCGAGGTTGGTGACGGTTCATGCCTTGCCAACCTGCAGGTCATTGCCGATTCCCGTCTCACGAACTACGACTCCGAGGTCAAGCACCTGTCGACCGGGACGAGCGTCATCGTCGAGGGCGAATTGAAGGAATCGCCGGCCAAGGGCCAGGCAGTCGAAATCCACGCGGACAGGATCGAAATCGTCGGCCACGCCGATCCGGAGACCTATCCCCTGCAGAAGAAACGACACTCTTTCGAATTCCTGCGGGAGATCAGTCACCTTCGGCCGAGGACCAATGCTCTGGGGGCGGTCGGACGGGTTCGTTCGCGGCTCTCCTACGCGGTTCATCAGTTCTTTCAGGGGCGCGGATTTATTCAGGTCCATACCCCGATCATCACCACCAGTGACTGCGAAGGGGCCGGCGAGATGTTCCAGGTCAGTTCCGGCAAGCCGGGCGCGAAAGAAGACCACTTCTTCGGTCGGGCGGCTGGGCTCACCGTCAGCGGCCAGCTCCAGGCCGAAGTGTACGCCCTTGCCCTGGGCGACGTGTACACCTTCGGACCGACCTTTCGCGCTGAAAAATCCAATACCTCCAGGCACCTTGCCGAATTCTGGATGATCGAGCCGGAGATGGCTTTCTGCGACCTCAAGGGCAACATGCAGATCGCCGAGGAGATGCTGAAGTATCTGCTTACCGATGTAATGACCAACTGCCCCGAAGACATGGAACTCTTCGACAAGTTCATCGAAAAAGGGTTGCTGAAGAAGCTGCAGGATGTGGTTGACCAGGAATTTGCCCACATTACCTACACCGAGGCGGTGGACCGGCTGAAGTCGGCGAAGAAGACCTTTGAATTCCCGGTCGAATGGGGGCTCGACCTGCAGTCGGAACACGAGCGGTATCTGACCGAAGAGGTGTTCAAGCGGCCGCTTACCGTTACCGACTATCCCGCCGCTATCAAACCTTTTTATATGCGGGTCAACGAAGGCGGCAAGACGGTCGCGGCCATGGATATTCTCGTGCCGGGGATCGGCGAGATCGTCGGCGGCAGCCAGCGTGAGGAGCGCTACGACGTACTCGTCTCCCGGATGGAGCAGGCCGGCATCAATCTCGCCGATTACCAGTGGTATCTCGATTTGCGCCTCTACGGTTCGGTACCCCATGCCGGCTTTGGCCTGGGTTTCGAGCGTCTGATCCAGTTCGTCACCGGTATGGCCAACATCCGGGAAGTGATCCCCTTCCCGAGAACGCCCGGCTCGGCGCCCTGCTGATGGCAGCAGGGCTTACGTTTTTGGCAGAGGAGGGCGGCCGTTGAGCAAGGAACCGGGAGTACGGAAGATGTTTGACGCCATCGCCCATCGTTACGACCTGATGAACCGGGTCATGACCATGGGGCAGGATCAGCGGTGGCGGAAGTTCGTGGTGAAGACGGCCGGCGACCCCGGCGACGGCTGGACGCTCGATCTGGCCACCGGCACCGGCGATATCGCCGCCCTCATGACGGCGACCCATCCGGCGGCGAAGGTGATGGGCGGGGATTTCTCCCTCAACATGCTGACCGAAGCGAAGAAACGCTTTACCGACCGCAGGATCGTCTGGCACGCCTGCGATGCCAATCGTCTGCCATTCGGCGACGGCACCTTTTATTCGGTCACCTTCGGCTATCTGCTGCGCAACGTCGACGATGCCGGCCGGGTCCTCCGCGAGGTGTGCCGGGTGCTGCGGCCCGGCGGCCGGGTGGTCTGTCTCGATACCACCCCGCCGGCTAAAAATATCCTGTATCCCTTTGTTCGCGGCTACTTACGCTACGGCATCCCGGCTCTGGGCAGACTCATTGCCGACGACGAAGCGGCCTACTCCTACCTGACCGGTTCGACCATGGAGTTCTACAAGGCCGAGGAACTGGCCGCGCTTTTTGCTGAAAGCGGTTTTACAGACGTCGGCTACCGGAAATTCATGTGCGGCACCATCGGCGTACACTGGGGACAAAAACCATGACCGAGCCTGCCTTGGCCACCGCCACGGAACCCGCAATCCCTGTCTCTCTCACGGCCCATGAGCTGCCGTACTATCCGTTCCAGGGCACCCTTTTTGCGTTTCTGGTCAACACTGTCCGAAAATATGCGGTAAACGACGCCTTCGTCTACAATGTGGGCGAAGAGGAACACCGGGTCTCGTACGGCAAGTTGTTCGAGGATGTGCTGCTGCTCGCCAAGGCTTTCCGGCGCCGCGGGGTAGGGAAGGGAGACAAGGTCATGGTGCTCTCCGATAATCGCTATGCCTGGATTGTCACCGACCTCGCCCTGATGTCCTTCGGTGCAGTTAATGTTCCCCGGGGCTCGGACACACCGACCCAGGAAATGCAGTTCATCATCGATCATGCCGAATGCAATTTTCTGGTAATCGAGACCGGCGACCTGCTGGAAAAACACAGCGATTTCGTGAAAAGCTGCCGGCAGCTGGACGGTATCTTTGTCATGGCCGGACCGGCAATGCATACCTTCTTCAGCAATGTCTATTCCTACAATGACCTGCTGGAAGACCGACGCTACAGCGCAAGAGACGTCGACCGGTTCCTGGAGGAAGGCGAAAAACTTGAGCCCGAGGACCTTCTCACCATCATTTACACCTCGGGGACGACCGGGATACCAAAAGGCGTGCAGCTCAGCCATGCCAATCTCATGCACAATATCCATGAGATCCCGGATATCATCAAACTGACCGAGAAGGATAGCTGGCTCTCCATCCTACCAAGCTGGCATATCTTCGAACGCACCGCCGAATACGCGGCTCTGGCGCGTGGCACGACCATCGTCTATTCCTCGGTAAAAAACTTTGCCCAGGACCTGGAACGATACCGCCCGACCCTGGTGGCAACCGTGCCAAGGGTCTGGGAGTCGCTCTATTCCCGGGTGCAGCTGGCGGTTAAGAAAAAAGGCGCGTTCGCCCATCGTCTCTTTGACGTCATGGTCTGGGCCTCGACCGCTTACCGCCGGAACAAGAGAAAGGTCCTTGACCGCCTGCCGATCTATACGCCTGAGCCAATCGCTCGTAAATATTTGAAAAAGTCCTTCGCGTTGACCAAGATGGCGGTGCTTTTCCCGCTCTTCCTGCTTGCCGACAAAAAGTTGGCCATGGTCCGCCAGCGCTTCGGCGGCCGGTTGCGGCTGGCGATCAGCGGCGGCGGGACGCTTGCCACTCATCTGGAAGAATGGATCGATGCCGTCGGCATCCGTATAGTCAACGCCTACGGGATGACCGAATGTTCCCCGGCCATCGCCGGACGGGGTGTAACTTGCCGAACTTACGGCACCGTCGGGCCGCCCGTGCCCGGAACAACGCTCCGGGTGGTATCGGATGACGGGCTGGAATTGCCGCCGGGCGAGGAGGGCGGAATCGAGGTGCGGGGCGCCCAGGTCACGAGAGGCTACTACAAAAACGACGAGGAAAACCGCAAATCGTTCAGCGCGGACGGCTTCTTCAAAACCGGAGACCTCGGCAAGATGACTGTCAAGGGCGAGCTGGTGATAACCGGCCGGGCCAAGGAGATCATCGTCCTCTCCAGCGGTGAGAACATCGACCCGACCCGGATCGAAAACGCCCTGACCATGTTCCCTTTCATCCAGGACGCCATCCTGGTCGGCCAGGACAAAAAGGCCCTCGGCGCGCTTTTGATCCCCAACATCGAGGAATTGAAGGAATACGTAGCCAGAAAAATGAGCGGCTTCAAAAAAGAAAAGGATGAACTGCTCACCGATGTCAAGGTGCTGGACCAGATCCGCAGCGACATGAACCGCATCCTCCGCCCCAAGCTGGGCTTCAAGCCCTACGAAAAGCTGCACGGTATCATCTTCCTCGACAAGGAGTTCAAGCTCGGCGAGGAACTCACCAACACCCTCAAGAAGAAACGGCACGTCATTGAAAGAAAGTACCACCAGATTATCAACGATCTGCTTCGTTGAATAAAAACGGGGAAAATATGTGCATTGGCCATTCAGCAGCCAAGAACCTGCACATCTCCGGCTGCCGATAGGATCTCGTCATAAACCTGGCGGTAATTGTGTTCGTAGCGTTTTGAGAAGTGGAAGGGGACCAGCCGCTCGACCCCGGCTTCACGGGCGATCTGCACGGCGGCAAGCGTGGTCAGGTGCTGGGAGGCGTGGGCTTTGCCTTGGTCGGCGATGGTGAAGGCAGCTTCGCAGAAAAAGGTGTGGGCAGACCTGGCCAGTTCCACAACCTTCTTTCTGTTCTCAGGGGTGTCGGCCATATCGGCGGCATAGGCGAGTTTCTTGCCCGGCCGGATGATTGTCAGATCCTCGGCAAGAACGCCGGCTTTCCCTGTTCTGCCGCCCGGGAGTTTGATTTCAGTTTCGGGAGCATCGGCGGATATGCACCATTTCAAGGTGCCGAGCCACGGGCCGGGAGACAAGTTCGCCGCCGCCAGCCGTTCTCTTCTCACGTTGATTTCCAGCGGGAAGTTCAGGGCGTAGGCTATCGTTGGAATATTGTGATCGCAGACTGCGGCCTTGACGGTGAAATTTTCTTCGGTCAGGATCGCCCCTTTTTTTACAGCAATTTCCGGCAGATCGAGTCTCCTTCTGCCCGGCTGCAGCCTGGCGTGCCGGAGGGAGCTCTCGCCGATTTCATACACTTCGAAGATCGGTCCGCGATCATCGATGCGATCCCAGGTGATTGAGTCCAGAAAACTCTCAACCCGGCGGATCGTCTCTGCCGGCCCAAAGATTTTGCAGAGGCCGAAAGGCCCGAGCCGGGAGCGGAGAAACCAGGTGAGGCCGCCGATGTGGTCGATGTGAGCGTGGCTGAGGAAAATGGAGCTCACCTGGTGGGCGACTCGTGCGGCCAGCCGGGCGGGTTCTCCGAGGTCGAAAAACAGGCTCTGCTTCTGGCGCCGCAGGCGCACATGCACCAGCGGATCGCCGAACACGCCGCCGACCAGGGTGGCCCATGCCTCGCCCAGATTGCTGGAAACAGGTGCCTTCCCCGATCTTGGAGAAATGATTGGAAATATCATTTCCACCGGTTCGCGGGGGCGGCCGGATGGCGGGGTGTCCAGTCGCTTTACCGTCTCAAGCCTTCCTGTGGGAGTACGGCCGGCGTCCCGGATCAGGATGCCGACCGGCTCCTCTGCCTTTCCCGGAACCATGCGCAAAAACAGTTGCCCATCGTGCAATCGGACCACTTCCCCCATCCGCACGGTTTCGCCCATTGCAGCGAGCATTGCCGCCTGCCTCCCGGCCCATGCAACGGGCACTTCCCCGGGAGGAGGCGTACCCAGGATGGGCAGGCGATCGAGTGAAAAATTTTCCTCGATGCTGTCGGTGAGAAAATTGTCCCACAGTTTGATGCGATGCTTGAGCTGCTCGGGCCTGGCAGCAGCCCTTGCCGCCGGAGAGCATGGAAGCCGGAGAACCGTTACCGGCAGCGCGGCCAACTCCTGCGCGAGCGGCATCGGACCGTCTTCCCGGCAGAGGGCAATGACCGCATCGACCTTGAAGGACTCCGTCAGGGCCATAAGCAATTCCGCGCCGCCGACACCCCTGACCACTCCAGGCGGATCGATGACGACAACGGTATCCCTGTTTCTCTCCCCCTCGACAATCGAGAGTAACCGGCGGGCGGCGAGGATCAATGGCAGGCGAAAACGGCTGGCATCGAGGGTGCACAGGGCTTCGTAGCCCTGCAGAATCAAGCCATCGTCACCCTGGGAGGCCAGGCTGACCGTTCCCGGAATACCAACGGGCGGTGTGCCGGGATCGAGTTCAAGGAGTCGGCAGCTGTCTGCCCGCCTGGTCATAATTTGCAGCAGTTTTATGGCCAGCGTTGACTTGCCGGCACCAATTTCCCCACACAAAAGGATACGGCGATATCCTGCCAGGTGAGTTGCCAGGACATCGGCACTGTCAGCATTGAAAGGTAGTGTGCCGAAGGGTGACATTCTTGCATCCTCGGGCCATCAAGATCGATCATCTTGGGCGGCAAAAATCAGCTTATGGAACCGCAAAAGAGCGTTTTATAATTATGCAGTATAATCATGTTGCGGGAAAACGGCATTCGATCTTACCTGACAACGCGCTGTCAATGATAAAGATTTGACCCCATAAAAGGGGAAGCGGCAGATGATTCCTGGTAATTAATAGGCGTTGACATGATTATCATCTTTTGGCATTTTGCAGGGAGGCAACCACAGGATCGCCGGCTCCTTTTCTTTGAGCGAATCCCGTACAGAGTAACTCATACTTCAGGGAGGAGAAAATGGTCATCAGGAAAATATCGGCAGGGATGTGTTTGATGCTCGTCCTGCTCGGTCCGACATGGGCAGACGGTGCGGAGAAGCCGCAGCAGGACCAGCCGGCCCGCATTCCCGAAAACACGATCGACCCGGCGGTCTGGGGCAAGGCGTATCCATCGCAATACAATCTCTGGAAACAGACCGAGGAGCCGACCCCCGCCGGCAAGAGCAAGTACAAGGTTGGTTTCGACGCCGACAACATCACCTACGATAAGCTGTCCATGTACCCGTACATGGCGCTGCTGTTTAACGGCTGGGGGTTCGGCGTCGAGTACAATGAACCACGCGGCCATGCTTATATGATAAAGGATCAACTGGAGATTGATGCCAAGCGGGTGGGTGCGGGCGGTGTATGCTTGACCTGCAAGTCGCCCTATGCCCCCGGGCTCGAAAAGAGCATGGGGCAGGATTATTACATGAAGCCCTTCCGGGATGTGGTGAACCAGATTCCCCAGGAAAACCGGGAGCTGGGCGTTGCCTGCATCGATTGTCACAACAGCAAGGATATGTCGCTCCAACTCTCCCGCGGCTTCACCCTGGTGGAAGCCCTTGAAGCCATGAAGGTCAAGACGGAGGAGCTTACCAAGCAGCAGATGCGCTCTGCGGTCTGCGCCCAGTGTCACGTGACCTACAACATACCCAAAAATGCCGAGGGCAAGTCCAAAGGCGTCTATTTCCCCTGGCAGAAGAGCACCTGGGGCAACATCACTGTCGAAGATATTATTCAGCAAATCCGCAACGATCCCGAGGTGGGAGAATGGAAGCAGTCGGTCACGGGTTTCAAAATGGCCTTCATGCGTCATCCCGAGTTCGAACTCTATTCCAACCAGAGCACCCATTGGCTGGCGGGCGCCGCCTGCGCCGACTGCCATATGCCTGCTACCAAGGTGGACGGACAGACGGTTTCGGATCATCGGGTGATGAGCCCGCTGAAGGCCGACCTTCAAGCCTGTAGCCAGTGCCACGACGAGGATACCGAGTTTCTTAAGCAGCGCGTTATCTCTATTCAGGACCACACTGTCTCTCTCATGCTCCGGGCTGGTTACGCCACGGCCACGGTGGCCAAGCTTTTCGAGACCGCCCACAACGCCCAGGCCAAGGGTACAGTACTCGATAAGGAATTTTACGAACAGGCCAAGGATTTCTACCTGGAGGCCTTCTACCGCCAACTGTTCATCGGCGCTGAAAATTCCGTGGGCTTCCATAATCCGCCGGAAGCGATGCGGGTGCTGGGTGATGCCGTGGCCTTCGCCGGCAAAGCCGAGGGCCTGCTGCGCCAGCTGCTGGTCCAGGCGGACGTGACGGTACCAATGGATATCGATCTGGAGCTCGCCAAATACGTGGAGCAGCGCGGCGAGAAGAAACTTGTCGGCCGGCCCGAGCAGGAGATCAAGGATCCCTTTGGACTGCAGGAACGTTTCCTGCCGAAACAAAAGAAGTAAATCAATATCAGGATGATCGAACCGGATGCATGGGTTGCTCCGGTTCGATACGAGAAGCTACCTGCAAGTGTACGATTCAGCCTAAGCTGTCGTACTTCAGCCGGACATATTGCTGGATGAATTCGGCCGTCGGGCCAAAGTCGCCGTCCTGAAAGACCACCCACAGGCCGACCTCCAGGAAATGCTCGCTGTGCTGCCTGGCCAGGCCGGCTTTTGTCAGGGAAAGACAATCCTGCGGCTCGAGAAAGCCA
>MGTI01000091.1:11329-20441 GCA_001799365.1 Desulfobacterales bacterium GWB2_56_26 | reverse complement strand
TATCCCAGGTGGCGGCCGTTCCGCTAGCGCCCGCCCGGATTCCCGTGGACCTGCCATCCGAACTGCTCCGGCAGCGCCCCGATCTCCGGGCCGTCGAACGTCGCCTGGCTGCCGCCACCGCCGATATCGGGGTTGCCACCGCCGATCTGTTCCCCCGGTTTTCCCTGCCGGCCATGGTTGGACTGCAGAGCACCAGTCTCGGGAGTCTTATAAGCAGCGGCAGCCGCTACTGGTCGGTTGGTCCTGTGGTTAATCTGGCGCTGTTCGACCAGGGCAGGATACGGGCCGGCATCGAAATTTCCGAAGCCCGCCGGGATGCCGTTCTCGCCGAATATCAGCAGACGGTCCTTGCCGCCTTTGCCGAAGTGGAAAGCGGTCTCGTCGCCTTTGCCAAGGAACAGGTAACACTGCAAATCCTCGGCGAAGCGGTCAGCTCAAGCGAGAAGGCGGTGACGATGTCCACCGGCCTCTTTGAGGCGGGCTTCACCGATTTTCTGAACGTCCTGCAAAGCGAGAGGGCACTCTACCAGTCCGAGGACCAGCTTGCCCAAACCGAGCAGCGGCTCAATCTTGCTCTCGTCGCCATCTGCAAGGCATTGGGCGGCGGCTGGCGAATTGAAAACGGTAAAGACTCGGCTCTTAAAGTCGGTGCCGGTACGTGAGAAGCCATACAACACATACTTCAAAAGCAATCGATATGACAAATATGACACCACAAACAAGGATCGGAGGCCGGCAGATGGTGGTGCTGTCGGGCCTGTTCCTGCTCCTTTTTGTTCTCCTCCTTGCCGGATGTTCGACCGATAAGCCCGGGAAGTCCAAGGCCGCAGACCGGCAAGCGAAGCGGGCGGTGCCGGTGCTTGTCGGCCAGGTTGAGCAGAAGACCGTACCGGTGGAACTGCGGGCGATCGGCACGGTGGAACCCTATGCCACGGTGGCGGTCAAGTCGCAGGTCACCGGCCTCCTGCAGAAGGTCCATTTCCGGGAAGGCGACGAGGTGAAGAAGGGCGATCTCCTCTTTGCCCTCGATCCCCGGCCGACCGCTTCGCTGCTCAACCAGGCCCAGGGAAATCTGGCGAAAAACCGGGCGGAACTCGATAATGCCAGGAAGGAACTGGAACGATACACCCAGGCCGCCAAAAAAGGCTACGTCTCGACGGAGCAGGCCGAGCAGGCAGAGACCAAGGTGGCGACGCTCTCCGCCACCATCAAGGCCGATGAGGCGGCGGTGGAAAACGCCCGGCTGCAGCTGGAATACTCCACGATCCAGGCCCCCATCGACGGCCGTACCGGCCAATTGCAGGTGTATGCAGGCAACTTGATTAAAGCGAACGACGATACGGCGATGGTGACCATCAATCAGGTCAGCCCGATCAAGGTTTCTTTTGCCGTCCCCGGCCGGCATTTCGGCGAATTGAAAAAATATCGGGAGGCGGGCTCCCTGCATGTACTTATCGCCGAACCCGCCGGCAGTGAAGTCGAGGGCGCTTTTTCCTTTCTTGACAACAGCGTCGATTCGACCACCGGCACACTTCTCTTGAAAGCCGAGGCCGCCAATCGCGACAAGACCCTCTGGCCGGGCCAGTTTGTCGAGGTCCGCCTGATCCTTACAACCCGTCCGGACGTCACGGTGGTGCCGAGCTCGGCGATCCAGGTCGGCCAGGCTGGTGCCCATGTTTTCGTGGTGAGGGACGATCAGACCGTCGAGGACCGGCGGATCGAGGTCGGCATGATCGTCGGCACCGAGACCGTGGTCGAAAAGGGCCTTTCCCCCGGAGAAAGGGTGGTGACCGACGGCCAGCTGCAGCTCACCGATGGCGCCAAGGTCGTCGACCGGAGCGCGCCCGCGGAACAGACAGCGTCGCCGGAAGCGTCAGGTCGGGAGGCAGGGAAGGGCAAATCATGATCAGCGTGTCCGATCTCTTCATCCGCCGGCCGGTCATGACGGTTCTGACCATGCTGACCATCCTGCTCTTCGGCCTCATCGGCTACAAGCAGCTGCCGGTCAGCGACCTGCCCAATGTCGACTACCCGACCATCAACGTTTCGGCGTCGCTGCCGGGGGCTAACCCGGACACCATGGCGTCTTCGGTCGCCACCGTCCTGGAAAAAGAGTTTTCGCGGATCGCCGGCATCGACTCAATGACCTCGGTCTCCACCGCCGGTCGCACCCAGATTACCCTGCAGTTCGCCCTGGAGCGCGATATCGATTCCGCCGCCCAGGATGTGCAGTCGGCTCTCAGTTCGGCGGCGGGCCGCCTGCCCGACGATATGCCGTCGCCGCCGACTTTCCGCAAAGCAAACCCCTCCGATCTGCCGATCCTCTACATTTCGCTCGCCAGTCCCACCCTGCCTCTGACCGTGCTCGACCAGTACGGCCAGACCGTCAGCCAGCGGCTGTCGACCATTCTGGGCGTCGCCCAGGTAGCGGTGCGCGGGTCGCAGAAGTACGCCGTCCGCATCCAGCTCGATCCGGTGGCCATGAAGGCCCTCGATCTCGATGTGGCCGAGGTGGCGAACGCCGTCGATGCCCAGAACACCAATCGGCCGATGGGGGAGCTGAGTGGCGCGCGGCGCAAGGTGACGCTGCAGGACAACGGCCAGCTGGAGGCGGCGAAAGAGTACCGGGATATCGTCGTCGCCGTCCGTAACGGCCGGCCGGTGCGGCTCGCCGAAGTGGCGACCGTAAAGGATAGTGTCGAAGACGATCAGGATGCGGCCTGGTTCTTCACCCGGACGAGCAAGGCCCAGTCGATCTTTCTTGCCGTCTACAAACAGCCGGGCATGAACACCCTGGAGGTGGCCGAGGCGGTGAAGGCCGTGCTGCCGGGCCTGGCGGAAAATCTGCCGGCCTCGGCTAAACTCACGATCCTCAGGGACGGCAGCCTGCCGATCAGGGATTCGGTCCACGAGATCCAGTTCACCATGCTGCTGACGCTGGCCCTGGTGGTGATGGTCATCTTCCTCTTCATCCGCAACGTCTCGGCAACCACAATTCCCAGTCTTTCCCTACCGATGTCCATCGTCGGCACCTTTGCCGTCATGTATTCTCTGGGCTATAGCCTTGACAACATCTCGCTCATGGCGCTCACGCTCTCGGTCGGCTTCGTGGTCGACGATTCCATCGTCATGCTGGAGAACATCGTTCGGCACATGGAGATGGGCAAGAGCCGGATGCAGGCGGCTTTCGATGGGGCGAGGGAAATCGGCTTCACCATTTTGTCGATGACCTTTTCGCTGGTGGCGATCTTCATCCCGCTCTTTTTCCTGGGCGGTATGATGGGGCGTCTGTTCCGGGAGTTCGCGGTGACCATCGGCGTGGCCGTCCTGATCAGCGGGGTGATAAGCCTGACGCTGACCCCGATGCTCTGCAGCCGGTTCCTGCGCGAACCGCATCTCATCCGCCACGGCCGGACCTATCTGGCCACCGAGGCGATGTACCAGGCGCTGGTCGGGTTGTATGATCGAAGTCTTCGTTTCGTCCTGCGCCATCGTCTGGCCACCATGGTTTTCTCCCTGGTGGTGCTGGTGGCAACCGTCTATCTCTTCAAGGTCGTCCCGAAGGGCTTCATTCCCTCGGAAGACCGCGACATGATCCTCGTCAATACCGAAACCGCGCAGGACACTTCCTGGCCGTCCATGGTCGATCATGGCATGCAGCTGGCGGAGATCCTGCAAAAAGATGAAAACGTCGACCGTTTCTTCGTCGACGTCGACGATTCGGTCTTCATTCTGGTGGTCCTCAAGCCACGGGCAGAACGGCAGCTGGGAGTCGAACAGGTGATCGCCGAACTGCGGCCGAAACTGAACTCGGTGCCGGGCATCAGGGCCATGCCGATCAACCGGCCAACCATCAATGTCGGCGGCCGCAGGACCAGGAGCCTCTATCAGCTCACCCTGCAGGGGCTCGATCTCGATCTCCTCTATTCTTCGGCGAAGAAGCTGGAAAGGGTTTTGCGCGACCAGCCGAATCTGCTCGACGTGTCGAGCGATCTGCAGCTCGAAAACCCGGAATTAAACGTGCGGATTGACCGAGACCGGGCTCTCTTGCTCGGCATTTCGCCGCGGCAGGTCGAGGAGACCCTCTACAGCGCCTACGGCAAGCGGGCGATCTCGTCGATCTATGGGGCCAACGACCAGTACGATGTGATCATGGAATTTTTGCCCCGCTATCGGACCGACGCCGGAGTGCTCGACAAGGTCTATGTCAGGTCGAGCCAGGGCAAGCTGGTGCCGCTGACCGCGGTGGCAGCACTTGAGGAGAGGGTCGGCCCCTTGTCCATCAACCACACCGGGCAGCTGCCTTCGGTGACGCTCTCCTTCAATACCGTCCCCGGCGTAGCCCTGGGCGATGTCATCACCGAGCTGCAGCAGCTCACGGGTAGGATCCTGCCGGACGGGGTGAGCTTCTCCTTCCAGGGCAACGTCCAGCAATTCCAGCAGTCCTTGGGCAGTATGGGCTGGCTGCTGCTGCTGGCGGTGGTCGTTATCTACATCGTCCTCGGCATCCTCTACGAGAGTTTCATTCACCCGCTGACCATCCTGACCGCTCTGCCTTTCGCCGGATTCGGGGCTTTGCTCACCCTGACGATGTTCAATACCGAGCTGTCGCTCTATGCCTTTGTCGGCATCATCATGCTGATCGGCCTGGTCAAGAAGAACGGCATTATGATGATCGACTTTGCGGTCGTGGCCCAAGGGCAGGGGAAAAGCCCCGAGGAGGCGATCCGCGAGGCTTGCATCATCCGCTTCCGGCCAATTATGATGACCACCATGGCGGCGCTGATGGCCGGCCTACCGATTGCCCTGGGGTACGGCGCCGGCGCGGAATCCCGCCGGCCGCTCGGCCTTGCCGTGGTGGGCGGGCTGCTCTTTTCCCAGACACTGACCCTCTATGTCACGCCGGTGTTCTATATCTATATGGAGCAGCTGCAGCAGTGGCTGAGACGGCGGGGGAGCAAGAAAGAACCTGGGTCTGATCGGGATCGACTGGAGTGACGGGCAACCGAGTGGAATTGACCCGTCGCCTTGCCAAAAATGAGTCTGAGTATTCGGAGAAAAAGTCAATTACCCCTCGCTGCCGTGCTACCTGACTGGGAGGTTGCGAGATGTTTCCCTCAGCCTGCACCTATGAATATCCGGCATTGACAGTAGTAACCTTAAATTGAGCGGTCTTTAGATAATCTTGAGCTCTCAGGTGGTAAGGTTAAGGCGCGCGCCGCCCCGAAGGCCCGGATGAACAAGAAAGGTGATGCGCTTTTGTGCGTCGCCTGGAGCCGATTGTTGGCCACTTCAGAGGGAATCATATATCCGGCGGACTTCTTCCGGACCATGAGTGCGTTCGAGCCGCCGAACTATGAAATGCCCTCTCCCCATATCTTGGAAGTGACCGATGAACATAGTGTTGATGAATGCGCCGCCAGCAGCGCCGACTATCGGAACGGCCTGCGCAGCTGCCTTCTCTGAGACGACGATTGAGAAGCGGGATGCCACTTTAGCAATGAGTTTGATCAGGGCGGGAGCGCCCTTCTGCGCAAAGCCCTTCTCGGCAAGATGTGATGTAGCCTCCGAGAGTGCTTTTGCGAGCGCCGCACGGGCTGCAAAGTACCCGGCTTCCGCCCCATTATCACTCTTTGAGTTCCCGCCGAGCGCCAGCACTTGTATGCACTGGAGTTTTCCATCTGGGAATCGAAGGTCCTCGCCTTCACTACGCGCAATATCCGCAATGGATCGGAGCATGATAGTTGTTGATACCGGCAACTCAATGGCTAACGCAGGCAGACCGAAAAAGCCTCCGGCGGCCCCTGTGGTGCCAACAGCAAACTTGTGCCACCAGTTTGATGGTGGTGTCTGTTCACTTTGATCCATGGTCCAGATGGCTACATCCAGAGCCTTTTCTATCGATTTCTTCGTTGCGTCGTTTACTGCGACGCTCCAGTTCTTAGGGAGCTTGTCAAATGCAATTTCGATTGGAGTCCCCAGCAAGCTGCCTATTTTTGCAGTAAGACTCGGGTCTTCTAATAGTTCCTTCGCAACGCGAAGCTCTCTGATATCGTTTTCTGACAATGCCATCTTCTGGTGTTCCTTTGTTGTGCCCAACGGTTTAATAACCTGCCGGCCGAGATCCTGCCCATCTTTTAAGATACCTGATCCTTCTAAAGGCAAGAGATGTTCATCTCTCGGGTTACACTTCATCGCTCCGATGGCGAATAATGTTATGCTCTCGGGCCTTTTTTTGTCTAGCGGCCTAAATTGTTGAATGTGTCACAATCGTCCATGTCGCCACTTTCGAAACCAATTTTGAACCATTTTACCCGTTGTTCCGCACTACCATGGGAAAATGAATCCGGGCTTACATAGCCTTGTGATTGTTTCTGCAACGTGTCATCACCGATGGCGCTAGCAGCAGCCAGACCTTCCTCTATATCACCTACTTCGAGGAGTTGTCGGGTGCTGTTGGCATGATTGGCCCAGACGCCTGCAAGGCAGTCAGCCTGTAGTTCCTGTCGGACGGAGAGCTTGTTTCCTTCTGCCTTACTCAGTTTGCTTTGAGCCGTATGGACTTTGCTGGAGATACCCAGCAGGGTTTGAACATGGTGACCAATTTCGTGGGAAATTACATAGGCCTGGGCAAAGTCCCCTGGTGCTTTGAAGCGGTTTTTCAACTGGTCATAAAAACCCAGGTCGATGTAGACTTGGTGGTCGCCTGGACAATAGAAGGGTCCCATGGCTGAGTTAGCCATTCCGCAAGCAGATTTTACTGCATCTCGAAACAGGACAAGGCGTGGCTCCTGATAAGTTTGACCCTTTTGTCGGAACAAGGTAGACCAGGTTTCTTCAGTATCGGCCAGGATGACTGAAATGAAGTCCACCAGTTCTTTTTCTTCAGCAGTTTCTCGAAGCGGTGCTTCGGACACACTGGTGGTGGCATCTTGTTGTAGACCAAGGATCGCTAAGATATTACCGAGGTTTCCGGTAAATAAACCGAAAACGCCCACACACACTGCCAGTATCACAGTACCTTTGAAGCCTAAAAGCTTAAAGACCATGGGCAGCAGACGTAACATGCCACCACCGCCTGAGCCGCCGAGTCCGGAGACACGCTCACTACGTCGGTCTTCTATATTGTTACTTTTAGGATTTCCGCGCCAACGCATAATATGCTCCCAATGTATGTATGGTCATCCGGCTGATAAGCCAGTACGCTTCGAATATCTCATAGGTCCTGCGCCCGAGCAGCTCGCAACCTTGTCGTCGAAACCTGAAGCTGAGATGTCCATTCTTTCGTCCCCTTAGCTGAACATCCATCTACCAAGGGTAAAACCGCCGCCTCCATGGCAGGATCGGTCGTTGTGGTGCGCCATAATGTTGTTATTGGCAATGTAAGGTGAATGTCTGACAAATCAAATTGATGTTTCAAGAGTGGAGGTGGTTCCTGAGCCTGTCCCCCTCCTGTCAAGCGATCTGCAACATGAGGTATACTTGTTCTCATGGCAGTTTCGCCAACCACCCAACGACAGGAGGTGCACGATGAAAGTTTCACAGGCGGTCGATTTCCATCTGCAGTATCACCGGGTCAACTCCAAAAAAAAATACCGTCAAAACATGTGAGTTCGTCCTTACCCGTTTCACTGCCCGATTCGGCAAACGCGATCTCGCAAGCATTTCCCAGGAGGAGGTCCTGGAGTTTCTGCTTTCACTGACGAAAAACAACAAGCAAGCCACAAAGCGGAATCGATATTCAGTTCTGGCGGCTTTCTACAATTTTAGTATCAACACCGCCATGCCGGCTCTTACCAATCCATGCAACACGTCCGTCATCAGAAAGATCTTCAAGCGGCCCCAGGCGATCCAGTGAGACGATTGATGAGATCATTTTTCGTACGGCAAACACCAGAAACAGACTGATGCTGGAATTGATGGCCAGGAGCGGCATGAGAGTCGGCGAAGTCCTTAACCTGACCATCCAGAACCCGAAAAGTGGGCGTGCCGAAGAGACGGTTTATGTTCCACGAAAAATAATGGCAAGGTTAACCGACTATGTAAGAGATAGAAATATCAGCAAGAATGACAAAATCTTTCCGATTTCCTACGTTGCCGCCTGGTCTATGGTGAGCAAAGCGGGAAAAATGGTTGATATCGAGCTGCGGCCACATGATCTTCGGCGGCATGCTGCGACCTATGCCTCAAGGTCTGGTACTCCCATAGAAATCGTCAGCAAAGTCATTCTGCGCCATGCTGACCTCTCAACTACGTAGCGGTACCTCGGGAAGGTGAATGACACTGAAGCAATCCTGTGGATTGAGACTCTAACGGATAGACCTCCTTAACGGGCGAGGCCGGTTCCTCGCCCTCTTTTGGGCAACAGTAGTAGTGTTTCGTCTATGCAGGTAGGTGATTGATTGAGGTTTCCACTGGCAATTCATGGTGGCGATGCAGTGTTTGTGCCTTTCCTGCCTTCGGGAAAGGTAGGCGAATTGCTCGTAAGGGCAATTCTCCCTGGAAGATTGCAGGAGGTGCCTTTATGAGAAAGATACTGTGGAGAAGTAGGAAGGAGAGATAATATTTGTTGATTGATGGTCAAATGAAAAAGGCAGAATCAACTTAATGACTCTGCCTTTGGTGTCGAACAATTTTTTAGGTGGAAAGATACCGGCTATCAGCAGGCTTTCTTTCTCCTACGTGCTGCTATAAGTCCGGCAATACCGGTGCCAAAGAGGATCATTGTGGCTGGTTCTGGAACTGGTGCAGGAGTCTCTGTAATAAAATACCCTCGGTTTCGATTGCTGTAATAGTCCCAATCTACCAATTTACCCTCCACTCCAGCAGCAGCCAAGTCTACCCACCCTTTACCAGCGATGAGCAAATTGTTGCCATCTAAAACATCAGTTTGGCCTGAGTGTGTGTGGACCGAATCATATGTTACTGATGATTTTGTGAAAGTATTGCTAGCAAAACTATAACTATAATTGGATTGGTCTGTAATAAACCAACCTTGGTTTCCATTGCTGTAATAGTCCCAATCTACCAATTTACCCTCCACTCCAGCAGCAGCCAAGTCTACCCATCCTTTACCAGCGATGTACAAATTGTTGCCGTCTAAAACATCAAT
>MGTI01000091.1:0-11232 GCA_001799365.1 Desulfobacterales bacterium GWB2_56_26 | reverse complement strand
GCAGCAGCCAAGTCTACCCATCCTTTACCAGCGATGTACAAATTGTTGCCGTCTAAAACATCAATATAGCCTGAGTGTGCCTGGACCGAACCATATGTTGCTGATACTTTTGTGAAGGTATTACTAGCAAAATCATAGTTATAATTTATAACAGTGCTATTACTCAAAACAGGCAGAAAAAAAATCAGAACAGAAGAAATGATCAAAACACTTCCTGCTCGGCTAAATATCCTACTCATTGCTATCTCCTTTTTTCCGAATTTTCTTAGCCCCAAAGGTATGTCCTTAACACATATCATTAAAATTGTAACCTTGCTTTTATATTTCACAAATAGTGTCTGACTTTGATTTCCGCAGCTCGTGCTGATTTCGTTTTTCAAACAGCACCATTCATTAAAACGTTTTCCTCCTGGTTGGTTGCAGGAAGACGGTTCGGCAATGGTATCTTCCGGGTGAACGGACAGGTACTATGTTGGCATCGATCTGTGAGGGCCAAAAGATTGTTACTGCTAACCTTGTTATTGTTTGATGCTGCCATATTACGTATATAGCCTGAACATCTTCAAATGAAATGCCCGTAGGCGGTTAAGTAACGCCGTCTTATAACCTCATTGCCCTCTCACAGCCCGGCAGCTTTGAGCACATCGAGCAGAATAAAACTGACTCTCAAGGAAAGAAGATTCCAGATCGAGCTGACGACGATTTTCTTCATCGACCCTGCTGAGGCTTTGTCGCCACCCTGGAGCAGCTATTTGATTGGTCAAAGAATCCAATGCCGATCATTCCTCCTTTTTACAGGCGGCGAGATCGATCGAATATTTGTTGATCTTGTCATACAGCCCTTTGCGGGAGAGGCCCAGCACCTGATGGCAGGCGCCGACCTTGCCGCCGCGCTCGGAGAGAACGCGGATGATATACTCTTTTTCGTGCTGCTCGATATAGTCCTTGAGCGACTGCTGGCCCTGTTCGCCCGCCACGGCCACGGCGGAAACCGCAGCTGTCGCGGACTCTGCCGACTCCTCCGGCGGCTCGCCTAAGACACAGGCCCGCCGCACGTGGTTGCGCAGTTCGCGGATGTTGCCGGGCCAGTCCTGGACGGCGATTTTCTCCAGCTGCTGGGCGGTGAAAGGCGGCACGGTCTGCTGCCGTTCGCGGCAGTATTCCTGGCGGAAATACTCGACCAGGAGGGGAATGTCTTCTTTGCGTTTGCGGAGCGGCGGGATATCGATGGACAGCACATTGAGGCGGTAGAAGAGATCCTGGCGGAAATGTCCGGCGGTGATCTCTTCTGCCAGATTCTTGTTGGTTGCCGAGATAATTCGGGCCTGCAACGGCAGCTGGGCATTGCTGCCCAGGCGGCAGAAGCTTCGCTCCTCAAGGACCCGGAGCAGCTTTGCCTGAAGGGTGAAAGGCAGGCTGCAGATCTCATCGAGAAAGATCGTGCCTTCCCGGGCATATTCGAACTTACCGATCTTGACGCCGACGGCGCCGGTAAAGGCCCCCCGCTCGTGTCCGAACAACTCCGACTCGATCATCTCCGCCGGCAGCGCTGCCATATTGACGCCGACAAACGTCCCTTGCGGCCTGCCGATCTGATGGATGGCCTGGGCCACCAGCTCCTTGCCGGTGCCGGTTTCGCCGGAGAGCAGAACCGGATCGGATTCTTTTGCGACAATCTCCACCACATCGTAGAGGCGATGCATGAGCGGGTGACAGCCGACCATGCCACGGAAAAACGACTGGCGGCTCTGGCGTGATAGCTCCTCCTGGAGCTGCCGGTTCTCAAGAACCAGCCGCCGTCTTTCCACAGCCCGCGAAAGCGATGCGAGCAGCACCTCCTCGTCCACCGGCTTTTCCAGGAAATCGTAGGCCCCGGCCCGGATGGCCTGGACCGCCAGGGCTACATCGCCATGCCCGGTGATCATGATGATCGGCAGGTCGCGGTCCATTTTGCCGATCTCGGCCAAGAGCTGCATGCCGTCCATCACCGGCATCCTGATGTCGGCGATGACCGCCGAGTAGAAATCCTTTTTCACTGATTCCAGTGCCCCCACAGGGCTGGCCTGAAGATCGGCACGATAGCCGTTCAGCATCAGGGTCTGGCCGATGGCCGACAGCAGATACTGATCGTCATCGACAACGAGAATGGCACGTTTTTTATCCATTTTATGACCTTCCGGGGTGGGGTTCATGTCGGCGAACTCTCTTCTTTCTCATATTCGGGCAGATAGACGGTGAAGGTGGTTCCGTTGTGGGGAATGCTGTCCACCTTGATCTGCCCTCCGAAGCCTCTGACTATCCGTTCGACGATTGAGAGGCCCAGGCCCATCCCGGAACCGACTTCTCTCGTGGTGAAAAAGGGATCGAAAATCTTGTTCTGGATGGCCGGATCGATCCCATCGCCGTTGTCGCTGACGGAGATCCCCACATAGGCTTTGGGCTGCAGGCTCTCCGGGTCGACCCGGGCATGGCGGAATGTGGTGATCCTGAGGACCGGGTTCCTGGTCTCGGCCATCGCCTGGATGGCGTTCTGGATGAGGTTAAGCAGGACTTGCTCGATCCGAACCTCATGGCCCAGCACCCAGTAGTCCTTTTCCGCCAGCGCAAGATCGACGGCGATGTCGGAGAGCAGCAGCTGGGCATCCAGGAAACTGAGGACGTCGAGGATAATGACATTGATCCGCACCGGCACCGCCTCTTCCTTGGCCTTGCTGGCGAACCCTTTCAGGCTCCTGATGATGCTGGAGGAATGATTCACCCGTTCGATGATCGTTACCAAATTTTCCTTGATCATCGCCGTGTTCTGTACGGGATTGTCCATGGCTTTCACGCAGTTCCGGGCGAGCAGCAGCACCGTGTTGAGCGGCTGGGTCAGTTCGTGGCCAATGCCGGCGGCCATTTCGCCTAGGCTCGCGAGGCGCCCGGAATGGATGAGCTGATCCTGAACCTCCCGCATCCGCCCCATGACATCGTAGAAATCACGCCGGTCGGAGGCGACCAGCATGTGCAGGATGCGCCCCGATTCCGTCACATAGGTGGTCCCGCGGATGATGACTGGCACCGGCTTGCCGCCTCGGCTGATCAGCGTCGTTTCGAGCTCGTGAAATTCCCCGCCGGCCAGGCGCTCGGTGAGCAACTTCAGGCTCTCCCTGCCGGTGATGTCTTTCAGCGAGAGACCGTTATCCTTTTCCGGGACTTCCAGCACCTTATAGAACTCCTTGCTGGCCTGGACGATCTGCAGATCGGCGGACAGGACGATGATCAGGTCGGAGAGGTTCGACATGATCTTGTCGATAAACGACCGGTTGGCCTCGACCTCTTCGTGTTTTTTCAGAAACCTGACGACCAGGTCTTTCTTCTGTCTCTCCAGAATATCGATCAGCAAGCTTTCACCCGTTTTTGCATTCTTCTCATCATCCATACCCGCCCCCGCTGTTACCTCGGCTACACATCCCAATTCTTCGCCTTGCCTCGATTGTAACTCCCAGTTAACAATATTTTTGCCATTATTCCAAATAATTATGGGCGGGATCCGGTTTTTGTCACCGTAGCTTTACGAAAATGGCCAGCCATGGTTCGCCGGTCAGCTCTGCCCTCTCGCCAGATGACACAGGTAACTAACTATTATCTTGAGGCAAAGTTGAACATTGCCTGGGCAAATGGACTGGCATGCCGGTTGCTATCCAACAGTCGCAAAAGGCATGCCGCTTTCATTAGACCTTGCAAGAACGCATTTCTATCCGGTTATTCTCTTTGGGCAATTCTGTCATGGATGGAGCGATACAATTGTTTACTTCAGACCCATTACCCCACATACCGAGTTGCAAGATCCGCGGGCGATTGATTCCCGCTTACGACTTCCTGCCTCGTCTGAAAAAACTCTGTTTTTCCCTCGGGTTCAACGACCCGGTCGTGACCAGATCGGGCGAGACCGCAAAGAACATGGCCGATCATTTGGCGCCGGGATCTCGCGGACCGGATGACGGGAAGGATGAGCATGATCATATCGCCATCCTGGCCGCCACGATTCCCTACGAGCAAAACTGGGGCGCATACATCGGGCTACCCGGTCAGCAGATCAGGCTCTCTTCCGGAACAGGGATGCCGGCAACACCGGCCGATTTCATTGCTCCCTATATTCGGCAATACCGGTTTGCCCAGGAGCATATCCGCCTGGGCTGCGATAGTGCGGGAAGACCGGTGATTATCGTGCCCGACTTCCTGGTCTCGGGCAAGGACACCACCGCCGGCGTCGGTCTGCAGGTGAATGTCGCCAGGATTGCCCAACCCGGCGAGACTTCGCAGCGTACCTCTTCAACCGCGAGGTCGCTGGTCACCTTGACCCTTGCGGCTCATTTCAGACAGACCCTGAAAGATAAAAATTTTTCCTGGCAGTCCGGGATCTTCAGTCCGATCGGCGAACATCTCACGCCGGAGTTGTTTTCCTTTACCGGCGAGTCATGGATAACAGATTCGCCTGCCTTCCCGGAGGTTGCGGCCATGATGCCGTGGATCGTTGCCCATAAAACCCCGCATCTCGCGGCCACGCTGGTCCATCTGCAAACCGGATTCTCCGGGGTATGCGAAACCTTTGCGGCGACCGGTCCCGAGGATCTCCGGAATCTCATCTGTGTCGCTGGGCTTGAGATAGACATGCAAGGTTTTCGGGGGAGAAAGGAACGCTATTTCGTGCCATGGCAGGCTTGCTGGAAACGGCATGGTTACTGCTACGGCAACATCTACCCGCTGCTCCAGGACGACCTGTTCGTCGCCTTGATGAATTTCAACAGGATGGGTTCGGGCGCCGAATAACCATGACGGAACGGCCTTAAACCTTTTCCTCCTGTCCGTCGTTCTCGGCGACCCCGCACCACTCAGGACTTCGTTTCCACTTCGAGAGAAGAGGATCCTCCAGACCAGCTGTTACCGCCGCTACACATTGCCTCACTTCACCATTGTTCTGCTGTCACCCCCAGTTAACAAGAAATAATATATTTATTTTCATTAGTTAGGTCATGAAGAGGGTTTTTGTCACCATTTCTTAACAAATACTCCTTTTTAACCGGGGAGGAGGCGACGCCGGTTTCTGGGTGTTAGTAGGTAAGATATTGGATTCATGCACTATTATCACTGGGCAGAGGGTGGCATGACGGTTGCTATAGTCAAGGCATGGGAAAGGCCAACGACTTCAAACCGATCAGGAAGAAGGGAGAGTGGATGATCAGGGGACTGTATTACAGCGGACAGCAACAGCAGCGGCTTCTCACCGTTGACGAGATTGCCACAGCCTGCCGGATCTCCCCGAAAAAGGTTAAGGGATTGCTTACCATGAAGATCCTCCGGCCGGCTGTAACCGATGACAATCTGGTCGATGTGGGACAGGTTCTCTGGTTCCTGCTCCGCAACAATATGCCTGTCGCCTCCTCCCTGCTTCCTCCGAAGACCGGCAAGATCCTCTTTCTGGCAGCGGGCAGCAGCGAGTTGCATGAAAAGGAAGAGACCTTCGATCATCTTTGTAAGCTGTTCGCCCATAATCGCAATCTGGTGCTGGCGGAAAGCGCCACGCTCGGAAGGCAGGCTCATTTGACCCTCCTCACCTTCGCACCCGATGTGGTGGTCGTTTTTCAGCGCTCGTTCAACAAGGATCTGGCCGCAACCTGCGATCTCCTGGCCGGCATGCCGAACCTGAAGACCATTCTCTTTGTCGACCGGGCGACCAAGCTCGCCGCCGATAACGGTTTGCTGGCAATTGCGGCGGACCGGATCGTCACCGAGAACATGCCGCTCGACCAATTGACCGCCGAACTGAGTTCATTTTTCACCGGGTAAGCGAGGCATAATCATGGAACGACAGAAAAAATATTATTCGGCATTAACCAGAAGGCTGCTGATCGCTTTTTTCTGTCTGAGCATTGTGCCCATCGTCAGTTTCGCCTGGATCATGAAAGATGCGGTCGAGGGTACGAATGTCGTCAAGCTGAAAGAACTCGCCGCCAGCACCATCGAACACCGCAGCGACGTCATCTCGGTCTTTCTGAACGAAAAGATATCCCTGCTCAGCATGATGGTCTCCTTTTATCCCCAGGACTTTTTTTTCAATCAGGAAAATCTCGATAAGCTGTATCTGGCCATGGGGCCGAAAGGGGATATCGTCGACCTGCAGGTGATCGACTCCGCGGGTACCCAGCACGGTTATGTCGGCCCCTATCGCAGCCTGGTCAAAGATAAAACCTATGGCGACGCGCCGTGGTTTAAAGAGACGCTGATAAGCGGCGTGCATGTCAGCGATGTCTTCACCGGATATCGCAATGTTCCCCATTTTGTCGTGGCGGTAACCGACTCGCTCAGAACCTTTGTGCTGCGGGCGACCATCAACTCGAGCATTTTCAACTCGCTGCTCCATTCCGCCCAGCTTGGCCCACACAGCGATGCCTTCATCATTAACCGGGGGGGGCAGCTCCAGACGCCGAGTCTGTTGGGTGAAATCGAGCTCAGCGAAATCGACCGGGAACACATTTCCTTCGACAGCAGAGCCCAGGCCGTGGTGACCGATTCCTTTATCTATAAAACACGCTGGATCGGCAACGGTCAGTGGGTGCTGGTGCTGAAGGCGAATATTGCCGACTCGCTGGGATATTATCTTACCCTCAGAAACCGCATTTTTATCGTCGTCGTCACCATCATCATCATCTCATTGGCCGCAGCGGTGGCGATCAGTGTGGCACTTGCCCATCATTTGGAACGGGCGGATAAGGAGCATGCCGCCCACAGCCTGCAGTTCGCCCACGTGGAGAAGATGGCGACCATCGGTCGCCTGGCGGCGGGAATCGCCCATGAAATCAACAACCCGCTGCAGATGATCACCAATCAGGCGGGTTGGATCAGCGAGCTGCTGCCGGAAGAAGATCCGGCAGCCGTGAAGAACATGGCGGAATACCAGAATTCGGTGGACAAAATCCGCTATCACGTCAAGCGGGCCGGCACCATTACCCATCGTTTGCTCGGTTTCTCGAAAAAGATCACAGCGCAGAAGGATCAGGTGCAGATCAACGATCTGCTCAACGAGACCCTCTCCTTCGTCGAGCGCGAGGCGGAGAACAACAGCATCACCATTGTCAGGAATCTGGCCGCCGATTTGCCCACGACCATGACCGACGGGCCGCAGCTGCAGCAGGTGTTTCTCAACCTCATCAACAATGCGCTCGATGCGGTGGGCGCCAAAGGCGTCATCGAGATCGCAACGCGCAAAAATGCCGATGGCAAGCTGGTGGTCGAGTGTTGCGACAATGGTCCGGGTATTGCGCCGCAGCATCTCAAGCAGATTTTCGAGCCGTTTTTTACCACCAAAGACCCCGACAAGGGGACCGGGTTGGGACTCTATATCAGCTACGACATCGTCAAGAAATTGGGCGGTTCGATTTCCGTGGAAAACAGGAAGGACGGAGGCGCTCTCTTTCGGATCACCCTGCCGGTGGTGCATTACAAGCAGGAGTGAACGTCAGGGGCATGCGGCCGATCGATTTTTATTACTACAATCAAAAAGGAGTAACGCCATGAGAGAATTTAATGTGCTGGTAGTCGATGATGAGGATGAATTCCGAGAGGTTATCATGAAAAGGCTGGCCAAAAGAGGCCTGCATGTAGAGGGCGCAGCAGGTGGCAGGAAGGCGCTGGAGATCCTGGAACACAATCGTACCGATGTGGTGCTGCTTGATGTCAAGATGCCGGATATGGACGGCATCGAGACCCTGCGGCACATCCGCAATCTGAAGCCACTGGTCGAGGTCCTCCTGCTGACCGGCCATGCTTCGGTCGATTCGGGGATCGAAGGGATGAAACTGGGTGCCTTCGACTATCTGATGAAACCGATCGAGCTCGAGCCGCTCTTGGAAAAACTGGCCGATGCCTATGACAAAAAACGGCTCCATCAGGAAAAAATCGAGGCGGCCCAGATGAAGAAACACATGGCCATGCCAAGCTAGTAGGGGCGAAAAATCTTTCGCCCTCTACATAACTATAACTTTTTAAAGGGGTGCACGTATGAGCTATTTCAGGGATTTTTACCAGTTGATGCTGCAGGGCTCCCAGGCCTATGCACGCTGGGATCTGGAGATGTCAAACAATATCCTGAGCAACCGGAAGCGGAGAAACATTCTGATTCTCATGCTCCTGCCGGTCCTCCTCGGCGGCATTGCCATAGCCGCCGGGGACGGCGGCGGTCTGCCGAATGTGCTCGGCGGCAAGTCAGCCTACATGCCGTCACATTATACCAACCTTATTTTTTTCGCTTCCGTCTTTGTCGGTCTCTGTGCAGGTCTCATCACCGGGTGTATCGGGGCAGGCGGCGGCTTCATCATTGCTCCGGCGCTGATGAGTGCAGGCGTCAAGGGAATACTTGCGGTCGGGACCGACCTGTTCCACATCTTCGCCAAGGCGATCATGGGGAGTGTCCTCCATCGTAAGATGGGAAATATCTCAATCGGCCTGGCGGTGCATTTTCTTATCGGGTCGCTGGTCGGTGCCACCCTGGGCGGGATGTTGAACAGGTATCTCTACGACCTCAATCCGGTGCTGAGCGACCTGTTCATTACCGTGGTCTATGTCTTCATTCTCGGTTTTCTCTCTTTCTATGCCCTGACCGATTACTTCAAGGCACGGCGAGGCGAATCAGTGAGCAATAAGAAAGCGGGCCGGGCCGAGGATGTTCCGCCGCTCGGAAAAAAATTGCAGGCCATGAATATCCCCCCGATGCTGACCTTTGACCAGGGAGTAACTCCCGGCGGCCGTAGGCTGTCTGCGGTCTTCCTCTGGATGAGCGGTCTCCTGGTCGGTGCCGCAGCCGCGATCATGGGGGTCGGCGGTGGCTTCCTGACCTTCCCGATCTTCGTCTATGGTCTCGGTGTATCCTCGATGACCACGGTCGGTACAGACATTTTCCAGATCGTCTTTACCGCCGGCTACACCTCGATCAGTCAGTACGCCATTTACGGCTTCGTCTTCTATACCCTGGCCATGGGCATGCTGCTCGGCTCCCTGATCGGTGTGCAGGTTGGTTCACTCGTTACTAAGGTCGTGCCGGGTGTGCAGATTCGCGGCTTTTTCGCCCTGGCCGTAACGGCCGGTTTCATCAATCGGTTCTTCGCCATGCCGGGAAAACTGAAAAGCATGGAGTATATTCAGATATCGAAGGAGACCGGGGCGATGCTCGATCTGATCGGCAACAGCCTGTTCTTCCTGGTAATCGGCGCATTTGCTCTCTGGGTATTTTGGGTCTTTTTTGCCAACCTGAAGGAGCTGAAGTCGGAGCATGTACCCGATTTTGCTCCATCTGCTTCGCCAATTTTAAAAGATTCTAAAATCGGAGGGTGATTAATATGAGCATGCAAAGCAAATTGAAAGTTCGTGGAATTTTCATGGTGGTCTCCTTTTTTGCACTTCTGGGGATCATCTTCAGTCCGGTGTTTCCCGGCAAAATGAATGGGCTTGATTATATGGACAATCTCTTCAATATGATCTCGAAGGGTTCGTCTTACTTCATTCCCCAATCATTGGTAGAGAGTGAGAAATTTGCCGACAAGGCACTCGAGACAAAAATAAAACTGGCCAATGAGAAGGAGGCGGCGGAAATCGCCAAGTTGTTTGCCGCAAGCGGAGCGCAGGTCGACGTCGCAGGTGTGGAATTGAACATCAAGGGAAATGTCGGCCAGATAATGAAAACAGCTCTGGAAGATGCCGACATGTTGTTCAATAACAACGGTAAGCCATTGGTTGATAAATATGGTTATGATGAAAAAAGAGTTATCTTCAACTGGTGGACGGCGTGTTCCAAAATCAGCAAGTATCTCACTGCCGAAAAACGTTTTGATGGGGCAAAGCTTTTTGAAAATATTAAGAAAAAGGCGCTCGAACCTGCTTTTAACTACTATGGCGTGAATATAGAGAACTGGAAGGCGAATATCGTGCTGGTACTGGCGTCCCTTGCTTTCTATGTGATCTATACTCTCTGGTACGGGTTCGGCCTGATGTTTGTTTTTGAAGGGTTGGGGTATAAGATAGGCCATTGATGTTTTAACGGGACCGACCCGGTCGGAAATGAATCCGGCCGGGTCAGATCCCGAAGGACGACCAGGTATGCTGAGAATATTTTCCTACCTCAAAGAAAGCCTTTTTCCCGCGCCTCCGCCTGAGTTGAGTTACGAAGAATTCTGCGATGGCTTCAGGAAGAGATATTCGCATTTCCGCAGCCTGCTCACCGCCAACAACAACGCCCTGCAGGCCATGGCCGATCTGGAGAAGATCTATTACGGCGGGGAGTCGTACCGGATGGCCGTCATCCGGTCGAAAATCACCACCATTCTGGTCAACGTCTACAAGATGGTCCGCAGTCTCCTCGCCATGTCGCCCGGCCGCTACGGCGAGTTGGAGAGGATCTTCGATTCGATCGGTTCCGGCCTGGAACAGATCGTCGAAAGAAAACCCGTGCCCCGGCAGGGGCCGCTCATTATGAGCCTTACGGAGGTAAGTCTCAAACACCGTCTGCTTATCGGCGACAAGATGGCAAACCTGGGCGAGCTGACCCGGCTGCCGGGGGTGGTGATCCCGCCGGGATTTGTGCTGACGGCGACGGCCACAGAGAGTTTTCTGACCGCCGAACATATCGCCGAAATCAATCGGCGGCTACAGGTTTTGGACCCTGACGATCTCGACGCTCTCTACAAGGGATGTCTCGGCATCAAGACCATGATCAACAATCTGCCGCTGCCGACCGATCTGGAGGAATTGCTGCAGGTGCACTATACCCGGCTGGAGAAGGCCTCTTACCCGGGGTGCCTGGTGTCGATGCGCTCAAGCGCCCTGGGCGAGGACAGCGGCACCGTCTCCTTTGCCGGCCTCTACAACTCGGTGCTGGATGTCGAGCGGAAGACCCTGGTCGCCGCCTATAAAGAGGTCATCGCCAGTAAATATGGGGCGAGGGCCATCGCTTACCGCCGTCAGCGAGGCTACCGGCATGAAGACATCGAAATGTGCGTCGGCTGCATGGTCATGGT
The DNA here is from genome assembly GCA_001799365.1 of Desulfobacterales bacterium GWB2_56_26. Lineage (GTDB taxonomy): Bacteria > Desulfobacterota > Desulfobulbia > Desulfobulbales > Desulfocapsaceae > Desulforhopalus_A. The sequence continues at coordinate 184 of MGTI01000091.1, read as the reverse complement.
CGACGCCCTGGTCAGCGGAGTCGTCTACAGCCGGGACCCCGGTCCGGAAGACAACGGCCTCCTGCGGATAAATGCCACCGCGGGTATCGCCAGAGGCGTGGTGGATGGCTCGAAAGCCGCCGATCTTTACCTTGTCGGCCGGGACAAGCCCTATCCGGTCGTCTACACCGAAATCCGCCAGGAG